>NZ_KV788626.1:0-7490 GCF_001807365.1 Corynebacterium sp. HMSC06G04 | reverse complement strand
ATATCAGGTGTCTACCAAACAGGGGTCAGGTCCCACACACGTAGACCTGTTCGTGGTTTTGCTGCGGCTTTCTTCTATACGGCCCCTTGGTGTGGTTGCGGCCAATGCCTCTATGATCCGGCGTTTTCTTGGACGTGTGGAGAGGGATGAAAAGACACCACCACCTAGGGTGCGCGATCCGCATCCGCCGCGCGATCCGGAGCTGGCTGGCGCGCACCCGAACGCGCCGCCTGCGCAGCACGTGGCCTAAGACCAACTGAATACTTTTCACACAGTTAGCTCGGAAAACCGATTTGAGGTTCCGGGCTATTAGTCGTTTTAGAGGGGACGAACCATGAAGGAAGTCTTATTGTTTAACGCCTGGATCACGGCGAAAACGACTAAACCCACCGCATAGAAGCGGTGGGTTTATCTATCGGAGGCAGTTTCGCAAACGATTTAAGTTAGTTTCACGAAACCGTCTTCCGGTTTGGTCGGACTAACAGGATTTGAACCTGCGACCCCTACACCCCCAGTGTAGTGCGCTACCAAACTGCGCCATAGTCCGCCGTCACATCTCGAGGATGCGACCTGAATAGATTACATCAGTAGTATTCACTGATTCCAATCGCCTGTGTGAGCTGGGTATTGCTTAAAAATCGCCGGTGCTATATACCCACTGCCCTTGCGTGCGCCGGAACTGGGAGCGCTCACGCTGGGAGCCTGCGGCCGCGCCTTTGTAGAAAGCTTCGAACTCCACGATTCCCGTATCATCGAGCGGGCCGCCATCGACGGTATCGATGATGTCCAGGCGATAAAAGCGGATACCGTTGTCTTCCAGGTGTAGGCGCTCTGGCCGGGTTTCCGGGTCCCAGGTGCGCAGTAAGTAATCCTCATCGCCGGTCACGAAGGCCGAAAAGCGTGAGCGCATGAGGGCCTCTGCGGTCGGGGCGGGCTTGCCGCCGTGGAACTTGCCGCAGCATTCGCCGAAGCAAAGCCCGAGCCCACAAGGGCAGCGGGCTTCGGGGCTCAAGGGGTTGAGCACGATCATGCTTCGACGTCCACGATTTGGGCGGCGCCCAGCAACTGCTCAACAGGAGAGGACTTCGCGGCCTCGAGCAAGGTCGACTTCTGCTGCGCGGAAAGATCGCCCACAAGCTTTATGCGGCGCTCAAACGTCGTGTCCCCCACATGGGTGACGTTGACCTGGACGTCGTCGAGCGGCATGCCTTTGGAGGCTTCCTTAATTGTCTGCGTGGTCGATGCAGCTAGCGCGGACATCAGCAGGCCCTCCGCGGTAAAACCTTGGCCCTTTCCGCCCTGCTTCTTGGGGCGGTCAGCCGTGACGCTGCGCTCATTGTGGCGAACCACCACGCCGAACTTAGTGCCGACTGCCGGCTGCGCTTCAGCTGCGGTTTCATCGATGTGGGTTGGTACATTCTCCGGCACGATGAACTGCTCGAACCAAGCACCAATGAGGTCTGCGGCGCGGGCAGCGGCACCCTGCTTGGTGATGAGGTGGTCTGCCTTGTCCAAGGCCACCAAGGACTTGGGGTAGCGCGTCTTTAAGAAGATGTTCTGGGCATTGTCGATGCCAACGGTTTGGTCGATCGGGGAGTGCAAGATCATCAGCGGCTTGCGCAGCCGGCGCAGGTATTCCTCTGGGTTGGTATCCGCCAAGTCTTCGAGGAAGTGGCGGGAGATGGTCAGCGCGCGACCGCCGAGGATGACCTCGACCTCGCCGTTTGCGTCGACCTCACCAATCTTGTCGGCGTAGTGCAAAACAGAGTGGGCAGGATCAAATGGTGCGCCAATGGTTGCTACTGCCTTGAGCGAGCGAATACCGCTTGCCGCTGCCAGGGAGGCGGCGCCGCCCAAGGAGTGGCCCATCAGAAGCTGCGGAGCGGAGTAGTTTTCAGCCAGCCAGTTTGCTGCAGCCTGAATATCAGCAACATTTTGGCTGAAGTTGGTCTCACCGAAGTTGCCCTCGGACTGGCCGAGGCCCGGGAAATCGAAGCGCAGGGTGGCTACGCCGAAATTGGTGAGCTGCTTAGATACGCGAGCTGCACCGGGAGTGTGGCGCGATCCAGCAAAGCAGTGCGCGAAGATCGCAAAGGCTTGTGGCGCGGAGTCAGGAAAGTCAATGGTACCCGCCATCATGGTTCCAGTGGAGGACGGGAGCTTCACGTTCACAGATTGCATAAAGACTAGGATATAGAGCCGTCTCTACATAGGCCACAGAGGGTTAGCTAGAGTCGGTAGAGTTAAAGATTTACTTAAGAAGCATTCAACAGTAACGGAGACGAACATGGGTGCATTTGGCTGGTTTTGGAAGGCCATGGGTGCGCAGAGCGAGCGGAACGATAAAAAGTCGAAAGCCATCGTGGATAGCTCCGGTGCTGCGACCCAGGAGCTATCCGCGCTTGACGACGCCGCCGTGGCACAAGCCGCCCGCGACTCTGTGCGTGAGGGTGAAATCGCAGATAAAGCGCGATTTTTGGCAGCCCTTGCCGTGGCCAGCGAGCGTACGCTTGGCATGCAACCTTTCCACGTTCAGTCCCAAGCGGTGTTGCGCCTGCTTTCCGGAGACGTCATCCAGATGGCCACTGGTGAGGGCAAGACCCTCGTCGGAGCCATGGCCGCAACCGGCTTCGCATTGACCGGTAAGCGCGTCCACCTTGTGACGGTAAACAATTACTTGGCCGATCGGGATGCTGAATGGATGCGCCCGCTAGTCGAATTTTTTGGCCTCACCGTAGACTCCGTGACGGAGAAGAAGGACGCCGCGCAGCGTCGCAAAGCGTATTCCTGCGACATTATTTATGCCCCAGTCAATGAGCTCGGCTTCGACGTGCTGCGCGATAACCAGATCACTAGTCGCGAGCAGACCGTGCAGGCGCGAGCCGACGTCGCTTTGGTAGACGAGGCTGACTCTGTTTTGGTCGACGAGGCTCTGGTTCCGTTGGTACTGGCAGGAAACCGTCCAGGGGAGGCTCCCACGGGTCACATCACCAATGTGGTTTCGCGACTTCGTGAGGACTTGGACTACGTCATCGCCGAAGATGGCCGTACCGTTGCTTTGACCGATGATGGCGCGGCACGCGTCGAGCGCGAGTTGGGCATTGACTCGCTGTATTCCGAGGACAACATCGGAACGATTCTGGTCAAGGTGAATCTGGCTTTGCACGCCAAGGCCTTGCTGATTCGCGATATCCACTACATCGTTGTAGATGGCAAGTTGCAGCTAATCGACGCCTCCCGCGGCCGCGTTGCTGACTTGCAGCGCTGGCCGGACGGCCTGCAGGCTGCGGTGGAAGCTAAGGAAGGCCTTGAAGTCTCCGAGGGTGGCCGCATCCTCGACACGATCACTCTGCAGGAGCTGATGCGCCGTTACCCGACGGTGTGCGGAATGACCGGCACCGCGGTTGAGGCGACTGACCAGTTGCGTCAGTTCTATGATCTGCGCGTTTCTGTAATCGAGCGCAATAAACAACTGCAGCGTTTCGACGAGGCCGACCGCATTTATGCCACGGTCGAGGAGAAATCGAAGGCTATTGTCGACGAAATCGTGGCCCTTAACGCTACTGGCCAGCCGGTTCTCGTGGGCACGCACGATGTCGCGGAGTCGGAGGATTTAGCCGAGGCACTTCGCGAACGCGGCGTCGAAGTCAGCGTGCTCAATGCCAAGAACGATGCTGAGGAAGCTCGCATCGTCGCCGAAGCCGGCGATATCGCACGCGTGACCGTCTCGACGCAGATGGCCGGCCGCGGTACAGACATCAAGCTGGGCGGCGCTACTGAGGCTGACCGCGAGCAGGTCGCGCAGCTGGGCGGTCTCGCCGTCATCGGTACTTCGCGCCATCGCACCTCCCGCCTGGATAATCAGCTGCGCGGGCGTGCTGGACGCCAAGGAGACCCGGGCCTGTCGCTCTTCTTCGTGTCTTTGGAAGACGACGTCGTCAAGCAAGGCGGGGAGGACGAAGCCCTCTCGGCGCAGCCGGACGAAACTGGCCGTATTGAATCCAAACGCCTGGCAGACTTCGTGGCGCATTGTCAGCGCGTAACCGAAGGCCAGCTGCTGGAAATTCACGCGCAGACTTGGAAGTACAACCAGCTGTTGGCGGATCAACGCGTTATCATCGATGAACGCCGAGCGAAGCTGCTCGACACCGCAAAAGCCTGGGAGGAATTAGCTGAGCGCGCTCCCGAACGTGCCGCGGAGCTTGCCGAACTTCCCGCAGAGGTAAAGGAAAAAGCCGCTCGGGAAATCATGCTCTACCATCTCGACCTAGCGTGGGCCGACCACCTAGAGCTGATGGACGATGTCCGTGAGTCGATTCACCTGCGCGCGATTGCCCGTGAGACACCGATCGACGAATATCACCGTATTGCGGTCCGCGAGTTCAAGGATTTGGCGCAACGTGCCGTGGAGGAGTCGGTGGCTACCTTCAAGTCGGTGGACATTGATGAAAAAGGTGCTCACCTGGAAGATTCGGGGCTTGCCCGCCCGAGTGCCACCTGGACGTATATGGTCTCCGATAATCCCTTGTCTGGCGGAGGAAATTCCGTACTTAAAGGAATCGGTAATATCTTCCGTTAAAGTAATTTATGAAACAAATCTGGTGAGGATGCTCGCGGAAGCGGGCGAATCGCTAATATGGAATAAGTCAACACTAATCCGACACTTCGGAGGTAAAAATGAGCGAGCATACCGGTACGCCGGAACCGCAGGTAGAAACCACTTCTGTATTCCGTGCAGACCTTCTCAAGGAGATGGAAAACGGCGCTGCCGCCGGTAATGACACCTCCGTTGCAGGTGCGGAAAACCTTTCCGAGGGCCAAGCCCTCCTCGTTGTAAAGCGTGGTCCGAATGCAGGTGCCCGCTTCTTGTTGGACCGCCCAACCACCACCGCGGGCCGTCATCCAGAGGCAGACATCTTTTTGGATGATGTCACCGTTTCCCGTCGCCACGCTGAGTTCCGCGTGAACGAGGGCGAGTTTGAGGTCGTCGATGTCGGATCCCTGAACGGCACCTACGTCAACCGCGAGCCGCGTAACTCCCAGGTTCTTCACGTGGGTGACGAGATCCAGATCGGCAAGTTCCGTCTGGTCTTCATCGCCAATCAATAAACACGTTTCGAGTCTTTAGAGAAATTCAAGAGAAGTATAGTGAGCGCAGCACAGTCTAACGCCGCGGCCCTGCGGAAAGGGACCGCTAAGGCCAAAAAAGCTAAGACCATGTCGATCGGCGTCGTCCTGGAACATCTGAATCAGCAGTTCCCAGACGTCACCGTGTCGAAGATTCGATTCCTCGAGTCTGAAGGTCTAATCACGCCGCAGCGTACTGCCTCCGGTTACCGTCGTTTCACTCAGGAAGACGTTGATCGCCTTCTCTACATTCTCACCTCTCAGCGTGACAACTACACCCCGCTGAAGGTCATCCGTGAGCAGCTGGAAGCTATGGATTCCGGCCAGGTCACTGCAATCGTTTCTGCTGGCAAGGCAGAAACGTTGCTGAGCCCGGACCAGTTCCGTGCTCCGGTTGTTACGCGTCTTACTGACGCAGAGGTTGCTGATCAGGCAGGCTCCACTGAGGTGGAGGTTGCCGGCCTAGTCAAGATTGGCCTGATTACCCCGGACGCATCGGGGTTCTTCGATGCGGATGACGTCTCCGTAGTATCTGCCGCAGTAGCTCTTAAGGCATTCGGTTTTGAAGAGCGTCAGCTGAAGTCGCTGCGCAACAATGCCCGCCGCCAAGCAGATCTCATCGCGCAGGTTGCCTCCCCGGTGGCCAACTCCAACTCGGATACTGCCGTGCAGAAGGCCGAGGAATTGTCACAGCAGATGACCGCTTTGGTTGTCTCGCTGCACGCGACCATGGTCAAGACTGACCTGCGTCACGAATACAACTCCTAGATTTCCCGATTTCGCCGCTAGTGCCTGGTGCTAGCGGCCCACATAAAGCTCTCCGTCACCACGCGGCGGGCAAATGTGGGAGAGTGGAGAGCATGGGAAAAATTAGTCTTGAGTTCCACGGCATTCACGTTATGGAGCCGGAAAGCGAACTATGCGCTCTTATGCGCTGGGTAGAAGGAAATCGCATCCTCCCCGTTTGGCTCTCGCAACTAGAAGGCGCGCGCGTTATGCAGCGCCTCGACGGTTATAGCGAAACCCGCCCCACCACACACGACCTTCTCATCGAGCTCATTGAGCAACTCGGTGGCGTGGGCTCCATTGAGATCGTTAACTATTACGAAGGCACCTTTATGGTCGACATCGTCGATGCGGCGGGTGAGGCGCACGACGCAAAGCTTAGCGATGCTCTGGTGGTTTCGGAACACTTCAATGTACCAATCACTGTAGAAAAAGAGCTGTTGTCTAAAGTGGCCGTCTTTGTCTCGGATGACGATATGGATGCTTACTTTGATTTCCATTTCGATCCGCCCGCCGACGATGCTGGTGAGGAAGTGGCGAAAACGTCCAGCTCAGATAGCTCCGCTTCGGGTAACCCGCAGGCAGATGCTGATTTCGAGGCGATGATGCGCTCGTTGGGCGTCTCTGAAGAGGACTTTTTTGAAACGGAAGATAAAAAAGATTCTAATGACACGCGTGTGACTAATGATGACAATGGGGACGAAGAAGTCTAAAGTAAAGCTAGAGAGTTTGGCCAAGCTTTAGCCTCTAGCCTTGACGGGGTTAGGGGCGTGGCCTTTAATTAAGCCCTAGAGGCTTCCAACAAACCCCATTGGAGTAATTACGTGAGCATCAACGAGAACCTAGACGAGTACAACGCCTCCCACGGAGCAGGCGAGGGCTACGTGCAAGAGTCGCTCTTCGACGTCGGACCGGACGAGGAGCTCGGCTACCGTGTGCCAATTGCCTGCCAGGTAGCCGGCATTACCTATCGTCAGTTGGATTACTGGGCACGCACCAACCTTGTCAACCCGTCCATTCGCAATGCACGTGGCTCCGGCTCCCAGCGTCTGTACTCCTTCAAGGACGTTCTGGTTCTCAAGATTGTCAAGCGTCTGCTCGATACCGGTATTTCCTTGCAGAACATTCGCCTGGCAGTTGAGTCCCTGCGTGACCGTGGCGTTAACGACCTTGCAGAGCTGACCCTCGTCTCCGACGGAACCACTGTTTACGAGTGCCGCTCCAACGATGAGGTCATTGACCTTTTGGCAGGCGGCCAGGGCGTTTTCGGCATCGCGGTCCCGGGCATCCTGAAGGAGCTTTCCGGCACTATCTCTTCCTTCCCGGCAGAGCGCCTGGACGAATTCAAGGACGAGACCGTCATTGGTATCGACGAGCTGGCTGCACGCCGCAACCGTAAGTCCTCCTAGGTCCTAGGCCGCGTAAAGCGGCCTTGCTCCCGTGGGAACCCGCGGGTCAGCTTCAAAACGCTTACAGTCCCCAGCTCGAGCTCACGTGAGTTGGGGACTGTAAGCGTTTTAGCGTTTTCTCATATCTGTAGAACGTGCCGTTTCGGCGTAGTTGGTAGGGGCAATCCG
>NZ_KV788625.1:0-26497 GCF_001807365.1 Corynebacterium sp. HMSC06G04 | reverse complement strand
GCAACACCCCTACCAACAAGCCGCTCTCAGCATAAGCCGCATTTTAGTAGCCGCGTCATGCCAACCCATTAGGATGGGATACGTGGCTACAAAAACTACTAGCGCTAAGGACAGTCAGCGCCTCTTTGAGGAGCAAGCACTGCCTTTACTCGACCAACTCTACGGTGGAGCCATGCGTCTTACGCGCAACCCGCAGGACGCCGAAGACTTGATTCAAGAGACCTATCTGAAGGCTTATAAGAATTTCGGCTCCTTCAAGCAAGGCACCAACCTCAAAGCCTGGCTCTACCGAATCATGACCAATACCTACATCAACTCCTATCGCAAGGCGAAGCGCCGCCCGGCGGAATCTTCAGCAGATGATCTGAGCGATTTTCAGCTCTATACAACTGCCGGTCATGATTCGACCGGCCTGGAATCGGCCGAAGTCGAAGCATTGAAGTTGATGCCGGATTCCGCGATCTCCGAGGCAATGAATGATTTGCCGGAGGATTATCGCATGGTTGTCTATTACGCCGACGTCGTAGGCCTGGCGTACAAAGAAATCGCAGAAATTATGGACACTCCACTTGGCACGGTCATGAGCCGGCTACACCGTGGAAGAAAACTCCTTCGTGGCGCGTTGAAAGACGTGGCTAGAGAAGAAGGCATCGGTCTCAACCACCCAGACATGGAGGAGAAGTAATGAGCAACGCGACAGGGAACAATTGCGGCGCATGTAATTCTCCTGAGGTCCAGGCACTGTTTTGCGAGCTTTTGGATGAGCGCACAAGCTATGCGCGTGCGCTAGAAATCCGCGAGCATATTGCACAGTGCGACGAATGCCAAGCACGGCTTGAAAGCGAAGAAGTGGTTCGTGCGCTCGTTCGCAAGTGTTGTTCTGGCACCAAAGCGCCACAGTCGCTGCGTCAGCGCATCACCATCGAAATAACTCATACCGAGGTTCGCTGGAACTAAAATCCAGAGGTAGATAATCCAAAGGTCGATTCAGCAGCTTATTTTAGATACAGCAAAAGGCTCGCCTTCCTTCAATGAAGGGAGAGCGAGCCTTTGTCGTGCTGCTTATTTATGCGCTAGGACGCTTGCCGTGATTTGCACTCTTCTTACGGCGATCCTTGCGCTTACGACCACGCTTAGACATGGGCGGCCTCCTTGCTAATAGGTGAGCGGATAAATTACTTACCCACTGACTTTAGTGGCTGGATCAGCCGGTGGGGAAATCGGGTTAGGCTAGCAGAGAATTGGGGGAGTGAATTTTAAACGGTAACGCGTGCGCGGCCGCGGCCGCGGTTGCGGCGGCGCTTGAGAGCGCGGCGCTCTTCCTCAGACATACCGCCCCAGACTCCGGCATCCTGGCCGGACTCCAGTGCCCACTTCAGGCAAGCGGAGGAAACTGGGCAGCGGTTGCAAACTAGCTTGGCCTTTGCGATCTGGGTAAGTGCAGGGCCGGAGTTACCTACTGGGAAGAACAGCTCTGGGTCTTCGTCGCGGCAAACAGCTTCGTGGCGCCAGTCCATGATTGAAATCTCCTAACAAAATTTAGACAGCATGACAGGTCTCTGTGGCCCACAAATGCGGACTACAGCAATTAACGGGGGTGGGAGTGAACCGGTCTGCGCTCAGTGGGGCCCTGTCTCGAGTTAGGGCCAGCGTCGGCGCCGCCATGATTCACTTTGTGTTCACTTGGATGTTTTTCCAAGTTTTGGACTGCTTAAACAGCCCGTTGTTTTTGCTACTTGAGAATCATGACATGTTTACCTCCATCTCGCTAGGGGTAGGGGGCAAATTGTGGCAAAGCTCACTGAATTTCATGCAAGTGAAAGGCGAAAAATGGCGCCGTTCTTCCTGCAAGAAAGCTGGCAATAACTTGTTTACCTGTCACTTTGGGTTCTCTTAGGTGAGTGCGGTGACTTGGATTCCGTCAAATCTACTCCTGGACAGATGCCCCCGATGCGCATCCGCGTCGAAAGTTCAGGACACGTTCTTAGCAGTACTTGTTCCCACGCGTTATCAAATCAGCGCGTCGTAACGGTATGACAATGCGTCTCATGCTCGATGCGGGTGAGTAGACTGTGGCGCGTGACTGAGAAGAATTCGAAGAAGAACACTGCCAAAAAGTTTGAAAAAAGCGCCGCGGCGAATTCGGGCGCGCCGCGCTCGGTGCTGATTGCTGCGGGCATTGCCATCGTGCAGTCCGTGGCTGTTATTGCCTTCGGACTCTTCCTCATTATCCGTGAATTGAAGGGTGCTGAGAACGCTTCGATGGTCTCTGAGGCAGGCGCTTCCAACTTCGTTGGTTTCGGCACCGCTGTCTTCATCTTCATCGTGTTCGGCTTTGTGATTATCGGTGCCCTTGCCTTTGTAAAGGGGAAGCGCTGGGGCAGGGGAGCAGTGGTCCTCGTCGAGATCATCCTTGCCGCGAGCTCTTTCCAGATGTATAGCGGCGGCGCTGCGGTGCTGGGTGCTATTACTCTTGCCAGCGCTCTTGCCGCGCTGTACTTCGTGATGGTCGTGCCGGACTCCGCGAAGTGGGCCGAGGCCAACTTTCGTGGTTAGCTAGGGCCGCTGGCAGCGGCGATTGTGCGGGCAGCGCTTTAAAGCGCGCTAAGGCCTACTGCGGTGTCGCTGCGTTGCTCCACGATGGTGGTGCCAGACTGCGTGAGGAAGACGGGGCCCTCGTAGTCGCCGCGGTCGACGGGGATGCTGCGTTCGGTTTCACCGGTGCTCCAGTTGACCACTGCGATTCCCTCATCGGTTGGCATAAGCAGGCGATCTCCTACTGCCACGCCGGTTCCGATTGCGTCTTCAAGGACGTGGTCCACCTTGAGCGTAGTCGGAGTAAACAAATAGAGGCGCTGGCCATCAAACCAAGACATGTGGTGGGGAAGATCCGCTGTAGCCGGTGCGAAGGGCGTCGAAGAGTTATTAACCTCTGGGGATGACGCAACCGGTTGCGAGGAAGTCTTTTCGCCGGTTTCAGAATAGGAATCGATGCGCGGGGTCTCGCCGGGCTGATAGACCGCCGCGGCCTTTTGGCCCACTGCAATTAGCCTCGAGCCTTGATTATCCATGGTGACATCGGCGGAAATCTCCGGCTTACGCGAATCCTCCGGGGTGGCGCCCATCAGGCGCAGCGACGTAACGTTTGGATTCTCTGGGCAGGACTCAGTAACGGCGAGGTTTTCAGTGCGCGTTAGAGCCGAGGTGATGGAACACTCCTCGTGTTCCTGCATATCCGGCTCTTGCTTGGCCTTAACATCGCCGTATTCGATGGTGCGCACCATGTCCGAGCGCCAAATGTCTACGCGTTCAGTAGAAACGGTGCCAACTCGGTCATTGGAGGCAATGGCCACGACATCTTCGGAATTGATAGCGCTGCGCGTATCCGAGTACTGTCCCGTCGCCGCATCAATGGCCACGGTATCGCCACAGCCCACGCCGGTGCGGTAGGTGGCAACTACCTTGCCCCAAGCAGTGCCCAGGGAACACAAGTCTAAACCCGCACGCGTGTAGTGCCATACCGGATTGCCATTCGGGTCAGAGGCGGTAATTGTTTCGCCCTCGTGCGTGATGGTCAGCCCCTTTGCAGAAAGCGCGCGGTATTGGCCCGGCACGGGCGTATTGGGCAAGCGGAAGGATTCGGCAAGCTTGACCGGGGGTTCGGCGAGCACCTCGACGTCGTCAGGCATGGCATGGCTTGCCGGAACCAGCTCAGAGTCGCGGATATCGGCGCTAAAGTAGGCTCCTCCTACAGCGATCGCACACACCGCAGCGATGGCGCCGGTCAACTTCCAGTCAGTCGCGCTCGCGCGAAGGATTGGGGTCTTGCTCATCGACGGCGGCTCCTGGAACGGCGGGTACGGGTGGAATTGCGTGGCGAAGGCTTTTTGCGCAGACGGGTTGTGCCGATTACCTTAGTCGCGGGGCCGACGGACTCGGCAATGCCCTCTTCAAAACCGAGGGCCTCGGCAAGCTCGGGGGAGGTGCTAAACCACTGCGGCGGTTCTGCTTCGTTGAGGTCGAGTTCGTCGTTGATAAGGCGCCATTTACCCAGCTCGTCGTAGCCCACCAAGGTGATTGCGGTGCCGGTATGGCCTGCGCGGCCCGTGCGGCCAATGCGGTGGACAAAGGTCATTGGGTCATCTGGAACCTGATAGTTGATGACGTGGGTGACATCGTCGACGTCGATACCGCGTGCGGCAACGTCGGTGGCGACGAGGACTTCCACCTTGCCCTCGCGGAATGCGTTGAGGGACTTTTCACGCGCTGCTTGGCCCAAGTCACCGTGCACTGCGCCGACTCGGAACCCGCGCTGGGCTAGTTCGTCTGCAACTTCCGCTGCAGAGCGCTTGGTACGGGCGAAGATGATGGTCTTGCCGCGGCCTTCCGCCTGCAGCGCGCGGGAGACAATCGCCAACTTGTCCATGCGGTGAGCCTGGAAGGTCACCTTGCGGGTAGAAGCATGGGTTTGGTTCTCGTCGCCGGATTCGGCGCGGATATGGATAGGCCGCGACATGAAAGTACGTGCCAAGGTCAAAATGGGGCCAGGCATGGTGGCAGAAAACAGCATGGTTTGGTGCGCATTGCCGTGGAGAGCTTCCAGAATCTTTTCAATATCTGGCAAGAATCCCAGATCAAGCATCTCGTCGGCCTCGTCGAGCACGAGGATTGCCACGTGCTCGAGGCTCAAGTGGCCTTGCTGAACCAGATCCAAAAGGCGGCCCGGGGTACCTACGACAACATCGACGCCCTTGTTGAGCATCTTGATCTGCTCTTCATAAGGGCGCCCGCCGTACAAAGTGGCAAGGCGGACTGGGAGATTGCGAGCAGCAGCCGAAAGATCTTCGCCGACTTGGACCGCAAGCTCGCGAGTAGGAACCACGATGAGGGCGCGAGGGGTGCCGTCTAGTTCTTTAATATCGGCGTCGTCAAACACGCGATCTAGAACTGGAATGCCGAAGCCGAGCGTCTTTCCCATGCCAGTGCGGGCTTGGCCGATGAGGTCTTGTCCGCCGAGCGCGATCGGAAGAGTCAGTTCCTGAATGGCGAACGTGCGCTCAATTCCGCGGCTGGCCAGGGCATCTACGATCTCTGCTGCGACGCCGAGGGACGCAAAGGTAGGTGATTGCGAGGGCTCAGACTGTTGAAATGACACAACTTGATAGTAGCCGGTACGGCTATAGTGGGGCCATTGAGACTTTAAATTAAACTTTTAAGGAGGAGACCTTTTCATGGATATCAAGATTGGTTTCGCAGACACCGCCCGTGAGCTTGTCATTCACGCAGAGGGCACCCAGGAAGAGCTGGTAGCCAAGGTCAATTCCGCATTGGCAGATAACGCTACCTTGGAGCTGGAAGATACCAAGGGCCGCAAGTACATCGTCCGCACTGACCGTGTGGTCTATGCAGAAATCGGCGTCGCTAAGACCCATGCCGTCGGTTTTGCAGGCGCTTAAGCCCATGAGGTTTGCGCCCAAGCGAGGAATTGCCCTCAAAAAGGGCGCAACGGGTAATCTATTTCCTCATGAAAAGCCCTGTGGATAGTTCGCAACGCGCCCCACGTCACCCGCACCGCAAGCCTGGCCAAGATCCGTGGATCGTCAGGTTTGCACAGGCTTATGGTTGGTGGCGCGTTGTTGCGATCCCAGTGATGGTGGTGCTGACCGTGTGGGTGCTTGTCGACGTCGCACGTCCCGTGCAAGAAGTACAAGAAGAAAAGGCCACCGTAGCTTCTGGCAGAGAAGCGGCGGCTACCACCGAAGAAGACCGAGTAGGCCCCGATCCCGCCAAGGCCAGCCGCATTGCTGTGGCGAAGGACGGGCTACCCGTCGGCGGTGATTTCTCGGAAAAGGGCGACGATACTTACCGCGATGCGGGTACTGCCGGCGCGCATGCGGGTAAGGGCGGCAAGAAGAAGGTTCGTTACTCGGTAGAGATTGAAAACGGCGTCGACACGACCCCGTACGGAGGCGACTCCGCCTTTGCTGCCATGGTCGATGCAACGCTGGGGGATCCACGCGGTTGGACGGCTACCGGTGACTTCGAATTCGCCCACGTAAAGGCCGATGAAAATCCGGATACGCGTATTCGCTTGACCTCCCTGGAAACCACCGCTGAGCTCTGCGGCGCGCAGCTGGAAACGGAGACTTCCTGCCACACCGGAATCACTGGTGAGTCCACGGTCAATCTCAACGAGTCCCGCTGGGTGCGCGGGGCGCTGCCATTCGAAGGTGACTTGGGCAATTACCGCCAGTACCTCATCAACCACGAGTTTGGCCATGCCATTGGCTATGCCTCCCACCAGGCGTGTGGCGGCAAGGGGAAGCTTGCGCCGGTCATGATGCAGCAGACGCTTAGCTTGAACAACGCTGAGCTCTATGAAAAAGACTCCAAAGAAGTCTATCCCAACGAGGATGTAACCTGCGAGCCGAATCCATGGCCGTATCCAAACCCGCGGGTTAAAGATCCGCATAAGCCGGAATAGGAGAACTAAATGTTGCTTCCTCCAGAGCACGTGCTGAATGCATTTCACGCTGGCGCCAATCTCCGCAAGGTCCAAAGTGAGGTTCTGGGGCCGGAGTGGGATCACGGCATCAAGGTAGGTGACGTTGTCTTCGCCCGCGCCAACGAGCTTTCCGGATGGTCCGCCAAGGTCCGTGAGAAGCTCGCCGTAGAAGGCGCGCGCGTGGTGCGGCCGGTCCTTAGCACGGATGCCCGTTTTACAGCTGCGGGCTGGAAGGCCAATCAGTATGTTCCAGGGCAGCTGCGTGGGCGCATCGATGAAACCGCACAGATGGCCTTGCGCTTGGACGCGGCGCTTTCTACATTTCCTATGCCGAATGTTGGCCAGCGTGACGACGTTTTCGCTCGCGCCGAGCGTGCCGCTTGGGCGGAGACAGGGGAGGCCTATTCGGCGGAGCTAACTGATAGCCTCCCCGTGGGCATCGCGCACGTGGACGTGTTGGGCACGACCGTTTACTCTGGGGCGAATCCGCCGGCGCTTGTCGACGTCGTCCCTTCCGCTGCCCCCCGCCCACTGGGCTGGAGCGCGGCACTCGTTATTGTCGACGGCCTGGTAGCCGAGTCTGTGGATGATGGAATTTGTTCGCGCTTTGGACACGTGCCAGGTATGCCGCAGTTGTTGTTGCGTGCCTCAGCTTATCGCCGCTACGTCAATAACTTGCATCCCGCTTCGAAGTCAACCACGCGTTCGAATATTGAAAGGGTCGAAGCTCTGCTGGTGTCCAGGGCATCTGAAATACTAAACGGGTGAGTTACGATCCCCGTTCTACTGCCCGTGTAGGCGTCGTTCTGCCGCCTTCCCCTCAAGTGCGCCTCGTGCCGCGCCATGCCAATTACAGCACGCGCACTTGGGATTTTCCGCTGCCGCAAAAAGGTACCTGGCGCGTTTTAGGCTCGGCCGGTGCCGGCGTTTCCAGCCTGCTGATTGATGCGGTTTTGGAAAAGCTGCGCAGCGGCGCTGATCCTTCGGGCATTCTGGTTGTTTCCACCTCCAAGGAATCTGGCGCCATCCTGCGCCGTGAATTGGCAGAACACCTTGAGGATTACGCGGCGCAGGCCTCCATGGTGCGCTCCGTGCACTCGCTGGCCTTTGCGCTGTTGCGTAAGGCAGCGGACGAGGAGATCCGCCTTATCACCGGCGCGGAGCAGGACGCCGTCATCCGTGAACTACTCGAGGGCCAAGCCGAAGAACATCGAGGCAGCTGGCCGGCGGAGGTACGGCCGGCACTGACCTTCGTGGGTTTCGCGCGCCAATTGCGCGACCTTCTCTTGCGCGCTATCGAGCGCGGCCAAGGTCCCGATGAGCTTATGGAGTTGGGGAAGAAGTATGACCGGCCGATGTGGACTGCGGCGGGTGAATTCCTGCTGGAATATGAGCGCACCCAACAGCTAGCCGGCCTGCACTCTTATTCGGCGGCGGAGTTAGTCAACGAGGTACTGCTGCGCTCTAGCGCTACCGAAAACCACCCGTGGCACACCATCATCGTCGACGATGCCCAACTGCTTGATCCAACCTCCGGATTGCTTGTGGAAAAGCTCTCGCGTGGGGCGGAACTGACCGTAGTAGCAGGTGACCCTGACCAAGCGGTCTTTGCTTTCCGCGGTGCCAATTCGGAGTTCTTGACTTCTTTTCCCGCAGAGCATGAGCTGGTGCTGGATGAACCGCAGCGTCGTCCAGCGCCTGCCTGCATCAGCATCGTGGACTCGCGCTCGACCTTGCGTGATGTGGTGGCCGATGCGGTGCGCCGCCGGCACTTGGAAGACGGCGTCGACTGGCGCGATATCGCCGTCATCGTCCGCTCTAGCGGAGATATCGGCCAGATTCGCCGCACGCTGCTAGCCGCAGGTGTGCCGGTTCATATCAACCCCACGGACGTAATCTTGGCCGAGCAAAGGCTGGTCAAGTCGGTACTTTTGGCATTACGGGCGCTCGAACATGAACTCAGCAATGCGGAACTCGAAGACCTAGTTACCGGGCCTGTGGGCGGAGCGGATCCTGTAACCTTGCGCCGCCTGATTCGTGGCCTGCGGCGGTGGGCGCCACAAGCGCGCGGCATTGATTCGCTGCGTGGGCTTTTGGAAGGGCAGTTGCCGGATTTCGCGGGGGTTTTGACCGAGCGCGAAGAAACCATCTTGGAGCGCATCCGCGCGATTGTGCAGGCAGGCCGCGCTGCCATTGATGCGCAAGCCTCTATCGAGGAAATCCTGTGGGAGGTCTGGAATGCCACTGGGCTCGATGCTCGTTTGCAGGCGGCTGCGTTGCGCGGTGGTGCAACCGGCTCGCAGGCAGACCGCGACCTGGATGCCATGATGGCGCTTTTTGATGCTGCAGGTGACTACTCTGAGCGCCGTCCCGGAGCTTCGCTCGATTCCTTCCTGCGGCACATCGAAGAACAAGAATTGCCCACCGGCGTGCGTGACCGCCGCAGCGCCATCCCGCAGGCGGTAGAGGTGATTACTGCGCACGGTGCGGTGGGCCGGGAATGGGACACCGTGGTCATCGCTGGCGCTCAGGAAGGTGCTTGGCCTTCCCTCGGTGAGACGGGATCGATCTTTGAGCAGGAAGCGCTAATTGATCTGCTGGATCGGTCGATTACCCCGGGCACGCCGGTAAGCCATGTGGCAAGCCGCTTGAGGGAGGAACGCCGCTTGTTCCACGTGGCCACGACCCGCCATCGTGCGCGTTTGTTGCTCGCCGCGGTCGATGCGCCCGATGCTGACGTGCCCGAAGAGCCGTCGCGCTTTATTAGTGAGTTTGCGCGGCAGGGCAGTGTGGACGTGCCCGGTGCAGTCGAACGCCGGGAAGCAAATAAGCGCCTGCGCGCGGTGCGTTTGCCGCAAGAGTTGGGCCTGCAAGTGGCCGAACCCGAACCGGTATCAGCGCGCGGTGAGCGGGAAATTGACCCGCTCGAGGTAGCGGTGCTTTCGGTGCCTTCTTTCGTAGCCCAATTGCGTCGTGTGGTCATGGATCCTGAAAGCGGGGAGGCCGAGCGCAGTCAGGCGGCACGTCAGCTCGCACGGCTTGCCAAGGCCGGAGTGCCCGGAGCCCATCCTGAGCAATGGTGGGCTGCACGCTCGGTGGCGGTAGCGGAAGAAACGGAAGACTCTGGCACGCCCACTGGCCGTGTCTCGCCATCCCGCGTGGAGGCGCTCTTGCGTTGTCCGCTCAATGCAGTACTTGGAAACTTGAGCGAGGAAGAAGAGACGCCGCTGGCGTTGCTGCGCGGCACCATGGCGCATGCATATCTTGAGGCGCTGGGCCGCGGCGTGGATCCAGAACTTGGCAAAAAGATGGTCAAGGATGCTTTTGGCCTCATCCTTAATGCGCCCAGCTGGAAGCGAGACTCCGAGCTCGCGGACTTTGAGCGCCTGCTTGAGCGCACGCATCAGTGGGCCCAGGACACTGCTTCTAACTTCGAGCTGATTGGTGTGGAGGTTCCGGTCTCCGTGGAGGTCATGCCGGGAATTAAGGTGGCAGGCTATATGGACCGCCTGGTTAAAGCAGGCGAAGACTACATGGTGGTTGACCTCAAGACGGGCAGCAGCGCGCCGTCTCGTGAGGAAGCCAAAGACAATGCGCAGCTAAAGACCTATCAGCTGGCCTTGGCACATGGTCAGCTGTGCGACGCTAACGAAGACAGAGCACACGGTCCTGTAATCCGCACGGGTGAGGGTATGGCTCGCGGTGGCGGCGTGCTGGTTTATCCAGGCACTGATCAAAAGTCCATCACCAGCCGTGACCAAGCTGCTGTGCCGCCGGAAGAACTAGAAGAATTCGCTGGGAAGCTGCCCGCGCTGGTAGCTGAACTTTCCAGTCAGCACTTGACCGCCCGGGAAAATGAGTCCTGTGGGCGCTGCGCAATCCGGTCCATTTGTCCCATCCAAGCAGAAGGAAAGCAGGTCTCTGATGAGCTCGCAGACTAAACTATTAAGCCCCCAGCAACTTGCTGCTGCTTTGGATAAGCCTTTCCCGCCGACGGACGAACAGAGCAAGGTCATCGAGGGCCCGCTCGGTCCGAAGCTGGTCGTCGCCGGCGCGGGCGCTGGCAAGACGGAAACCATGGCCTCGCGTGTGGTCTACCTCGTGGCCAATGGCATGGTGCGCCCAGAAAACGTCTTGGGTCTAACCTTTACCCGCAAGGCAGCTCAGCAGCTTGAGCAGCGCATCCGTAAGCAATTGATGAAGTTGCGAGATTCCCGCATCGTCGCGCCGGATTCTGCAGCGGCGGAAGCACTGGAAAACATTGCGCCGAAGGTCGCCACGTATGACTCCTACGCGGGGGATTTGGTACGGGAATATGGCCTGCTCATGCCGGTTGAGCCAAGCGCGCGGATTATTACAGATGCAGAACGCTTCGCCATCGCGCACGATGTCGTGCTTAATTACGGCGGCAAGTTATCTGCGTCCCAGTCGGTGGCGACGGTTACTGAGACCCTGCTCAAGCTTGCACAATCCATCGATAACGCGTTGATGGATCCGGCCGATATCCGGGAGCATGCCCGGATCTTCACTGCCACCGCTTATGACCTAGAAAAGACCCGTAAAAACGGCCCGGAATTCAACAAGGATGTGCAACGGTACCTAGACCGCCAGCAGCTGCGTGTGGAGTATCTTCCACTCGTTGAGGCCCTGAAGGAAGAACAAGCGGCCCGTGGCGTCATCACCTTTGGCGAGCAAATGGCAATCGCCGCCAAGCTGGCCCAGAGCCATCCCGCAGTAGGCGAGCAGCAAAGCCAGCGTTTCAACGTGGTGATGCTCGATGAGTACCAGGACACCTCCCATGCACAGCGCGTGCTTCTTCGTTCCCTGTTCGGCGGCGTGCGCCCAGGCGTATCCGTAACGGCCGTGGGCGATCCAATGCAATCTATCTACGGTTGGCGTGGCGCCACGGCAGAAAATCTTGCTGCCTTCGTAGAGGATTTCCCTCAGGAAGATGGCTCACCCGCGCCGAAGGACCAGCTGACCACATCCTGGCGCAACCCACAGCGTGCTTTGGAACTGGCAAACGACGTCGCGGCCAAGCTCTTTTCCGAGTCCGCTGGCCCACGGCCTGTTGATGAGCTGCAGCCGCGCGATGGCGCGCCGGAAGGCGATATCGAGCTGGGGTATTTTGCCTCTGAGCGCGAGGAGCATGAACACATCGCCCAGCATCTCAAGAGCCTTTATGAGCGATACGAGGACCCAAACGATTTCAGCGCGGCGGTGCTTGTGCGAACGAATAAGCAATCGCCCCTTATCGCACAAGCCCTAGATGACGCAGGCGTGCCGAATGAAATCGTCGGCCTAGGCGGCTTGCTCTGGCAGCCGGAGATTCAAGATCTCATTGCCGTTGCCACCATCCTCGTCCGTCCGCAGGACACCAACGCCGCACTGCGCGTGCTCACCGGGCCCATGTGCGGGCTAGGCGTAAAGGATCTGCAGCAGCTATTGGCACGTCAACGCAACCTTGCCGGCGGCGATGCAGCGGCATCAGGACGGTTGCGTTGGGAGGGCGGCGACCCAGTCGAGCATCTCGCCGCCCAACTAGCGGAGCTGACTGAAGAAGGCACCGGACAAATTTTGGGCCTGGCCGATGCTTTGGCAGACCTTGGCGAGCGCGAACGCTATAGCGCGTCGGGGTTGGTGCGCATGGAGGAGCTTTCTTCGAAACTGCGCCACCTGCGTACCTACTCGCTGTCTAAGTCTTTATCGGATCTCTTCGCCGACATCGAAGCACTCTTTAATATCCGCACCGAGGTCCTAGCCAGCGGCACGTTGGGCGGCACCACGCACCTGGACGCTTTTGCCGACGTCGTCGCTGATTTCCACGGCGATTCCCTTTCCGCATTGCTGGACTATCTCTCGATGGCACGCGAACGCGAAGACGGCCTTACTCCCGGCGAAGTTCCCGCTGTAGCCGGGCGCGTGCAAATCATGACCGTGCACAAATCCAAAGGCCTGGAGTGGAAGCACGTCTGTGTGCTCCACGCTGACTCCACGAGCTACAAGGGCCAAGCCGAAACCTTCCTCACCTTCGTGGAGAAGGTCCCCGGTGACGAAGACGTCATCGAGCTGGACCCTGATGCCACAAAGCGTTCGGAATTCGGCAAGGCATGCGAGGCCTATAAGGAAAGCGTGCGCCAGAACCAGCGCGAGGAAAGCGCGCGCCTGTTCTACGTTGCGATGACCCGCACCGAGTCCACGCTGACGATTACGGGTTCTGGAACCAACAAGGTCCAAAATAAGTCGAAGAAGGGGCCCTACGAATACCTAGAACTGCTGCGTGCAAAGCATCCTGACTTGGTTCAGCATTGGGACGTGCCTGCTAGCCCCGAGGAGGCTGCCGCGCACGAGGTAATGCTCGAGGGCACTTTCCCATCGCTGGAAGCTAGCTCGCATGCTGTGAAGGCAGCGGAGACTGTGCTGGAGGCCATGGACAAACTTCCGGAGTTGCGCGCAGGAGAAACCTTTGAGCTTTGGGAACAAGAAGCCGGTGCTTTGATCGAGGAATACGCGGCATTGCAAGCACCCGTCGTGGACGTAGAGCTTCCAACCGAGCTGACAGCTTCCGACATGGTCTCGCTCAGTTCAGACCCCATTCAGTTCGCGCGGCGCCAACGACGTCCCATTCCTTTTAAGCCGAATGCATACGCCAAACGCGGTACCGCTTTCCACGCTTGGCTGGAAGATAGGTTTGGTTCGCCGGCTCTGTTGTCGGAGGATGAACTGCCCGGCTCCGATGAACAGCCTGAGCAGGACTTGGAAGCATTGAAGGAGGCATTCCTTTTCTCCGAATGGGCGCAGCGCACCCCGGAATACGTTGAGGCGCCTTTTGAAATCACCATCGGTGATTCGGTAGTACGCGGACGCATGGACGCAGTCTTCCGCGAAGCAGACGGCACCTGGTTTATCGTGGACTGGAAAACTGGCCGCCCGCCTAAAGGCGCGGATATGCGCGCGGCAGAGATCCAGCTGGCGGTCTATGCTGAGGCATGGCGGCGCGTGCATAGCACCGAAGACGTACGCGCGGCATTCTTCTATGTCCATGACGGCTATCTCTTCGAACCGCGGGATTTGCCCACTGGAAAGCGGCTGGTAGAGCTTCTTGAATCGTCAGTTTCTGCTTCTGCGGGTTAAGGTATTTAGCCGGTTCGTAAAACGCGGGTCCCATTTTGCCTATGCTCGCGTTAACGCGTGCTGCTAAAGCCATAAAAATCGAAGCTAGAGGAAGACCAAAGTCCAGTGCCGAAACAACGTGCGCAACGCATAAGCCGTCGCTTTAAGGCGCGCTTCATGCCGCAGATTGAGCTGACGTCGCAGCCTGATCACGCGCTCATTGATGTGATCACGGTTCCGCGTGCTGACAATGACAGTCCGTGGAAGCAGCTGGGCAGCCGCGTCCTGTGGGCATTCGCGCTGCTTGTCTTCGTCACCGTCGTCGTTTACTTCGACGGTGATGGCTACAGCGAAAACCTGTCGTTTCTCGATGCTGCCTACTACGCCGCAGTCTCTCTCACCACAGTGGGCTATGGCGATATCGTCCCGGTGACCCCGCAAGCCCGCTTCGTCAACCTGCTCATAGTTACGCCAGCCCGCCTGATCTTCCTTGTTTTGTTGGTCGGCGCGACGCTGTCAGTGCTTACAGATAAAGCACGTCGTACATTCGAAATCCAGAATTGGAGAAAGCAATTGCGCAACCACACTGTTGTTATTGGTTACGGCACCAAGGGCGCGGGCGCCGTCGCTGCTTTGCTGGCTGACGACGTCCCGGCCTCCCAGATCGTGGTCATCGACACCAACCGTGCCTCGCTCGCGAACGCTGAACACCACGGCCTGGTCACCATCTTCGGTTCCGGCACTAAGCAAGATGTCCTGCGCATCGCGGGCGTCGAGAATGCGGCGTCTGTTGTCGTGACTCCGTCCACGGACGATACCGCCGTTCTGTGTACTCTCTCGGTGCGCGAGCTGAACCCGAAGGCAAAGATTGTCGCTTCGGTGCGTGAGTCTGAGAACCGCCACCTGCTGCGCCAATCGGGTGCCGATTCCGTGGTTACCTCCGCGGAGACTGCCGGACGCCTGCTGGGCCTTGCCACCGTAACGCCGACGGTAGTGGAAATGATGGAGGATCTCCTCTCCCCAAACGAGGGCTTTTCCGTCTCCGAACGTGCGGTCCGCGAGTTCGAGGTGGGCTCCAACCCACGTCACCTCGCAGACATCGTGCTGGCAGTGCTGCGTAACAACGAACTGCACCGCGTGGATACCGCGGATGCTTACTCCCTCAAGCCCGGTGATCGCCTCCTTTACATCAAGCACGAGATGGAGCAGGCAACTGAAGAAGAGGACGAAGAAGACTAGTGTTTCTTCCTGTCACCGAGAGCAACCGAGTGCCGGTCGATGACACGGGTGCGCCGGTCTTGGTCGCGGAGCCCAGCGGCCCCATCCTCGTTGAGGTAGGGGCCGTTCAGGCGTTTTCTATCCCCGATCAATCCGCTACGAAGCTGGGAACGCTCCGTGACGCTGCCTTCTTCGCAGAAAACCCTGACATCCTCAAGGCCATCCATTTAGTTCGCAATCGCCGGGAGACGCGTTTTGATGCGCGTACGGGTGATGAACTGTACTTCCCAGAACCGGGCGTCGTCGGGCGCTCGCTCCAAGACCCACGCCGCATGGTCTTTCCGCGGATCAACCCCGCAGTCATCGGCATTATCTACTTGGCAGGCACGGATAAGATCCTTCTGGCTCGCAACCGCGTGCGCAATAGCTTTTTCTCGCTCATCGCGGGCTACGTCGAACCGGGGGAGAGCCTGGAAGAAGCTTTCGCGCGGGAAGCGTTGGAGGAGACCGGCAGGCGCGTGCACGAAGTGCGCTATTGGGGCTCGCAGCCTTGGCCGCCTAGTGGCTCGTTGATGATGGGCTTTAGTGCGGTCACGGATGATGTCCAGGCTGTTTGCGATACTGATGGCGAGCTCGAAGAAATCCGCTGGGTTTCACGCGCTGAGCTGCCGGATTTAAACATTGCCCGCAAGGGCTCGATTGCACACACGATGATTATGGAGTGGTACCACGGTGAATAGGCCGGATTTGTCCCTATTGGACGAGGACCAGCTTGCAGCAGCCACCGCCCCGCGTGGGCCGGTGTGCATCCTGGCGGGCGCGGGCACCGGTAAGACCCGTACGGTTACTTATCGCATCGCCAACATGGTGGACCAAGGTTTCGCTAGCCCGCAGCGCATCCTGGCGGTTACCTTTACTACCCGTGCTGCGGGCGAGATGCGTGACCGCCTCAACCACATGGGAGTCGGCGGTGTCCAGGCGCTGACTTTCCACGCGGCGGCGCGGCGTCAGCTGCGCTATTTTTGGCCGCAGGTGGCAGGTGATTTGCCGTGGGAGCTCGTCGATAACAAGTTCTCCCTCGTTGCCCGTGCGGTGCGCTCGCTGAATCTCGATAATTCGAAGGACTCCATCAGGGATTATCTCAGCGAGATCGAGTGGGCTAAGTCCTCGCTGGTTGGGCCAGATTCCTATCCGGAGGTAATCGCCACGACAGACCGCGAAGCGCCTGCTGAACCTGCCAAGGTCGCGGAGGTATTCCGCCGCTATGAGCAGCTCAAGTCCACTCCGGACCGCATGTTCTTGGACTTTGATGACCTGCTCATGCACATCGCTGGCGCCATTGAGAATGTCCCTTCCGTGGCAGAGGTCTTCCGTGAGCAGTACCGCACCTTCGTGGTGGATGAGTACCAGGACGTTACCCCGCTGCAGCAGCGGGTTCTAGATGCGTGGCTGGGGGAGCGCGATGACCTCACTGTGGTCGGCGATGCTAACCAGACGATTTACTCCTTCAACGGTGCCTCGCCGGACTATCTGCTGAACTTTTCGCGCACCTACCCCAACGCCACAATCGTGAAGCTGCAGCGTGACTACCGTTCCACCCCGCAGGTAACGGACTTGGCCAACCGCGTCATCGCGAAGGCATCTGGCCGCGCTGCCGGTACACGCTTGGAGCTGCAGGGTATGCGCGAGCCCGGCCCAGAGCCGACGTTCAAGGCTTTTGAATCCGAAGAGATCGAGGCAAAGGAAGTCGCGGGCCAAATCCTGACTCTGCTCAACAAGGGCGTTAAAGCCTCTGAGATCGCGGTGCTCTACCGCATCAACGCCCAGTCCGAGCAGTTTGAGCAGGCGCTTGCCGACGCCGGCATTGTCTACCAAGTCCGCGGTGGCGAGGGCTTCTTTCGCCGCCCGGAAATCCTGGAAGCAATCCGCGTGCTCATTGCGGCTACCCGCCGTGAAGACTTGCCAGCGGATCCCGTCGCCATCGCTCGTGCTGCTTTCGTTGAATTGGGGCTTACGCCTAGCGAGCCGCAGGGTGCCAAGGCACGTGAGCGTTGGCAGTCGCTGAATGCCCTCGTAGATCTCATCGAGCAAATTGTCCAAGACCATGAAGGCATTGATTTGAGCGGAGTGCTGGGAGAGCTGCATCGCCGTTCTGAAAATAAGCAGAACCCCACGATGGAAGGCGTCACGCTGGCGACCATCCACGCGGCCAAGGGCTTGGAGTGGGACGCCGTGTTCTTGGTGGGCCTGACGGAGAAGCTGCTACCTATCAACTACGCCATCAAGGCAGGTGACGAGCAGGTGGAAGAAGAACGCCGCCTGTTCTACGTCGGAATCACCCGCGCCCGCGAGCACCTCGCTTTGTCTTGGGCTTTGGCAAAAACCACTGGTTCTCGGGCCTCCCGTGAACGCACCCGCTTCCTTGACGGCTTGGTGCCGGGAATCGAAGAAAGCGCTGGTAGCGGTAGGCGCTATCGCGAGCGCAAGTGCCGGGTATGTGCAGCGCCGTTGAGCAGCCCGGCTGAAAAGGTCTTGGGACGCCACGAGTACTGCGATTACGAGGGCGACGAAGAAGTGTTCTCTGCTTTGCGCGCTTGGCGTGCGAACACCGCCCGCGATGCCAAAGTTCCGGCCTACGTCATCTTCTCCGATGCCACTCTGCAAGCAATCTCTGAGGCTCTCCCGGCTGACGAAGGCGAGCTGCTCGAAATCTCCGGCGTCGGCCCCTCCAAGCTTGAGCGCTATGGTGCGGAAGTTCTGCAGATCATCTCCACGCTGCGCAGCTGAGCAAGTATTCAGGGCAGCAAACTCAGACCTGCATTTTTAGTCAGATGCCGCAGGGAAGCGCCACGATGCTAGCGCTTAGCGCCGCTGGGACTTTTCAAAACAGTAGGGGCACTTCGGATGCTCGAGGACTAGGCGGTATTGGTTGTGGCCGTAAGGGTCTACTTCCAGTAACTCGCCTTGCATGACGCGGCTACTTTTTGCACCAGGTGGGCTGGGGCGGCCTGCAAGCCGTCTTAAAAAGATCATGGTTTGCATGGCAACTGCTTTGATAATGACCTCGTCGGCCTTAGCATCTGCCGTATCCAGCTGGGTGACGACGTTGTGCCACTGCTCATCGCCGTCGATTCGGTGCAGATGCGAGCACATGGGACACGGCCCGCGGCCGGCGGTTCGCAGAGGGCCAATTACACCACGGGCATCAAACATCGACACAGGTAAAAAGTCGCCCTTGCACTTGCGCAGTGTTTCAGCCAGTTCCACCGGCTTATCAAGGAAATCCACCGCTACCACCGGAAAATGCGGGCTGACAGCCTTGATATACGAGTAGGTATTTTCTTGTTCTAGCTGGTTACGCAGCACGAATCCATCCTGGCTGGCGGCTGCCCGTATGGCCTCGGCAAGCGGGCTTTTGCCCAGCACAACCACGCAGCTTCGCGCAGGCTCCGGCCACAAAATGTTGTAACAAATGAGATCCTCAATCAGCGAGCTCGCAGCGGTTTCCTCCATGCCGGCGCGGGTGAGGAGCCGCTGAATACTATCGCGCGTAATGGGCTGGTGGAGGCGAGACAGGGAAGCGATAATTTCGCTTTCCACCTCGACCACCCCCACGCGAGTGGCGTCCATGCCGAACTGAATGACGCCGGGCTCGCGCTCCAGAATGCTTACCCCCGGCGCCAACATGTAGGCAGTCGTTGATTGCTCTTGCGATGCAACTGGCATGCTTTTCCCCCTAAAGCCACGCTCGTTGCTCCCATTCCAGCACAAGTACAATGACCTGTCATGTCGAGTAATGAGAACTCAGGTGTCGCCGTGCGCGTTATCCGTTCTGCAAAGCGCAAGCGGACGGTGCAAGCACGGCTTGTCGACGGCGTCTTAGAAGTCCGGATTCCTTCCTGGATGTCGGCGAAAGAGGAGGCCAAAGCCGTGGCCGACATGCAGGCGAAGGTAGCGCGCAAGCACACCTCGACGCGGCGCTCTGATGCTGATCTGCACGAGCGTGCCGTCCAGCTCAACAAAAACTTCCTCGACGGGCGAGCGAAGATCGGCTCAATTCGTTGGGTGGGCAATCAAAACACACGGTGGGGCAGCTGCACTACCTCTACCGGCGACATTCGCATCACCGATCGCCTCAAGGACGTACCAGAGTATGTCCTTGATTCTGTCGTCATCCATGAGCTGACTCATACCTTCATCCCCGGGCACGGGCCGGAATTTTGGCAGTGGGCTGACCGCGCGCCGAAAGCGGAGCGGGCCAAGGGATACTTAGAGGCCTACCAGCGCTTTGGCTGATAGGCCTCTAATGGCAACGGGGTAGATAGGCAGTGGCCCTAGGCGCTATTCCTTGTCTTCACCGGAGTTATTGGAATCGCCGTTTTCATCCTGCTCGCGCAGCATTTCTTCAAGCTTTGCGAATTCTTCCTCGAAACCGGAATCGGTGGCATCGTCGAGCAAGCTGTCGATGAAGGCGGCCGGGTTATCGAGGTGCTCTGCCGTAGGAAGGAAGTCTGGGTGGTCCCAAGCCTTGTCGCGCTTGTCAACGCCCACGGCGACCGTCGCACGACGCCACAGCTCGGCAGCAGCGTCGACCTTCGGCGCAGATAACTCGATGCCGACGACCTTGGAAATGGCCTTTTCTGCGGATCCGCCGGTGGCACGGCGATGCGCCCACGCCTCGTTCATGGTGGAGGTGGACGGGATGCGATCTCCCAGTGCATCGTTTACTACCTGATCAACCCAGCCCTCAACGAGCGCGAGCAAGGTTTCCAGGCGGGAGACAGCACCGGCATTGCGGGAGGTGATGCGCGGGGTCAGATCCATGCCCTGCAGCTTGCTCATCGCATCCTGGATGGCTTGTGGGTCACCGGATTCGAGGTTGAGCTCGCGGGTTGCTTCCTCGATGTGGGAAGTGTCGATGACAAGGCCAATTGCGTACTCCTCGACGGAGGAAACCAAGCGCTCAACCAGCCACGGAACGTGCTTGAACAGGCGCTGGCGGGCGGCCTCGCGGGCGCCAATATAGACCAGAATTTCCTGGCCCGGCACATTGAGATCGCGCGCGATCTTTTGGATGTTGTGTGGCAAAAGCGCGGTGCTACCGGCAGGGGAGACCGGAATACCAAAGTCGGAGCCGGTAAGTGCCTGGGTGGCAAGGTCACCAAGTGCGCGGCCCAACTGCATGCCAAAGTTCATACCGGACATCTGATTCATCATGTTTGCCATCGGACCCATCATCTCGCGGGCTTCTTCCGGCATTGACTCCAGCTGCGCATTGTTCATGTGCTCGGCAACTGGGGTAACCAAGCGCTTCCACATTGGCATCGTTGCTTCGAGCCACTCGCTGGAGTTCCACGCTTTGACGCTGCCGGAAGCGGTGGGCAATTCGGTGGCGTCGTCAAGCCAAAGCTCCGCTAGGCGTACGGCTTCTGCTACCGCATTGCTATCGGCACTGCTGATTTCCTTGTCGTTGGAAATCTGCTGGTGCGCGATGCGCTGGGCCATCTCATAGTTGACCGGGCCGGAGCCCTCAGGAGAGTTCATTGAGGAGCCCATGCCAGAAAGCATCTGGCCGAACTGATTAAGAAGGTCTCCTAGACCACCGCCCGCGGCGCTGCCGCCGAAGCCGAAGGCGCCAAACGGGTTCTGGTCGCGGCGCGAGTTATCGTCGTCACCGTCATCATTGTTGGGAAAAGAAAAACCGAATCCGTTGCTCATGCGCTCCAATGTACCGGCTGGTGGTGGGCTGTTTCCATCGCTCGCGCAACGCTGTCAGCGAACAAGGATGAAAACGTTGTAGGCTAATTCCTCGTGAATTCACCAGAAAATCGACGCCTCCGCACGCTCGTTTGGGGCGCTATCCCGGTCATCGTGCTGGGTGGTGCCTTGAGCATCGATCGCATCCCTGGCACGGATATTGCTTTAACCGTGCCTTATGCGGCCGAGGGGCCTGGCCCAACCGTGGATACGCTCAGCGAGGTTGATGGCACTGAGGTCGTGGACGTGAAAGCGCCAAAGACCTATGAGACTTCCGGTCAGCTCAATATGACCACCGTGTCTGTGCGCACCAACATGACGCTGACGCAAGCCTTGGGGCGCTGGATCATGACTGATGACACTCTGGTACCAATCGATACCGTCATCCCGCAGGGGCAGACGGATGAAGAGGTAAACGAGTCGAACGAGCAGGCCTTCACACAGTCGGAGTCGGCTGCGACGGTCGCTGCGATGAATTATCTCGACGTGCCAGTGAAGATCGTGGTGGCGCAGGTTCTAGAGGATGCACCTGCCGCGGGGGTCGTGCGTGCAGATGACGTTATTACCTCCGTTGATGGTGAGAAGGTAACGCAGCCGGGGCAGGTGCAGGACATGGTCCGCGCGAAGAAGCCCGGCGATGAGGTTGAACTCGGCATTGAACGCGGTGGCAAGAAGCTGCAAGAAAAGGTCACGCTGGCGGCGCATCCACACGATGATTCGGTGGCGCTGATGGGCATTTCGATGACCTCGAAGCCTAAGGAAGATATCCAGGTTGATTACAACCTGCAGGACATCGGCGGGCCGTCCGCGGGCATGATGTTTACCCTCGCGGTAATCGACAAGCTTTCTGATGGCGAGCTCAACGGCGGCAAGTTCGTTGCCGGTACCGGCACCATCAGCGAAGACGGCACGGTGGGTCCCATCGGCGGAATCGTGCACAAGGTCGCCGCTTCGAAAGAAGCCGGCGCCGAGCTCTTCCTAGCACCCGCAGACAACTGCGCGGAGGCCACGAGCCGCGACACCGGCGACATGGTTGTTGCCAAGGTGGAGACCCTGGACGATGCCATTAAGGCGATGGATGACTTCGCCCACGGCAAGCAGGTTCAGACCTGCAATTAGATAAGACCGAGCTCTTTAAGACGCTCTTCGGGATCGTCTTGGTCGGTTGAGATCATCTGCTGCATCACGAGACCGTCCTTGTTATCCACCACCGTCAAGATGGCGGTGTTGCCCAGCATGGACCAGCCGACGACGCGGTCGCCTTCATCCTTGACCACGCGGGAGCTGCGCAGCTCGGTGAGCACCTGCGTGGTTTGGGCGGCCTTGGACTTGTTCTTGAAGAACTGGAACTGGCCGATTTCCGAGCCGGAGCAGTTATAAGAATCTGCGACACCGTTGGGATCACAGCGGTCGAACTGCTGGAAGATCTCCACCGGAACAAGGGTTTCGAAGGTCTCGTAGGCTTCTTCTACCTGCTTGGAGAGCTTTCCGTTGCCCTTCTTTTCGCCATTGGCAGCAGTCGCAGAAGCGGAGGCGGACTCGCTTGCCGGCTCGCTCGCGCCAGATTCTGTTTCCTCGGAGGTGGTGGCCTCGGCCGAGGATTGCTCAGAAGAAGTGGTAGTAGCGGTGCTTGCCGACGTCTTCGGGGCCGGGGTTTCAGCCTTCTGGCTGGTAGCTACAGGAGCAGCCGGTGCGGGCTGGCTAGCCTCCTGGCCGTCCCCACATGCCGCGAGGGAGCAACTTGCAGCAAACAGTCCAGCTGCTACGCAGGCGGTGCGGGCGGACAAGGAATTTCGCACGAGGTACTCCTTCAAAGCTGTGAGTTCAAAAGAAAGCATTGAGACTTCAGGTGTAGAGAAATTTGGGTCTAAGACACTTAGTGCCTCAGTTTAGTCGAGTTCATCGGGATCTTGTTCGAGCCCGTAGCGCAATGCGGCGATGACACCCGGTGCCACGTCTGGGCCGCCGCGCAGCTGGATATCGTCTTGTGCAAACGGGCCGGCTGCTTCCAGTTCTTCCTCGGTTGGGCGCACCTGCAGCAGGGTCAGTTCGACGCCTTCCTCACGCAGCACACCGGAGAAAAGGCGTGCAGGACGCGGGCTAGAGTCTGCGCTCTGGCCAGCCTCAGCAGAGGTGTCGCGGAATTTAATCTCTTGGGCCAAGATGACGCCGGCGATCTCGTGTGGCCAGACCACGCGGGAGACATAATCGGCTAGCTGCTCGGAGCCGGGTTCGATGTTTTCCGGGATATTGTCCTGCACGATAAGGGTCAGCGGGGAAGCGTCTTCCTCATTGAGCTCTGCCAGCTGGTCCGCGACCAAAGAAGTCGGCACCAGAGCGAAAAGGGTAGGGGGTGCCTCCCAGCCCTCAGCGTGGACAAATTCCACTGCTTCACGCATGGCTTTGTTTAATGCTGGCTGAGAAAGCTCGGGGGAACTCATGAGACTCCTTATTCGTTAACTGTGTATTGCTTCCCTAAGCTGGAAGACTATACCGCTTATATTCGCACGATTTTGATTGGAGCTGGCGTTGGCCTCTGGTATCTCCCGACCCGCTGCCCCAATGAAGCGACCTCCCAGGGGCTTGTCCTGGACGGTCGCTATCATTGCCGCCTTACTGTTCATCGGCCCATTGTTAGTGGGCTTTTATACAGATTGGAAGTGGTTCGGCGCAATTGAATACCGTGGTGTCTTTACCACCACCTTGGTAGCGCGAATCGTGCTTTTTGTCATCTTCGCAGTGGTATCGGCAGGCGTGGTTTATGCCGCGGGCCGCGTTGCATGGCGTGGCCGCCCCGAGAGCTTAGATTTTAACGATCTGAATTCGCCGGTTTACCAGTACCGTCGTTCCATCGAAAAGACCATGGGCGTGTTCCTAAAGGTTATCCCGCTGCTAGTCGGTGTGGTGGCAGGCCTGATGGGGCAGGCTTCGTGGCGCCAGTTCATGCTCTTTTTAAACGGCCAGGATTTCGGCGTTGATGATCCGCAGTTCCACAAGGACTTGGGATTCTATGCCTTCCAGCTGCCGGTGTGGAACATCATCGTTTCGGCGTTTTCGATGCTGCTTCTGGTGTGTTTCTTGCTGGCGCTGTTTAGCCATTACATTTTGGGCGGCATTCGCATCGGCAACCGTGCCTCCGGTGTGCGCGGTTCCATTTCTCGCCCGGCTCGCGTGCAGCTAGCGGTAACCGGTGGCCTATGGATGCTGCTGCAGGTAGCAGGCTACTGGTTGGATCGTTATCAGCTTCTGTACAACCAGCACTCGCTGTTTACCGGTGGCTCCTACACCGACATCAATGCTTACCTGCCGGCCAAGATCATTCTGATGGTCGTCGGCGTCGTCGTAGCAGTGGCGATTTTCGCTGCGGTGGTAATCAAGGATCTGCGCATCCCTGCACTGGCAGTGGTGCTGATGCTGCTTTCCTCCGTCATCATCGGTCAGGCTTGGCCGCTTTTGATGGAGCGCTTTTCCGTCAACCCGAACCGCCAAGCAAAGGAAGCGGAATACATCGCTCGCAATATTGAATCCACCCGCTATTCCTACGGGCTCACGGATGAGCAGGTTACCTATGAGGAGAACTGGGGAGCAGAGGAAGTAGCCGATTCTAAGGTGGCTTCGGATTCCTCCACGATTTCGAACCTGCGCTTGTTGGATCCGGATATCTTGGCGCCAACCTTTACCCAGATGCAGCAGCTGAAGAACTTCTACGGTTTCCCAGAGACCTTGGCGATGGACCGTTACACCGTGGACGGTGAACTGCGCGACTTCGTGGTTGCCGCACGTGAGCTGGATCCGAATGAGCTGCAGGAAAACCAGCAGAACTGGATCAACCGCCACACGGTTTATACCCACGGAAACGGCTTTGTTGCGGCCCAGGCAAACACCGTCGACGAGGTTGCGCGCGACGCCGGCTCTGCCCGCGGCGGATTCCCAATCTTTACCGTCTCCGATCTGCAAACCCAGCAGGGCAAGCAGCACGAGGGTGAAGGCGAGACCAAGGACGCCGAGAAGTCCCTGGGAATCAAGGTGGACCAGCCGCGCACCTACTATGGTCCGGTCATTGCCGGCGCACGCGATGGGCGTGACTACGCCGTAGTGGGTGAGACCGGTGATAAGCCAGTTGAGTACGATACCGATTCCACCACTTACACCTATGACGGTAAGGGCGGCGTTGAGATCGGCAATATTGTGGACCGCACCGCGTATGCGCTGAAGTACCAGGAGATGAACCTGCTGCTGTCTGACCGCGTGGGCTCCGAATCTAAGATTCTCTACGACCGCGACCCGCGCAAGCGCGTGGAAAAGGTAGCGCCGTGGCTGACCACCGATTCTGCCACCTACCCAGCCGTCATTGACGGCCGCATCAAGTGGATTGTGGATGGTTATACAACGCTTGAGTCTCTGCCTTATTCACAGCGCACCTCGCTGACAGATTCCACGCAGGATACGCAGAACCCGAACGGCACCAGCCAGCGGCTTATCAACGAGCAGGTGGGTTATATCCGCAACTCTGTGAAGGCTACTGTCGACGCTTATGACGGCTCCGTGGATCTCTTTGAGTTTGATGACCAGGACCCAGTTCTGAAGGCCTGGGAGGGCGTATTCCCGGGCGTCGTCAAGCCGAAAGCGGAAATCTCTGACGAGCTGCGCGGCCACTTCCGTTACCCGGAAGACATGTTCAAGGTGCAGCGCGATCTGTTGGCGAAGTACCACGTTTCCGACCCAGGCGTGTTCTTTAATAACGATGCCTTCTGGTCTGTGCCAGAAGACCCAACCGCCGGCGAGGCACGTGGTTTGAACCAACCTCCTTACTACGTCATGGCGGCGGATCCGAAGTCCGGGAAGCCAAGCTTCCAGCTGATTACTTCTTATCGCGGTTTGAATCGTCAGTTCCTCTCCGCGCATATGGCGGTGTCCTCGGACCCAGAGAACTACGGTCAGATCACCGTTCGCGTGCTGCCGACGAATACTCAGACCCAGGGCCCGAAGCAGGCGCAGGACGCCATGATGTCTTCCGACCAGGTCGCTCGTGACCGCACGCTGTGGGAAGGCTCGAATGACCTGAACTACGGCAACCTGTTGGCACTGCCGGTAGGCGGCGGCGAGATTCTTTACATGGAGCCTATTTACTCGCAGCGTAAGGACCAGGAATCCGCGTTCCCGAAGCTGCTACGCGTTCTCGTTTCCTACAAGGGTCGCGTGGGTTATGCCCCGACTATCGGTGAGGCCCTCGACCAGGTGGGCATCGATCCTAAGTCCGCGCAGGACATCACTGAGATCGACGGCGACGGCAGTGCAGCTGACGCGAAGAAGGACTCCGGTGAGGACTCCAAGTCCAAGGATGAGGGCAAGGCTTCGGCTCCTGCCTCGGCACCGGCGGCCTCTAGTGAGGCCGATGCCATTGACGGCATCAACAAAGCACTCGACAACGTAGAGAAAGCCCGCAACGGTTCCTTCGAGGAATACGGCAAGGCTCTCGACGAGCTCGACCAGGCTGTTGAGGCCTACAAGAAGGTCGAGTCGAAGTAGGCAAGTAGAAAATACTGCCTAGATAAACGCGAATGGCCACCTGCCCAGGGGATTTGGGTGGGTGGCTATCTGTCTGTATAGTTACAGAGGTCGCCGACGAGAGCGGTTATGAAAAATAATCAGTCTCGTTAAAGCGTAGATGTTTAGAAGTACATCTCGACGCGGGGTGGAGCAGCTCGGTAGCTCGCTGGGCTCATAACCCAGAGGTCGTAGGTTCGAATCCTGCCCCCGCTACCAACTTCCAAGCCCCTACCAGGAGAAACACTGGTAGGGGCTTTAGTTATTTCTCTTAAGGCGCACGTCCTGGGACTCAAATCGGGACTTTAGCGATGGCTTTTTGTGGGTTAAGTAGCAGAATGTGTGTCCGTTCGGCGT
>NZ_KV788624.1:0-2945 GCF_001807365.1 Corynebacterium sp. HMSC06G04 | reverse complement strand
AGTTCGTGTCGTGGAGCTGCCGCAGTTCGGGTCTTTGCACCGCCACCTGGTTGTGCCTTTGGATGTGGTTCCGTTTTTCTTCATTTGCCCAGCACATACCGGGCATCGTGGCCTGTTTTTACTCACCCGGAAAGCACACCAACCCCCGGTTAGCACATGCGGGTGCCATTCCGATGGATTGAACACGAAACGGGCGGATATAAGCATAAAGACCTTATATCCGCCCGATTTACCCAGCCTGAGCAGCAAGAGCGCTGTAACTCAGACACACTTTTTGCTACTTAACCCTTTTTTGTCACTTAAGCCGGTTTGGAAGTGATGGGGTTAAGTGACAATTTTCGATTTTGTGACCTTGGATGACTGTGTCGTTTTGAGGAGTCGTCTGCACGGATTTCAGAAGTCCTCTGCACTATCGCCATCCACTCCGGAGAGGCCGCGGGCGTTCGTCCACTTCATCTGGAACGCGACTCGACAGAGCGCATTCAATCGGATGGTCTTTTTCTCCCTGCGAAGGATGGGGGCACTTTAGTGTGCCAGGGTGTTGACCAGATCGAGGAATTCCTCAGCGTAGGCAATTTGCTTGCGTAGCTTTTCGTAGCGGGTGCGCGTCTCCTCACGAATGTCGGCAAGGGTGGCCTTGGCATTACTCCGTGCCTGCTGTGCGGGATCACTGTCCTGCCCGCCATCTGAACTATGAAGAATCTCCGCAGCTTCCAGGAATTCCCGCATCTGATCCAGAGTAAACCCCAGCGGTTTCATCCGTCGCACCAGCAAAACACGACGTACATCAGCCTCACTATAAAGCCTGAACCCACCAGGGCTACGCCCCGATGGGGTAATCAGGCCGACGTTGTCATAATAACGCAAGGTGGGAATCGACAACCCCGTCTGGTCAACGACCTCGCCGATCTTGAAATTACTGTTTTGCATTGCCTGTTCTCCTTCACGGTGATGTTGTCCACGGGTTCCTGTGCCTGGGTTGGCGGTTGAGTAAAACTCCCGCTACCATGACCACCATCACCAAACCTAAAGTTACTAGAGGGTTGGATTCCTTTCGGGCGTTCGCCCAGTTACCTATCCCCTCAAAGATTGGACATCTATGACTGAAACTAGCACGGCGGCCCCCCGCCCCCTCCTGAGTCCAGACGGCGCTGATGCCCCTACCGGGATCATCGCATCCTTCCGTTACGCATTTTCTTCCCCCGCCCGTATCCGTATAGAGATTCTGGCCGGACTGGCGGTATCCCTGGCGCTGATCCCTGAGGCCATTGCCTTTTCCATCCTTGCCGGTGTTGACCCAGCCATGGGTCTGTTTTCCTCGGTAGTCATGGCCATTGCGATCGCCTTTACCGGTGGCCGCCCGGCAATGATAACCGGCGCCACCGGGGCTATTGCCCTAGTCATTGCTCCTGTGGCGCGTGGTTACGGGATGGATTATTTCATCGCCACCGTCTTGTTGGGCGGTGTCCTACAAATCGTGCTCGGCGCCCTCGGTGTGGCGAAACTTCAGCGTTTTATCCCCCGATCGGTGATGCTGGGTTTCGTCAATGCACTGGGCATTATGATTTTCACCGCCCAACTCGAACACCTCATTGATGTGCCCTGGATGGTCTACCCACTCGTCGGCTTGGGTGTGGTGATCATGATTTTCTTCCCCAAGCTCACCAGTGTGATCCCTGCCCCGCTGGTCACGATTATCGTGCTCACCGGTTTGGTCATTGCCGCCGGTTTGACTGTCCCGACGGTCTCGGACATGGGCAAGATGCCGGAGACCTTACCGTCCCTGTTTATTCCGAACGTGCCGTGGACGTTGGAGACCCTGCAGATCATCGCGCCTTATGCCCTGGCCATGGCCGTGGTCGGTCTCATGGAATCGTTAATGACCGCCAAGCTCGTCGATGACATCACCGACACTCATTCCGATAAAACTCGTGAATCCTGGGGACAGGGGGTGGCTAATATTGCCTCCGGTTTCTTCGGCGGCATGGGTGGCTGCGCGATGATCGGTCAAACCATGATCAACGTCCGCGAATCCGGGGCACGTACCCGCCTATCCACCCTGTTAGCCGGTGTGTTCCTGCTGGTCCTGGTCCTGGCACTGGGCGACATCGTTGGCATGATCCCGATGGCTGCGTTGGTGGCAATCATGATCATGGTCTCGGTCGGCACCATCGACTGGCACTCGGTGCATCCACGCACCCTTAAACTCATGCCGGTCTCTGAGACCATTGTTATGGCCGTGACGATTATTGCCACCCTAGCCACCAGCAACCTGGCCATTGGTGTCGTGCTGGGTGTGGTCACCGCGATGATCATGTTCGCCCGTCGGGTGGCACATATCGTTTCCATTGAAAAGGCCTCCGAGATCGACGGCGACGGCGATGGCGATGGCGAGATTGATACTCGTACCTACCGGGTGCATGGCCAGTTGTTTTGGGCATCAAGCAATGACCTGGTTTATCGCTTTGATTACACCGATTCTGCCCGTCATATCACTATTGATCTCACTGAGGCGGAGATCTGGGATGCCTCCACGGTCGCGACCTTTGACGCGATTACGCAGAAGTTCCAGGACAGAGGCAAAACCGTGTCCATTATCGGGCTCGACGGTCCCAGTCAGGACCGGCTGAACCGACTGTCTGGCCGGCTTGACACCGGCCACTAACATCCCCCGACTCGAGCACATCGACTTGGCGCCCCAACTTATAACCGGGGCGCCAGTTTATTGGTGCTGTTGCACAGTTGGGGCATAGGAAGAGCATAAAAGAAGCGTAGCGGTTAACCGCTACGCTGTGTTGTGGGGCTTTTTACTTTTTACGGTGCACGTGTTCTAGTTAGTGGTTCGTTTCTTTCCTCGGGTGATTGCGACGGTATTCCTCGACCAAGTGAGCAATACCCGGCGCAGCCTGGGACTGAAGCGTCCTGGGTTTAGTTCCGCTTCTTTT
>NZ_KV788623.1:0-293410 GCF_001807365.1 Corynebacterium sp. HMSC06G04 | reverse complement strand
CCGCAACACCCCTACCAACAAGCCGCTCTCAGCAGAACGGGCTAGTAAGGCACTAGCTCTAGGTGCACCGCAGCCGGATCTCTAAATGGTGAGGACGCGACGTAAAAGCTGTGCTTGATGTATAGCGATGATGTTGGTGTTACGCGACCTCACCATCTGATCCTCACCATTTGGACTTCACCATTTGGACCTCACCATTTGCAGCGAAAGACGGAGACGCTACGGGGGGAGGCCCCGAGGTGGCGTAAGGCCAGCAACGGCGATTAAACTCCTGCGGCTTGATTTAGGGCTTTCTCGAGGGCGGACTGGTCGGCAGGGTCGGTGACTTCGGTGAAGGAATCGGCGGCGTCGTCAAGCACTGCGTCTTTTTCCCCGGGGCCAATATGCACGACGGAAAGCGAGACGTTGTCGCTCTTGGCATCGGCGAGAGCTTGCTGGAAAGTTGGATCATCCATGTCTTGGGCCGTACCGGTGGTAACGAGCAGAACCTTGGCCTTTTGCTCGGTGCCTGCGGCTTGGTCGGCTGCGTTTGCCACCGCTGCGGTCACGGCGCTGCGGGTCTGCGGAACGCCGCCGGTTCCAAACTGCTGCAGGGCAAAGGCCACTGGGGCGGCCTCCCCATAGCCGATATTCTGGCGGTAGCCCACCGTCGCGGTCTCAGACAGTGGGGAAGAATAGTTCCACAGGCCTACCAAACCAGACTTTTCGCCAAGCGCGTTGGCGGTGTTGCCCAAGGCCTGCGTTACCTGGTTGAAATACGGTGCCAGACCCTCGGAGGTATCGAGGAGAACCAGGGTATTTTCGGCGAACGTGGCAGGCTTATTTTCCTCTGGTTGCTTCTCCGCGGAAGAAGGAGCGCTTTCTGAAGACTCAGGCGCAGAGCTTGCGGCGGCGCTGCTTTCTGCTTGCTCATCGCGCGCGGCAGCATCAGAAATTGCTGCGCCTGATTCCTCGGCTGGCTCTACTGCGGAAGACGCTGCTGCAGTGGCGGTCGAGGCGTCATCGTTGCCGCGGAAAAGGAAATAGGCGCCGACGGCGAGTGCGAGGATCAACGCTGCAAGGAGGGCCAATACCCAGCCTGCCACTGCGAATGTGTTTTTGCCGTTGGAATGTCTTGCCACGAAAGTTCCTTCCACACTGGGGCGGTAATAGCCGTTCTCACAACCGGATATCGAGCCTTAAGGAGGCCACATTAACGGTTGCTAATTGTAGCCGCCATGGCTTCGTCAACAATGGCGACAAGCCGTTGACGCAATGGTTTGGCTTTCTGGGCTAGCCCGCGCTGGCGCTCCACATATTCCGCCTTGCCGGCCGCGGTCTCGATTGGGACCACGCCGAAGCCCCAGCCACGGCAATCATAAGGTGAGGCCTCCATGTCGAGTGTTCTGGCTTCGATGGCAAGTTCCAGCGTTTCGATGAACAGTTCGCCTGGAACCAGCGGGCCGAGTTTCCAGGCCCACTTGTAAAGGTCCATCGTGGCGTGGACGCAGCCGGCCTGGTCGCTGTCTGGTTGGCCCTCACGGGTCAAGACCGTGAGGTTGAGCGGGCGCGCAGGCTCCGTGAAAAATCGGAAAGCATCATAGTGCGTGCAGCGAATGCGATGGGATTCCACTACCTCGTTGGTGCGTTCGGCACCAAGGCGTAGCGGCAGGTTATGGCGCGGTGAGTCCGTCTTGTAGACCATGGCCCACTCATGTAGCCCGAAGCAATCGAACTGAGCCGGATTCGTGGTTGTTTTAGCCATCAGGTTGCGGATATAAGTGATGGAATCGCCCCGCCGTGCCCAGAAGTTTCCCAGGTCAAGGGTTACGCCTTGCTCTGTGCGATGGTAGTCGCGCCATTCCTCATGCGGGATCGTGCCCGGCGTGCCGGCGAGCGTGACGTTAAAGCCAGGGTGCCAACGGCGCAAATGCGAGGGACGCACCGGATAGTACTCGAAGAGGAAGTCATAAACCGGGTGATAGTCACCGGGATGGCGGAACTGGGCTAGCAGCTCGTTGGCGCGGGAGACGTGGGCGTCATGCCGTGTCCGCCACTCCTGCTCAGTCAGCAGCATTAGCGCTGACCACCACCTCGGCGGCGAGAGCCACCTGGCTTTCCGTTGCGGGAGCGGTAGCCCTTGCCGTTGCTCGAGGCTCTGCGGTCTGTAGAGTTGCGGCCCGAGCCCTTCTTCGGCTGATTAGGCTTACCCTGCGAGCCTTTCCGGGATCCAACCGGCTTTTTCTTCCCGCCTTGCTGGGAAGATGCATTCTGATTCGGTGGAGGAAGGGGGCTACCGCTTGGCTTACGCGCGCCGGTGATCTTGGCTAGCTCTGGGGCACCGGCGGGGGTGGGGCGATCGCTGAGATCGAGTTCTGCTGCCGCAACGCCGGCCTTCTTGATGAGCTTGGCAACTTCCTCACGCTGTTGGTCCATAACTAGTGTCACCACGGCACCTGATTCGCCGCCGCGCGCGGTACGGCCAGCACGGTGCAGATAAGCCTTGTGCTCAGCTGGTGGGTCAACGTGGACGACAAGGGAAACGTTCGCGATGTCGATGCCTCGGGCAGCGATATCGGTAGCCACGAGCACCGGCACGGATCCGTCGGCGAAGCCCTCAATCGCCTTGGTGCGTGCACCCTGGCCCTTATCGCCGTGCAGTGGAAATGCATTGATGCCCACACGGCGCAGCTTCTTGGCTTGGCGGTCGACGCCATGCTTGGTGCGCATGAACATGATCGTCTTGCCCTCACGTGCGGCGATTCGCACGACGACGTCGTTTCGCGCGTCGCGGTCGCCCACGAATACCAGGTGGTGTTCCATCGTGTCCACGGCAGCCTCAACAGGCGCAGTGGAGTGTGTTACTGGGGAGTGCATGAACTGGCGCACCAGCTTGTCCACGTCTCCGTCCAGCGTGGCAGAAAACAGCAAGCGCTGGCCGTCGGCAGGCGTGAGCTTTAAAAGCTTGCGCACCTGCGGCAGGAAGCCCATGTCCGCCATGTGGTCAGCCTCATCGAGCGCTGTGATGGAGACGTCCTCCAAGGAGAGCTTGCCCTGGTTGATGAGGTCCTGTGCACGGCCCGGCGTGGCAACCAAAAGGTCGACGGGACGTGCCAGAGAACGGATGTGATGATTGATGTTCACGCCGCCGACCACGGAAAGCACGCGCAGGCCCAAGGCATTAGCTGGGTCGTTGAGGCGCTCGTGGATCTGGGTGGCAAGCTCGCGGGTGGGCGCGAGCACTAAGCCGCGTGGCCGGGCAGGCTTCGAGGCGCCGGATTGAGCCAGGCGCGCGAGCATCGGCAGACCAAAGGTGAAGGTTTTGCCGGAGCCTGTCGGGCCGCGGCCAAGCACGTCCTTGCCAGCGAGCGCGTCAGGGATAGCCGCCTGCTGGATGGGAAATGGTTCGGTGATGCCCTGTTTGTTGAGGACACACACGATTTCTTGCGGTAAGCCGAGTTCGGCGAAAGTAGTCATTGCCTTAAATCTTAGTGGCCAACGCTTCTTAGACCGCAATCCAGGCAAAGCAAAAGCGCTAGGCATCCTCCGCTGAAGAAGAGAACCTAGCGCCTTGAAAGAAGGCTGAAAAAGCCTTTTTACATCTCAGTCAGGCTGCGGTCGCCGGACCACTCGATGTGGAAGGTGCCTTCCTTGTCCACGCGCTTGAAGGTGTGCGCACCGAAGAAGTCACGCTGACCCTGAATCAGCGCAGCCGGCAGACGCTCAGCGCGTAGGCTGTCGTAGTAGGACAGGGAAGAGGCGAATACCGGCACCGGCAGACCCATCTGGGTTGCGGCAACGACAACGCGACGCCACGGAGCGATGAGTTCGGCGAGCTCGCCCTTGAAGTATGGGTCGAGGATGAGAGCAGGCAGCTGCGGGTTGGTGTCATAAGCCTCGCGGATGCGATCCAGGAACTTCGCGCGGATGATGCAGCCGCCGCGCCAGATGGTGGCAAGATCGCGTGGGTCAACGTCCCAACCGAACTGCTCGGAGCCAGCCTTGATCTCATCGAAGCCCTGCGAGTACGCGATGAGCTTGGAGGCGTAAAGGGCACGGCGTACGTCCTCGATGAACGCCTGCTTGTCGACATCCGAGGGGATGAGGCCTGCTGGCAGCTCACCGTCTTGCGCAGCTGCGCGCTGAGTAGCAGAAGAAGACAGTGCGCGGGCGAAGACTGCCTCTGCGATGGCGGTGACTGGTACGCCGAGCTCTAGGCCGTTGATGGCGGTCCAGCGGCCAGTGCCCTTTTGGCCGGCGGCGTCCAGGATGACGTCGACAAGCGGCTTGCCCGTTTCTGGATCGTTCTGTGCGAGTACCTCAGCGGTGATCTCAATCAGGTAGGAATCGAGGTCGCCGGAGTTCCATTCCTTGAATACCTCAGCGATTTCTGCCGGCTCCAAGCCCGCGCCGTAGCGCAGCAGCTGGTATGCCTCGCCGATGACTTGCATGTCGGCGTACTCGATGCCGTTGTGGACCATCTTGACGAAGTGGCCAGCACCATCCGGGCCGATGTGGGTAACGCACGGGGTGCCGTCGACTTCAGCGGCGATGGACTCGAGAATTGGGCCCAGAGTCTCCCAAGATTCAGCCGGACCACCCGGCATAATGGAAGGACCGTTGAGAGCGCCCTCTTCGCCGCCGGAGATGCCCGCGCCGACGAAGTGCTTGCCCTTGGCAGCTACTTCCTTCTCACGGCGCATTGTGTCCGTGTAGAGGGCGTTGCCGCCGTCAATGATGATGTCGCCTTCATCCATGGCTTCTGCCAGCTGGTCGATGACTGCATCGGTAGCCTTGCCCGCCTGAACCATGATGATGGCCTTGCGTGGGCGCTCGAGAGAAGCGACGAAGTCCTCGATGGTCTCGGAAGGGATAAAGTTGCCTTCAGAACCGTGCTCTTCGATGAGCTTGTGGGTCTTTTCCGGGCTGCGGTTGTAGACGGCTACGGTGTTGCCGTTGTGGGCAAAGTTGCGGGCCAAGTTGGAGCCCATAACAGCCAAGCCGACAACGCCGATGTGGGCGAGTTCAGTCTTTTCAGTCATGGGCTCTATCCTACGTCAGAGTTTGCAGCTACTCTGTCATGGCATGAGCCAAGAAAACCCAGACAAGTTTGAACTCATGGCGAAAATGGTCGCCACCGTCCAAGAACGCCCGCTTTCCGCCGAGGAACTCGCGATTTTCAACGCCCACAACCACGGCTTTGGCGAGCTGCTCGGCCTGGATTTTACTTTTGTCTCGAAGGACGAAGTACGTGCCCAGCTTGAGGTCAAGCCTGAGCACCACCAGCCGTGGGGCGTTGCCAACGGCGGCCTTTATTGCTCCATCGCGGAATCCGTGGGCTCCATTGCATCCTTCGTTGCAGCGGCTGCACCGGTCGTTGGAATCAACAACAATACTGACTTCATCCGCTCAGTGTCTGACGGAATTCTGGAAGCAGTGGCAACACCAGTACAGCTGGGTCGGCGCACTCACATCTGGTGCATTGAGATGCGCCAAGCCGGCAAACTCATTGCGCGCACGAACCTGCGCACGATGGTCAACCCATAGTGCTGCGGACCCTAGGGAATGCTGTGTACTCCCTAGGGCGTTTGTTTCAGCCCTAGAGCCAGTGGTTGCGTCGGAACCACCACCACATGACCGCGACCACGAGCACCATGACGCCTAGCGCCATGAAGTAGCCGCCGCCCCAGTGCAGTTCCGGCATGACATCGAAGTTCATGCCGTAGATGCCGGCGACCAGGGTAGGGGCAGCCCACATGCCGACCACCGCGGAGATGGTGCGCATGTCGCTGTTTTGCTGCATGGTCACCTTGGCAACGGAGGCGTCGATAAGCGAGGTTAAGCGCTCGTCGAAGCCCGCAACCTGGTCCTTGACCACAAGCTCGTGGTCGTTGACGTCGCGCAGGTAGGAACGGATCTGCTTGGAGATGAGATCCTTGTGATCATTGGTCATGGCCTTTAGCGCTACCGAAAGCGGGTCAATGGCGTGCTTCATCTCCAAGATCTCACGCTTAAACATGTAGATCCTGTCGATGTTGAACTTGGTCTGTGGGGTAAAGACCTCTTCCTCGATCTCATCGATCTCTATTGCGATGAGGCGAACGATCTCGGAGTAGCGGTCCACCAGCATATCCAGAATCTTCCAGGCCATGGCTACCGGGCCGAGCTCAACCAAGTCCTGCTCGTCCTGCACGGTGTAGGCGAGATTGGGCAGCTTAGCCGAGTGGCGCACCGTAATGATGAAGTTGTTGCCCAAAATCATCTGGACCTCACCAGTGGAGATGATCTGGCGCTTATCGGCAACCTCATCATGGTCGCGGTAGTTAACCGAGCGCGCGACGACGAAGAGCTGGTCATCATAGCGCTCCAGCTTGGGACGCTGGTGCGCCTGAACGGCGTCTTCCACAATCAGCTCGTGAATACCGAACTCGGAAGCGACCTTCGTCATCTGGGATTCATAAGGCTCATGCAGACCCACCCAAACGAATCCGCGGCCATATTCCTCGACGGTCCGGAGTGCGGAGTGAGGGGTGAACTCGCCCGGTAGTGCCTCGCCGTCGACGAAGACACGGCAGTGTTCTATCGCGCGCTCAGCTGGAACGGAGAAGGTGCGGGAGGAACTAGGAGGATCGTTTCTCTTGCGTGGCCTAAAGGGCGACGGGACAGACGGCATCGTTTCAGCCTCCTTCACTTCTATAACGTTTGCGCGCCAAAACAGGTTCGGCAGGCAGTTTTACTTAGCGGCTAAATCCTACACTGCTTAGGGCATATACTAGTTTTCATGCCTACCTGGAAAGAAGTAACCGCAGCTAACCCCGCGCACTCGGAGAATTTCGCACGCAAATGGAAGATGCTTGCTGCGCAGGGCAAAGACATCCACGGTGAAGCACGGCTTGCCGACGCCATGGTGGAACGCGGCTCTCGCATCCTCGACGCCGGCTGTGGCACGGGCCGCCTAGGCGGCGAGTTGGTGAGCCGCGGCCACACGGTGGTGGGCGTCGACGTGGACCCGATCCTGATTTCGCATGCCGAGCATGACTTTCCGGATGGCCAGTGGGTAGTCGGCGACTTGTCTGAAGACGAGATTCCCGAAGGCGACTTCGACCTAGCGGTATCTGCAGGTAACGTCATGACCTTCCTGGCAGTAGATGGCCGTGAGGCAGCCCTGCGCAATATCTACAACTCGCTGCATTCCGACGGCCGTTTTGTCGTCGGTTTTGGTGAGGGCCGCGGCTGGGCATTCGATGACTTCCTGACCTTAGCTAAGGAGGTGGGCTTCCGCGTTGATTTCCTTTTCTCCTCGTGGGATATGAAGGTCTTCAAGGAAAGCTCCACCTTCCTGGTGGCGGTTCTCACGCGCCCGGGCGCTGACCTTCTCTAAACGCGCTTGAGTAGCTGATACGAGCTGCTATGAAAGCCCTGCGAGGCGTCGCAGCATATGGCCATGGTCCACCGGGCCGTGGCCTTTTCCTACGTTTAGGGCATCCGCATTGGCAATCGCCTCGTGCAGCCAGGTGGTGGACCATTCCAGAGCCTCTGCTAGATCTTCGCCGGCGCCCAATCGTGCTGCCAGTGCCGAAGACAGTGAGCAGCCGGTGCCGTGGGTGTTCTTGGTCTCTACGCGCGGGCTCGATACCTGCACTAAGACGCCGTCCGCGCTTACAGCAGCGTTTCCTGCATCGCCGGATGGCAGGTGGCCGCCTTTGACGATGACGGCAGTGCCGGTATCAGCAGCCCAGCGCTGGGCGATGACCGTAGCCTCCTCGAAGGTCTGGGCCTGCGGAGTATCTGTGAGCACCGCGAGCTCCTTCAAGTTCGGCGTAATCACGGTGGCCTTGCTGCACAGCTGCCGCACTGCGGCCTCAGCTTGCTCGTCCAAGAGGCGATCGCCACTCGTTGCGACCATGACTGGGTCGAGAACAACCGGCGTGGAAGGTGCTAGCTGGTCTAGAAACTTTTCCACGGAGGCGGTGATATCTGCATTGCCGAGCATGCCGATCTTGACGGCGTCAACCGTGACGTCGTCAAGCACTGCGTCCAACTGGGCCTGTAGGAACTCCAGCGGCGGCGTGTGCACCGAGCGCACGCCCTGCGTATTTTGCGCCACCAGCGCCGTTACCACGGACATGCCATAAGCACCCGCAGCCATAAACGCCTTCAAGTCCGCTTGGACGCCGGCGCCGCCTGTCGGATCGGTGCCCGCAATGGTCAATACGCGCGGCAAACTACCCCGTGGATGAGAATTCTCCACAACTATCCCTTCGCTAGTGCTAACTAAGTGCAGGTTCTAAGGGTCTAATCTCAGCCGCAGGCCTGCGGCACCCCTTGTTGTAGAAGTGAGATTAACAAAGACTGGGAGTGCACGAAGGCGGTTTGCCTAGTTTATCGGCAGGTAGTGCGTTGGAGGCCCCGTCTATTATCACGCAATGTTGCGGAGTTCAGATGCATCGACAAAAGAAGAGTCCAGCTCCCACGGCGTTGTGGGAGCTGGACAATGCATCAACCTAATGCGGACTATGCCCTAGTATTCGGTACTGCAACGTCAGAGATTTTTTGAACAATGACTTTCTGGCCCTTGAATTTGCCGCTCTTCATGATAGCTACGCCATGGCCTGCGTGCTTGGCATCGTCAGCGCGCATGTTGGCGCGGTGGCCGCTGGAATTGTGCCAGCTGTTCCAGACGGCTTCGGACACATCATTGGTCATGATGATCGCAATGTTTTCGCGTTCATTGAACTTAGGGTCGTGGTAGAACTGGCCGGTCTCAGCAAGATAGTTTGCCCACTCCTGAGCGCGCTGATCCATCGTGCTGGAGCGCTGTACCGCCTCCAAACCATACTTTGCGCGGTACTTGTTGAGCTCGTTGAAGACGCGGGTTTGATCTGCAGCCACGTTGAAGTTTCCGTTGCTAGGGCTCGTAACCGAGGGATTGCCCGGCTGCGGTGCATTGGAGCTAGAGCCCACTGAACCGCCGGTGAAAATACCGACGAGAGTCAGGATGAGAGTGAGAAGGCCGGCCAGAATCTGCGGGACCATGTTGAGCAAGGAAGTAGGCATAGAGAACCGTCCTTGTAAGGAGAGAAGGGGTAGATACATTTCTCATATAACCACCCGTCACGCGTCTTCGGACGTGGTTCCGCAGAAACGAGATCAAGGACACAAAATCCCCCGCACACCAGGTGGTTTGGTGGTTGTGCGGGGGATAGCTGCAACAGTTAGAACAGCGACTATTTGGGCCTACTTGTTCTTGTTGATGAAGTTGCGAGCGATGCGCTGCTGCTCGGTGATTTCGAGGTTGCCGCGGTCGCGGGAGATCATGTTCTGGATCCAGTTCACCGCGACGGTGGTGCGGTTGCGGAAGCCAAGGACGTACATGATGTGCAGTCCCATCCAGGAAACCCAAGCCGGGAAGCCATCGAACTCGGTCTTGCCCATCTTCACAACCGCGTTGAAGCGGGAGATGACGGCCATGGAGCCCTTGTCGAAGTACTCGAATGCCTCGCGCTCGTTGGCGGTGGACTCCTCGTCGACCTTTGCCTTGATGAGCTTGGCCACGTGTGCGCCACCCTGGATCGCAACCTGTGCCACGCCAGGCAGGCGGTTCAGGGAGATCATGTCGCCGACCATGTAGACGTTGGAGTGCTGGCCCACGGTCAGATCATCATTAACGGAGACACGGCCAGCGCGGTCTGCTTCGACGCCTGCCTGGTCAGCAACCATCTTGCCCAGTGGGGAAGCGGCCACACCGGCGGACCAAATCTTGGTTGCGCCCTCAATGGTGACGACTTCGTCGTTCTTCATGTTCTTGTAAGTGACGGCGTCCTCGGTGACGTCAGTGACCATGGCATTCAGACGCACATCGACGCCAAGACGCTCCAGGGTGCGCTGCGCCTTGCGGCCCAGGCGCTTGCCGAATGGCGGAAGAACCTGCGGTGCGCCATCAAGCAGGTAGATCTTGGCGCTGGTGGTGCCGTAGTTGGAGTACTGGTCACGCAGAGTGCGGTTAGCCAGCTCGGCGATCTGGCCGGTCAACTCAACACCAGTTGGGCCGGCGCCGACGATGACGAAGGTCAGGAGACGCTCGCGCTCAGCTGGGTCGTCAACGAACTCGGCCTTTTCGAAGGCGGAGACGATTCGGGAACGCAGCTCCAGTGCGTCATCCAGGGTCTTCATACCCGGAGCGAACTCAGCGAAGTGATCGTTGCCGAAGTAGGACTGTCCAGCGCCAGCGGCGACGACGAGGGAATCGTAGGCGAAGGTACGCTGGAAGCCCTCCAGCTCAGCGGTAACGGTCTGGCCTTCCAGGTTGATGTCGGTGACTTCGCCGTTGACGAAGTGAGCGTTGGCCTGGTTGCGCAGTAGCTGACGGGTGGAAGGAGCAATCTCGCCGGCGGAAATCATGCCGGTGGCTACCTGGTACAGCATCGGCTGGAAAAGGTGATGGTTCTTCTTATCAATCAGGGTGATCTCAACGTCAGCGTACTTCAGCTGCTGAACTGCATTGAGGCCGCCGAAGCCGGCGCCGATGACGACTACATGGTGGCGTCCGCCTGCAGGGCGGTAAGGGGTTTCAGCCATAGTGGGGAGATACCTTCCTAAGAAAGCGAAAAGTTTTGTACCGAATCAGTCTAAACCCTAGTCACCGTACATGCATACTTTATGTAGGCTAAACAGCTCCTTCTTCGGCATGGCGGCGCATCTAGGTGGGCTTTTCACACTAGGGTTAATTGGAAGCCTTCGTGCACGTAGACGTTTGCCAAGGAGAAAACCGGACCAATGGGTGATTTTCCACATCTAGCCACCATCGATGCCAATCAGTGGCCGAGCGTAGCGACGCTTCCGGCGGTGAGCTTTGCACGTTTTAAAGCCCGGCGTGCGGAGGCGGAATTCGCCAAGGCCTGTGATCTCGCGGAGTTGGATCTGGATCCTGAATCTAAGGCAGAGGGCGGACCAGACCTTTCCGTGTTGCACGACGCCCTCTTCATTCGCATCGCAGCCACCGGCTGGCTTGGCTTTGCGGAATCTTATCTGGCGGGCGAGTGGACCACCGCTGACTCTGACAAGCTGGTCAAGGTATTGCGTGGACTGCTGCGTGCGAATTATCGCCCGAAGGCGCGCGAGCTCGACGTCGAGCATTCCACCCCGGGTGAGTTACCCGTGGAATTGGTGCGTCTTTATGCCGGTGATGGCTATACCCATTCGGGCGGCATCTTTGCCAGCGGCGTTCCCACGACAGTCCGAGAGGCGGTGCCTAGCTTTAGTCCACAGGCTGGCCGCAAGGAACCTAAGGAGCACTTCGTTGACGTCACGCACGTTAGTGAGCCGACTGCGGTGGACCGTACCGATCTAAAGGATGGCCAAAAGCGTGCTGCGCAGTGGCTTCTCGACGCCACGCGCACCGGCGCCGGCACTCATCTGCTGGTTTATCCCGCAGCCGGAATGAATGTGGCTGTCGAAGCAGTCAACAGGCGGGCGACGGTGGATGTGCTGACTGCCGACGCCGAGCAAGTCGAGGACTTCAACGAAACCCTAGTGCTCGAGGGCGCAGCAGATTCGGTACAGGTTCAGCAGATCGATGACACCGTGCCGCATCCGAAACAATGGCGTGGTCGCTACGACGCGATCATCAGCGTGGAAAAGCTAGAGCTGCTTACGCCTGCAGAGCGCAAGCGCTTCGTGGGGATTCTGGATCGCTCTCTGATCCCAGAGGGCAGGGTCGCGCTCGCCTCGACTTTTGCTACCGAGACGATGACCCCGGCTGCCCGCTCGGCGTTACAGGTACTGCGCGCCTATGTCTGGCCCGGTCTGGATTACCCAACGCTCGAGGAAACGCACAAGCTTTTCGACCGCAACTCGAATCTGCGCATCGTCGCGCAGACGCACGTGGGCGGTCACTACGTGGAATCGCTACGCGAGCAGCGCAGCTATTTCGATGGTCATCTACGCGAAGCCGCGGCGGCAGGTTTCGATCCTGTGTTCCGCCGCCTGTGGACTTTCCAGTTTGCGTTGCGCCAGGCTTTGCTGGAGCTTGGCCAGGTGGATGCCGTGCAGCTCACGGCCACCCACCGCCACCGTGGTGGCCGCCGTTAAGGCGTGACCACTGGGCGCGAAGCCCGCTCGAGCAGTACCGCGATTGAGTCGTAGGCCTTGCCGGAGATCATCTCCAGGCCCATCTCACAGGTGCGGTTGTCGGAGACGAAGGCATCGAAGTCTTCCGCCTCCAGGCTGGCTCGCTCCTCACGGGTGGCAGATTCCACCAGCTCCGGGTGCAGCATGACGCGGTCACCAGCGGAGCCGCAACACATGGCGCCCTCTGGCACCTTGGCTTCGCCGCAGAGTCCGGCCAAGGCAACGAGGTCATCGCTGATACCCATGTGGTGGGTAGAACACGTCGGATGTACTGCGATCCTGCCCATAGAGTGCACGATCGGCAGGTGAGGGGCCACTTCATCGCGCAGCCATTCCACAACATCCATGATGCGCAGCTGATTCCACAATTTTAGCTCGGCGTCGGAAAGCTCTTCTGGCACGTTGTCGAGCAAGCCATGAGTGCAGCTGGCGGCGTCGACAATGATCGGCAGTGCGCCCTCGTCGGACCACTGCCAGAGATCGCGCACGATCTTGGTGGCTTGGTAGGTAAAACCCTCCTTATAGCCCTTGGATGACCACGGGGTGCCGCAGCAATCGCCGGCTACGTCGTTTGGAATCCACACCGGCTGTCCCGAGCGCCGCCCGAGCTCCACGACGGCGCGCGGTAGATCAACGGAGTCTGGGGCTGCGCCGGCCGGACGACCAAAGATGCGGTTGATGCAGGCAGGGAAGTAGAGCGCCTGCGCGCCCTCGCGGGGTGTCTCCGGTAGGCGAGAGGCGCCCTTTGGAAGAGGCCCCGGAACGGTGGGCAGAAGGTCGGGCGAGACCACGTTGCGAGCCATGTTGGTGCCCAGTTCGAGTGGCTTGTGCGGGATCTTATTGGCAGAGATGACACCGGCACGGGCGAGCTTTTCGACGACCTCCCAGCGCTGGGCGGTGCTCAGTGCGACCTTTTCTGCCTTTGGTCCTGCTTCCTGCTTGCGCAGCTGCTTCATCACAGCACCGGTGTCGATGCTGATCGGGCAGGGAATGGAGCAGGTGCCATCGGCGGCGCACATGTCTACTGCGTCGTACTGGTATTCCTCCTGCAACCTGCGCAATACTTCGGAACCTTCTGGTTGGCGAGCCATCTCGCGGCGCAAGAGGATGCGCTGGCGTGGTGTCACAGTAGCGTGGCGCGAGGGACAAACGGGCTCGCAGAAGCCACACTCCACGCAGGGGTTGATGGTGTCTTCGACCTTGGGGAAGGACTTGAAGTTTTTCAAATGGACCGAGTTGTCGCGCGTGAGCTTCACATTTGGCGCAAGGATTCCGTGCGGGTCAAGCATCTCTTTGACCTCCCAGAACAGTTCGAAAGCCTCGGGGCCCCATTCGTGCTCGAGGAAGGGAGCCATGTTGACTCCGGTGCCGTGCTCGGCCTTCATCGATCCCTGGTATTTGTCGATGACCAGCTCGGCCAATTCATCCAAGAAGTTGGCGTAGGCTTCGCGCTCTTCTTCGATGTCGAAGCGAGGGGTAAGGAAGAAGTGAAGGTTACCAAAGGCCGCGTGCCCCATGACAGACTCCGGATAGCCGTATTTGTGCTGTAAGTCCAGCAGATCTGCTGCGGCATTGCCAACCTCTGCCGGCGGGAAGCAGACGTCTTCGGTGATATAAGTGGTGCCGTTGGGGCGGTCGGCGCCGAGCAGGCCGTAAAGACCGTTGCGCAGTTCCCAGGCGCCGCGCATGCCTTCGGCAGTGGTCTCGAATTCGACTGGGCGTAGCAAAGGCGCGTCCTTGAGGACGTCTTGCAGCCTTTCCATGGCGTCATGAAGATCGTCTTCGTTAGCACCGCCGACCTCCACCAGCAGCGCCGCTGCATCGTCGTCGAGGTCTTTCCAGGAAGCTGGCGCGTGCGAGTAGTGCTCGGCAGAGCGACGCATGACTGGTGCCACGAGCAGTTCGCAGGCCTCGGCGCCTGCCTCCATGATGGGGTGCACGAAATTCGCGGCATCACGCAGGTTCGGTAGCTCAACCCAAGTCGTGGCTTTGACCGTGGGGAGCTTGACGGTTTTCATTACCGATTCAACGATGGCGCCAAAGATGCCCTCGGAGCCGACCATGAGACGTTTCAAGATATGGACTGGCTCGTCCTCGTCTAAGAATGCATCGATGCGCAAGCCATTGGTGTTACGGATGGAGAACTTCTTGCGCAGGAACTGAACCATCTTTTCGTCAGCACGCAGGCGATCCCGGAAGGCGAGAAGAGCTGCGTGCAATTCGGGCTCTTGCGCCTTGAACGCGGCGTCGCCGCGCGCCGTGTCCACGATGGTGCCAGACGGCAGTACGAAGACTAGCTCTTCGACGCAGTGGTAACTGTCGCGTTCCAAAGAACAGCGCATACCGCCGGAGTTATCCGCTAGGACGCCGCCGATGGTGCATACGGAAGTAGAGCCTGGGTCTGGTCCCAGCATGAAGCCGTGGCGCCCAAGCACCGCCTGCGCATCTCCCAGGATTACGCCCGGGCGCGACCATAGCTTGGTGCCGCCGTCCCGAATTTCCATTCCGGAGAAGTGGCGCTTGATGTCTACCAGAATGTCATCGGACATCGCTTGGCCGTTAAGGGAGGTTCCCGCCGCGCGGAAGGTCATGTGGCGGCCGTTGTTGTGGCAATAGCGCATCAATGCGGCGAGATCCTGCGCGCTACGTGGAGATACAACAATTTGGGGGATGGAGTGATACGGACCAGCGTCGGAAGAGAAGCGAACGAGATCACTCAGACGCCCGTGCACGTTGGCTTCACCAACGATAGCCTCCATGTCTTTGATAAGCGGCAGGGGAGAGCCGTTGGTGAATTTCGGGGGCACAGCGTCGGCCTGGCTGATAGCCCCGGCCGGGCGGGAAATTTTTGTGGAGTCGGGTGAAAGGAGCTTCTTCATACATTAAAAGTAGCGGTATATATCTATTAACCGATAGTAAGTGTTACCTAACGTGCAGGAGATGGGGTTTCTAGCCAAACAGTGGTGACTTTCGTGGCTGCACATGCAGAACTCTGGTCTGGCTTCAGCATTGGCGCTTCAGTTCTTTACGCCGGAGGCTGCGTTGCCTGGCGTCGTTGCTGCGGTGTGGGCGAACATTACTGGCGCTGTGATCGCGGCGCTGGTTCGCCGCAAGCCTTTGGCGGGAGACAGCGGACCCGGAGGTGATGCCGAGACTGTCAGTGAGTCTGACTCTAGCGCCCGGCGGGAGGCAGACGAGGTTTCTGTGCCTGCCGGTTAGATGGGAGATTGGCCAGCCCAATCTAAAATGACATAATGTACATTATCGGACATTTATCAATATAGATAAACGCGATCGCCCGCCATTTTCGCGGTTGTCCGGCATACACTTACACCACCGTTTAAAGTAACTGTGACTTTAAGCGGTGGTGTTTCCGTTACTGGCGTTTGTATGCGTTAAACAATTGGAACCCCGTCAGACATCCCAATAAGACTGCAACGCCGAGCAACAACCACATCTGTTGGATGCCGACGAATATGGCAAAGCCAATCAACACTACGAGCCTGAACCAGATGATCGGAATCAGATGTTTGGAGTTCATCACTATCTGATTTTCTACTTCTCGAGCGTTACACGGATATTAACTTCGCCTTCTTCGGCGATCTTTGCGGCGATTAGTTCTGGGGTCTCAATTCCATAATCCAGTCGGTTCACCGGAATGTTGCCGCCCAGGACAATCGTCTTGCCGTCACGGACAACGTCAAAATCTTCACTAACCTTCTTCGTCTTGTCCTTAATAGTAAGCTCGCCCGTCAGTGTCACCTTGGCCAACGAGCCGTCCTCAGGAACGTTCGACAAGTCAGCGGGCTCCGTCAGCTTGAAGCTGGCCTCCGGGTACTCGCGCGTGATGAAGAGCTTGTCCTTCATATTCTGGTCACGGACCTTCTTATCCGTGGTCAGGCTGGTCATATCGACAACGATTGTGCCTTCTTCAACCTTTTGGTCCTTAATTACGGCCTGACCTTCAACTTCCTTGGTGGAACCCGAGGTGCGGGTTTTCTCAGCAGGTAGGATTTCGTCGATGCTGAAGCCAACTGAGGTGAAATTATGCGGCGTACCAGCGATAACGTGCCATTTGCCGTCTAGTTCAGTGCTTGCTGGCTTGGTATGTGTGGCGTCGACAGGCTTGGTCTCTACGCCACGGCCCATGTAGATCGAGTAAAACAGCGGGCCAAGCGCCACCAAGGTTGCAATGAGGATCAGCACCACGAAAATGGAGATGACCAGCTTGCGGTTACGTAGAAGTTTCTGCATTTGTCCTTATCTCAATTCCTCGAGCCGACGTGCCAGAGTGACAAGCTCCGTGCATAGCTGTTGAAGCTCTTTAGCGTCCGCGCCTTCCTGTGCGGCAATCCCGATGTCCTCTGCGGAGCAACGCAGCTCAAACAGGCCGTCGCGAAGCGCGTCAGCGCGTTCGGGCGTCATGATGACAGCGTCTTTCGGAATCGAGGTTCCAGAGACGTTGTTGCGCTGCTCGTATGCTCGTTGTTTGCAAGATGGGCTGCAGAATTTACGAGGGCGTCCACGCCCTCCTTGCGGGATCTCCTTGCCGCACCATTGGCATGTGGCTTGGGCGCGGTCGCGGGTAGCTTGACGGATCACCTGATACACCTTAGTCCATTTATCCCGGGGTGGGAACAAACCCGCGGAGTACTTCGTTATACTGTTAGTTTCTTGGGTGATGTATGTCTACCCTTCCAAGCACACTTTATGAAAAGGATGATGTTGCATGGCAGATCGCGTACTCCGTGGTAGCCGCATGGGCGCCGTCAGCTACGAGACGGACCGTGACCACGATCTCGCACCACGCCAGATGGTCAAGTACCGTACCGAAGATGGTGACATCTACGAAGTTCCTTTCGCAGATGATGCGGAAATTCCTGAGGAGTGGATGTGCAAGAACGGTAAGCTTGGCACCCTGATTGAGGGCGAAGGCGTTGAGTCCAAGCCAGCTAAGCCACCACGCACCCACTGGGATATGCTGCGTGAGCGCCGCTCCATTGAGGAGCTGGATGAGCTTCTCAGCGAGCGCATTGAGAACCTGCGCTCCCGCCGTCGTTCTGCCGCTCGCCTGCTCAAGGAAGAGCAGGAGAACCAGGGCTAGTGCGGCCTTCCCCAGCGGAGAAACGCAGCTAAATAGAAATAAGAAAGCGGCCTGTCAGCTCTCCTAGATATTAAATCTAAGTGTTAAAGGAGAAGCTCACAGGCCGCTTTTGCGGGCTTAGCCCGACGAAGTACTTGGTGTACTACTTGGAGTTGCCGAACTGGTGCTTGAGCAGAGACTTGACCTCGTCTGCGAAGTCACCGGTCCAGGCAAGGCCTTCCTTGACCTTGGCACCCAAGCCCGGGATGTTGCTGTGGCGGTAGGTGTAGGATGCGATGTTTCCTACCTCACCGGCGAAGTTCTTGACCTGCTCAGAGCGATGCGCGACGCCCCACTTGGTTACCTCCATCAGTGAATCCTTGACGAAAGAGCCGTCAAGCTTAGACTCGCCGTACTCGCGCTCGGTGAAGGTGATTGGCACCTCGCGTACATCCCAGCCGTCTTTGACGGCGCGGAAAGCAAGATCTACCTGGAAGATGTAGCCAGCCTTAGACAAGTCTTCGAAGTCGATGGACTCGAGCAGCTCGCGGCTGAATGCGCGGTAGCCTGCAGTCATATCGGACAGGCCTGCGCCCAGAGCCACTGAGATGTAGATATTGCCCAGGCGAGACAGGTACTCGCGGGAAGTCGGCCAGTTGACGGTCTCGCCGCCTGGAATGTAGCGGGAGCCGATTACCAGATCAGCGCCCTTGTCGATCTCAGCGAGCAGCAGGTGCAGTTGCTCCGGTGCGTGAGAGCCGTCAGCGTCCATCTCACAGAGAACCTGGTAGTCGCGCTCTAGGCCCCACTTAAAGCCGGCGATATAAGCGCCCAGCAGGCCACCTTTGCCCTCACGGTGCAGGACGTGCAGCTTTTCGTCTTCAGCTGCGAGCTTATCCGCTGCTTCACCGGTGCCGTCGGGAGAATTATCGTCAACGATGAGGATGTTGACCTCTGGCGTTGCCTTGCGGACGCGTCCGGTGATTAGCGGAAGGTTTTCGATCTCGTTATAAGTCGGGATGATAACCAAGGTGGAAGCGTGGGTGTTGCTCACGTTTTTAAAGCTCCTCTTTGTTTGCTGCCGCTAAGACGGCAGAGTTTCTGCGTGGCGCGCTTAAACAAGGTTTCTTCCGCAATGAGCGAAGAGCCCACAACGCGCTGACTGTACCAATGATAACCATCAGCCATTGCAGGAGCGAACCAAACCTTACAGCGATCGTCGTACCCTCGCGCAGCGGAAGCGTCTCAATCAGATACTTGGGCTCAAAAATTTCGCTCTGTTGGCTCACCGTGCCATCTGGGGCGACGATGGCGGAGACGCCGGAGGTCGCCGCCACCACAACCGCGCGGTCGGTCTCCATGGCGCGCAGACGGCTCATGGCCAACTGCTGATAGGTCATGTCGGAGTATCCGAAGGTGGCGTTATTCGTCGGCGTCGTAAGAATCTGCGCCCCATTGCGAATCGAGCTGCGGAAGGCTTGGTCGAAAGAAACCTCGTAACAGGTAGCCACCCCAACCAATACGTTGTTCATGTGGACCACGCCGGGGCCATCGCCGGCCTTGAAATCACCGGCCAAATCCACCAAGTCGGTGATCTTGCGGAAGAAAGAACGCATCGGCATGGTCTCGCCGAAAGGCTGCAGATACTTTTTGTAGTGGTGCTCTCCTACTTCCCCATCTGCTTTAAAGACCTGCATGGTATTACGCGAGCCCGCTGCGTCCTCAGTCAGTGTGCCCACGAGGATGGGGGCCTTGATGGCGTGCACCGCGGCGTCGATAAGCGCGCTTGCTTGGGCGTCCTCAAATGGGTTTACGTCGGAAGAATTCTCCGGCCAAATGACCATGTCCACTGGTTTGCCTGCCGCGGCGGCCTCCTTCGTTACCCGCACGTGGTTTTCCAACACCGCACGGCGCTGAGCGGCAAAGTCTAGCCCCATGCGCGGCACGTTGCCCTGGATTGTTGCAACGTTGACCTCACCTACTGTTTTGCTTGGGCGATTAACTAGACTGCCTGCAGCGAACCCAACGATAAGCGGAAGGATGACAGCAGCGGCAGCCCCCGCACGCAACTTGCCGCGCGATCGAATCATCCCTACGAGGCCGGACGCCATTAGCACCGTGGCGAAGGTGATAAGCGCAGGCCCGCCTAGCGGTGCGAGGTTCGCAAGCGGCCCGTCGATCTGCCCCCAAGCCAGACGCACCCAGGAAAAACCGCCGAAGGGAACGCTCGAACGCAGCATCTCGACGGCGACGTAGAAGAACGCAAAGAAGATAAACCCCGTTTTATGTCGCGCTAACGCAGTGCCGCCCATGCCCAGCAGGAGGCTGTATAGCGCTAGCCAAAACGCCAAGGCGACGTAAGGAAAATTGCCCACCAATTCGCCGATCCATGGCAGCGTGAGCAGGTAGAGCACGAATCCATGTGCAAACGCGTTGCCCGCGCCGGCGCGCAAAGTAGGGGCATTACTCCCCCACGGCGTGAGCACGCCATAGAGCAACGCAATGCCTAGGATTCCCATTGGCCACCAGCCGAGTGGCTGGACGGCTAGAAAAGTAAGACCGCTCGACAGGCAGGCTAGCGTCAGGCGGATTAAAAGGTGTTTCATTACTTCGCGGAATCCCCCGCAGAACCAGATCCACCGTCGGTGAAATCATCCGGACTGAGATTCTCGCTCCACTTGCGGATTTCTTCCTCGTCAAGGACCTCTGCCGAGCCGTCTTGGAAAGGATTCCGCACGTTAGAACCATTGTTTGTTTTGAAGCCATCGAATCCGCCGAAGCTGCCATAAGAATCGTGGTGCTGTGCCATGGGGCTAGCTTCGAAGATGCGGGTACCCATGTGCTCAATCTTGCGCACCATTGATGCTGCGAGGATAGTACGCGCCAGGGAACGGGTAGGCGCGAAGATCAGCAACGCGCCCACAATGGTGGACACAAAGCCTGGCATCGATAAGAGCATGCCGCCTGCCAGCGTGAGTCCCACGTTGCCTGCGGTCTTTCCCGCCTGCTTGCCGTCCATGTAATAGATGCCATCTTCGCCGCGGACCACCTGACGACGCATGATGCGGCGAACCTCCCATGCGGCAATGGTCATGCCGAAGAACATGGTGATAAAAAGCGCCAGCACCGCGCCCAAGATGCCTAGCCATTTAGCCACGGCCCAAAAGGCGACGGACTCGAGCAAAACATAGGCGATAAACAGAACAAAAGGCATGGCTTCTACCCTACCTATCCGCAAACTTTGCGCGTGCGGCCAACACCCCTTGGCAGACGCGAATATTGGCGGTAGGTCGAGGAAAGTTAAGATCGCAGCCATGACTGATTTGCCCCACACCCCGCCCCAAGAATCACCGCAGGGCGCTCCTCATGGCGCGCCGCTGCTGCTTGACGACGCCACCTTCGGCACCATCGCACGCTTTGTTCCGGTCGCAGGCTCGACCACCGCGACCGACTGGGTAGAGATTGCGGCCCTGGCTCAAGATTTGGCCGATGGGAATGTGTACTTGACAGAAGGCGCCGCACTGGAGCTACGCGGCGTGCATGATCAGCAAGAGCTGTTGGAGCGCGTTAGCGCCCCGGGTTTGCTGGCAGGTACTAAGCCGGTGCTGGCCTCTCCTCTATCTGCCGCTGCTCGTGCCGTGGCACGCGATATCGCAGCAGTAGTAGAAAGCTTGGATGCTGCGGCAAACCTGCGCCTCGGAGTCGACGGCGGCCACGGCGACATCCTGTACGAGGGGCTGGACTTTGGTGCGATGCTGGAGGGCGAAAATAGCGCGCGCCTGATTAAAGGCGGCGCACTAGATAAAGATGTTTTCAGCATCGAGGAGCTAGTGCCAGCCCTAGTCCAGGCGCTGGAAGAAAGCGATACCCTTTCAGCTACCGTGGCGCATGGCTCCGGCAATGCCCAACACGACCGTGGGGCTTTTGAAGGCGAGCGGCCAGCGCTGCCAATTGGTTGGCTGGCTGAGCATACTCGCGAAGGAATCGTGGACCTTGGCGCGGGCCTACACAAAGGAATCATCCCGGCAGAGTTTGCGGATCTGATTGGTCGTCTCGATGTCCCGATTACCGTCACCCCGTGGCAGGGACTTATCTTCCACGACATCGCGGAAGGCGATGCCGAAGTGGTCCTGCGTGTTCTTGCGCCACGCGGGTTCATCTTCGACATCAATTCGCCGCATCTCTACAGCTTTTAAGCGCGCCTATTGGCCACGCAGTTTGGCTTGGCTACAAGCTAAACTCGGCAGTCAATTCTCAACGCTGCGTCTAACGCGGCATATGCCGCCAGATAGGACGTGGTACAAGCCGCATGACCCATGCCAGAGCCTGCAAAGCGCGAGGAATCCAAAGCGTGCGGCTGCGAGGCATGCGGCCTTCATCTGCCGTGATGGAATCCACGACGGCGTCTGCCACGACGTCGGGAGTCACTGATAACGGCGCCGGCTTCATACCAGTGGTCATGGAGCCAATGACGAAGCCCGGGCGAGCAGTGATTAGCGCGAGCGGACCACCGTGCAAGCGATCTGCCAGTCCCTGGCAAAAGGCGTCTAGACCAGCCTTGGTGGAACCATAAACATAGTTCGCGCGGCGCGCGCGCCATCCGGCAATCGAAGAAAAAGCGACGATGTGTCCGGACTTCATCTCATCAGCTAAGACCGTAAGCATGGACACCTGAGCGGCATAGTCCACCAGTGCGATATCGAATGCGTGTGCTTCGTCATGCTCCGCGCGTTCTTGCTCGCCCAAGATGCCGAACGCGACTACCGCCGTTTTGAGTTCTTCGCCCTCGCCAAGGCAGCGCTGCGCCGCGTGTACGAGGTCGCGATGCTTTTCTACCTGGGTGGCGTCGAAATCTAGCGTATGTACTTCGGTGGCACCCGCGGCGCGAAGCGTGGCGACGCGCTCGTCAAGGCCTTGCAGGCCACGGGCGGCCAGCACCAGTTCATTTCCCGGCGCAAGGCGCAGCGCAATCTCGCCGGCGATGTCGCTGCGACCGCCCAAGATCAAAACCCCTGCCATCTAGCGCAGCTCCCGCGGAGCCTTGTTCAGGGACTCGTAACCATCCGCAGCGGTGTAAACGATGTCCTCCAAGCGCATGCCCCATTTGCCCGGAATGTAGATGCCCGGCTCAATGGAAAAGGCCATGCCTTCCTCCAGCACGAGCTCGTTGCCTTCCATGATGAAAGGCTCCTCGTGAGTGGAAAGCCCAATGCCGTGACCGGTGCGATGGGTGTAGTACTCGCCATAGCCCGCCTCTTCGATGATGGAGCGGGTGGCGCGGTCTACATCCTGCGCGGTGGCACCGGGCTTGGCCGCAGCGCGGCCGGCAGCCTGGGCACGCTCCAGCACTGAATAAGCTTTCTGGAAGTCCTGCGGTGCCGCGGAAACGTCGCCGCCGACGACGTAGGTGCGGGTGGTATCGGAGTGGTAACCGGAAGGCAAGGTTCCTCCGATGTCGACGACCACCGGCTCGCCTTCAGTGAGCACGCGGTCGCCGTAGTCATAATGCGGGTTCGCGCCATTCGGGCCAGAACCAACGATGATGAAGTCGATCTCGACATGCTCGCGCAGGATCAGCTCACGCAGATCAGCGGCGACGTCGGCCTCGGTGCGGCCAGGCTGAAGCAGCTCCGGCACGGCGTTATGCACGGCGTCGATAGCCGAGCCCGCCTTGGCCAGCTCCTTGATCTCGGCGTCATCCTTGCGGGTGAAAAGCTCAGCCAAAGCGTAGGTGGCTAGTACGTACTGCGGTTGCGCAGAAGAATTGGCGCGCAGCTTATCCTGCAAGCGCAGCACATGATCGGCAGTCAGGGAGGCGCCCAGCGCAATAGTGGGCGCCTTGTTCCCTTTGTCCCCTGTGCTTTCAGAGCCTTCCTGCTGCTGTGCAAAGGAATCGCAGGCCAGCGCATAGGGATTTTCGCCATCTTGCCAGCCGCGCAGTTCGATGCCCAGCTCCGCGACAGGAGAAGCATTCAGCGTCTCAATATCGGTTGCAGGGGCAACGATGAAAGGCGCGGCGTCCGGGCGCAAGACCAGTGCGGTCAGGCGTTCGTGGGAAGAAACCCACGAGCCGGTGAGGTAGGCAAAGTCTGCGCCGGTACCGAGAATAAGGAGGTCAATCCCCTTTTCTGCGGCGACTTCTTGCGCATGCTTAAGACGCTGCGCGTAGACCGAAACGGGAAAAGCAACTTGTGAATCAGACATGCCCTCGAGCCTACCTTTTTGGATTAAGCTCCAATTGCCACAACGCCGCGCTGAATCGCATCCATAGCCCTGCGGGCATTGCGGCGAATATCTTCCTCGTAGCCCGTCTTCGCAATCTGCTGGAGCATATCGACCACCTGGCGGCACCAGCGCACGAAATCACCTGGAGTAAGCTCCGCACCGGCCTCGTTGGCTGCTGCCATGCAGTAGCCCAGCGGTGCGCCCGCGGCCCACTGGTGGATGGCGAGCGCAAAGCCGGCCTCAGGCTCGCGAGTGCGCGGCAGGTTGTGGCGTGCTTCGTCTGCGATGAGCTCAGTGTAGATGCGGTAGGTTGCCTCCATCGCATCGGCCATCGCCTCCGTTGCAGCCTCCGGCTCACCGCGGGTCTCCTTGCGGTTTTCGAAGACACACAGCGAAGCCACGCCCGCGAGCTCCGCGGGATCCAACTCGTTCCAGATACCGCGCTTGAGGCACTGCGCAACTAGTAGGTCGGATTCGCTGTGGATTTGTGCAAGGCGCTCGCCCTCGTCGGTGATAACGGGGGTACGTTCTGCGCCAAGGCCTTCGAACTCCACATAGTCCATCTCTGAAAGTAGGTCTACGATGCGGCTGAAGGTCTTGCCCAAGGTGTCGGTGGCGCGCTCGATACGAGCGTTGACCTTCTCGAGGTCACGTTCACGGCGGGCAAGCTTCTGAGCCAGGCCTGCGAGCTGCTCGCGGTCCGTGGCCGGCCACGCATGCGCTGGGTGTTGGCGAATAGCGTCGCGCAACTGACCGACCTTTTTATTTGGTCGGTTGCGCGGCTCCAAACGCATCTTCTTCGGGCGGTCATAGTGGTTGCGCTTGAAGGAATCCTGCACGAACTTGGTGTTGCGACGGGGATTCTTCTGCACTGGGCGCGGCAGCTTCATACGCCCGACCACAATCGGCGGGTTGTTGATCCCGGAGGCGTCGATGCGACCGGACCAGCCGGTTTCAGTAGTCACCCAAGGGCGCGGATCGGCAGCCTGGTTTGCCGGGGTGACCACCACGGCCAAGATTGGGCGCTTTTTGCCTGCGATAGCAATGACTTTACCGACTTGCAGGCGGGCGAGCATCACCGTGACTTCTTGGTTGCGTTGTGCGGTGTTGTTCGCGTGCGCGGCTTTTTCTTCTTCGGTGAGCTTGCGGCGCAAACGGATATAGTCCATGAGCACCTCGGCCGGGTCCTCCCCGTCACGCGCCGGCGGTGCTAGAGCATCGATGGCGTCGTCAAGCTGATTGCGAAGCTCGCGTACGCGGTGCTCTGCCTTTTCTACCTCGCGGGTCTCCTCCACCACTGAGCCGTCTGCCTGGAACTGTGCAAAGGACTTTTCCAGCAGGCGCAGCGATTCCTCGAAGCCCAGCATGCCGAGCAGGTTGATGGCCATGTTGTAGCCCGGCGTAAAGGTGGAAATGAGCGGGTAGGTACGCGTGGAGGCAAGACCTGCGACGGCATGCGGATCCATCGCTGGAGCCCATTGCACCACCGCATTGCCTATGGTGTCGATGCCACGACGGCCCGCGCGGCCAGTCAGCTGCGTGTACTGGCCCGGGGTGAGATCGACGTGCGCCTCGCCGTTGAATTTGATCAGTTTTTCTAGCACCACAGTACGGGCCGGCATGTTGATGCCCAGCGCCAGGGTTTCCGTGGCGAATACCGCGCGCACGAGACCTTTAACGAAGAGCTCTTCAACGATGTGGCGGAAAGCCGGCAGCATGCCCGCGTGGTGGGCGGCAAATCCTCGCGACAGCGCTTCGCGCCAACGCTTGAAGTCAAGCACCTGGAGATCTTCTTCCGGAATGCCTTCTACGCCGGCATCGATAATCGCCTTGATCTCCTCGGACTCTTCCTGAGTGGTCAACACCATGCGGCTGCGCAGGCATTGATAGAGCGCGCCGTCGCAGCCAGCACGGGAAAAGATGAAGGTAATTGCCGGCAGCATGTCCATTCCTTGGAGCACCTGAAGGGTTTCCGGCCTGCCGAGCGGACGATACCGGTCTTGGGATCGGGCATTGCCAGAGCGGCCGCGCTTATCGCGGCTTCCGCCGTGTCCGCCACCCTTGTGGCGAGCGCGGCTGCGAAAACCTGCACGGTCGTTGCCAGCCGTCTTGCCGTCGTCACTATCGCCGGCTTCAAGGCGCCGGATGCGGCGCGCTAGTTCGGCGTTTACCTGTCCCTCAGTCTCTGGCTCGAAGAGCGGATAGACCTTGCGGCCAATCATCATCCATTGGTCGAGCGGAACTGGACGGTGCTCAGAGACGATGACGGTGGTATCTCCGCGTACGGTAGACAGCCACTCACCGAACTCCTCCGAGTTAGAAACCGTGGCTGACAGACCGATGATGGATACGCTTTCATCAAGGTTGAGGATGACTTCTTCCCAGACCGCACCACGAGAGGCATCGGCCAGGAAGTGGATCTCGTCCATGACAACGTGGCTAAGCCGCTCCAAGGCTCCGGACTCGGCGTAGATCATGTTGCGCAGAACTTCGGTGGTCATCACCAAGATTTCCGCGCCGGAATTGATGGAGACATCGCCGGTTAGAAGCCCCACAGCATCCTCGCCGTGGGCAGCTACGAGATCGTGGTATTTCTGATTGCTTAGCGCTTTAATCGGCGTGGTGTAGAAACAGCGAGTGCCGCGCGAAAGCGCCAGGGAAACTGCAAACTCACCGACGATGGTCTTACCCGCGCCAGTAGGCGCGCAGACCAGCACGCCGTGGTCATCTTCAACCGCACGGCAACCTTCCACCTGGAAGTCATCGAGGGGGTGGCTAAGTTCTGCGCGAAAGGTATCCAGGTGCATGGAAGTCATAAGCACCAAGGCTACCTGTTGCTACAACACATCGTCGAAGAAGCTCGCGTTATTGTTCGGTGCCGACTGAGAGTTGGGAATTGATGGCTGTGAAGCCTGCGTGGGACGGGTTTGCTGCGGTGCGGCAATCGGGGTCGGAGCCGAGACTGCGGAGGCGCCGCCAATGCCGCTGGCTTGGGTATTAAGCGGTGAGGCTGTCTCTTCGTCCAAGTCCAACCACTCGGGGCGTTCGCGTTTGCGGCGCCTATCGTTGATGCGGCAGAACTGGAATGCAAGCTCTACGAGCAAGCACAGCGAGCCAGCGAGCACCAGCATCGAGAACGGATCCTGGCCAGGCGTCATAAACGCGGCAAAAATCATAATCAACACGATGATGATGCGGCGCTTGTCCTTAACGTGCTCGTACCGCAGGATGCCCAACAGGTTCAAAGCAACAACGAGCAACGGGATTTCGAAGCTGACACCGAAGATAATGAGCAAACCGAGCAAGAAACGATAATAGTCCCCACCAGTCAACGCTGCGGTCTGGAATTCCTCACCAATGCCCATGAGGAATTCAAGGCCAACCGACAGAATGAAGTAAGCAAGAACTGCACCGGCAACGAAAAGAATCACCGCGATAGCGACGAAGCTAAAAGTAAAGCGGCGCTCATTCTTATGCAGGCCAGGAACAATGAAGGCCCAGATTTGGTAGAGCCACACCGGCGAAGACAGCACGGCACCCGCTAGGGCGCCCACCTTAACTCGCAGCATCAGCATCTCGAACGGGGTGGTTGCCAAAAGGCGGCACTCTCCGTCCGCGGTGAAGGACACGCGCTTTTCTTCCGGAAGCGAACAATAAGGTCCGCGCAGAATCTCACCGAGCGGTGGCATGTTAAACGGTGCCTGTTGATACCAAATGAAACCGACGATGGTTCCTACCACCAGCGCAAGCAAGGAGATGACAATGCGGCGGCGCAACTCTTGCAGGTGCTGGACGAGCGTCATCTCCCCCAACGGGTTCTTTTTTGCCTTGCGTTGCGCGCGCAAACGCGCAAGTGCGCTCGCGGGCTTCGCGGCTTTCGCAGGAGAATTCTTCGGCATTGTTTAAAAGGATGCTTTCACATAAAAAGGCGAACACCGAACCTCAGCTGAGGCTGGAGTTCGCCGTGGTTGCTAGGCCTAGTGATTAGTTAGCGTTGCCGCCGTTTGGCTGGGCCTGGCCTGGCTGCGAAGAGGTACCGTTCCAGAACTCCTCGTCGGACTGCTTAGCGGCAGAAATCTGGTTTGGCTCCTGCTTTGGCTGGTTTTCCTGGTGCATCTCGTTTACTTCAGACTTGAAGATGCGCATGGAGCGGCCCATCGAACGAGCCAGCTCCGGCAGCTTGGTAGCGCCGAACAGAAGCAAAACGACAAGCAGAATAGCTAGAATTTCCCAAGGTCCCAGGCTCATGGGTTCCTCTTTCTCTTCAGATTATTGGTGTGGGGCGGCAGTTTTAAAAAGCAACCGCCTTCTGAACTTACGAACGGCTATTTAGTATAACCGCCCAGTGCCGCTAGACGGCGATCTGTAATCGCCTTCACGAGCGAATCCGGGCTGGTGACCCGCACTCTATCAGCTTGGCTTAACGCGAAACGAATAAACCACTCCTCCGACCCAATCGCCATCGTTGCAGCTACGTAGCCATTTTTTAACGTCTCGCCCAAGTCAATGTCGTGCTGTTCTGCTAACCATGTGAATTCTGGGTGAATCTCTAATGTCGCTTTCTTGGCGTGTCGCATGGCAAAGGGCTGCTCGGGATCGAAGTCAAGTTCCCGCAGGTGGGGGTAGGCCTTTTCAGCAAGCGTCTCGACCTCTTGAATGCGGTCCAAGCGAAAGGTGCGATGCGCTTTTTTCGATTCCTCCCACGCAACGAGGTATGGCTCGGATTCATAGATAAAGATGCGCGCAGGATCCACTGTGCGTTCTTTTTCCTGGTTGCTGGAGGCGGACCAATATTTAAAGCGCACGCGGTGCCGCTTATCGACGGCGCTTGCTAGCGTGGCCTGGACTTGAGACTCATGTGGATCGGTATCCGCGAGAGAGTCATAGATAGCTGCTGTCTTTTCATCCATAATCTCCCGCAGCTTTGCGGCTGCTGACTTAACGGCCTCGGTATCGATGAGGCCAGGCATGGCCTCGAGGCTTTCGAGGGTGAGCAAAAGCGCACCGGCTTCCGTCGGAGTAAGCCGCAGCGCCTGCGTTAAGCCTTGGTCATTGTAGATTTGGATGCCGTCGCGATAATCGAAGGACAGGTCGATCAGGTCTTCGGTGTGACGGCCTACGCCTGAGCAAAAGAGGCGATCCACCGCGTCTTTAAGCTCCGCCGGCGTCATACCAAGGTCGGTGGCGGCTTCCATCGGGGTTTGGCCCGGATGATTGCGAAAGTACGGGATCAGGTTTAAAGAGCGTACTAGCGCTTGCAACTTCTGCGAACCATCAGCCATGGCTACTCCCCTCCTTCCAGTGCGGCCTCATCTGTGACGCCGAGTGGCGCACTCAGCAGCTTAATTATCGCCTCGCGTACCTCTGCAGGTTCCTTAACCTCCACCTCGGGCGCATAACTTGCTGCTATTCGCACGAGCCAATCCTTATCCACGCCGCGCATCCTCACGATTCCATCATCGCGTCGTACCCCTGCTGCTTCCAGCTCCCGGGCACCGCCTTCAGGAATCGCCACCAGCGCATCGACGCGCTGACCGCGCTTAAGCGTGTCTACCACCAGCTCTTGCAGTGGCTTGGGGGCAACAAGGTGGGTCGCCTCCTGCCGGGAACGTTTCACATTATCGATGCGAGTAGCGCGAAATACGCGAGGGGCTTGCCTGTCGACATCCCAGCCCACGAGGTAAACGCGGCTGTCATGGTTGACTAATCCCCACGGATCCATAGTGCGCCGGACTGCCGGCGCGGAAGGCCGCGCGTAGTAATCGAAGCTGATACGCAAACCCTTACGCACGGCCGTCAGTACTGCAGTGGTTACCTCAGGGCTAATGCGGGTGATGTCGTTAACCGCAACGTAGACGGGCGCACCGCTGAGATCTCTTGAGGCGCCCGAGGCAGCAATCTTGGTCCAAGCAGACAGCGTGAAATCGCTGAGTCCGCCCGGCTTGCCGATGCCGCCGGCTACGCCCAACACCATCGCTTCCTCTGGGGTGAAGTGGACCGGAGGAAGTTGGTATTCCTCCTGGTTAAGACGATAGGTCGAGCCAAATTCACCACTGGTATGGACCACTGGCACGCCTGCGCGCTGGAGGGTGACGACGTCGCGCGCAAGCTGTTTTAGAAAGGCCTCGTCTCCGCGATCTTGGTAGCCTTCCACGTTCTTGCGGATCCAGGCTGCGCTGCGATCGGGACTGCCGCCGCCGTGGGCTGCGCCCTGCAGTGCAAAGGAAAGATTGGTCAATCTTTCAACGGCGGGATCGCGTTTGCCTGGTTGAGGCTTCGCCATAGGCCCGTGTGCTCCTTAAAGGCAATAGGTAAATTTATGCGTTGTGCTCCATGTAGTCTAACAACGCTTGCAGCCGTGCATCTTCGAAGACAAACGGGTCTGAGAACTCCTCAGTGTGCGGTTCAGGTCGGTTTACCTTCAGACGCGTCCAATCCACGGTGACGTTGGCGCCCAAGCGGCGTGCCGTCTGCAGGAATTCTCCGCGCAGGCGCGCACGCGTAGTCTGCGGCGGAGTATCGACGCAGGCCGCGATAGCCGCGTCGGTGGTCCAACGCTCAACCATCTTGCGCGATTCCAACACATTGAATAGGCCGCGGCCAGGGCGAATGTCGTGATAGGTCAAGTCAATCTGCGCCAGCTTGGGGTGGGCCCAATCGCCGCCGAGGCGCTCACGATAGCGATCCAGAAGGCTGCGCTTGATTACCCAATCGATCTCGCGGTCTACGCCGCTGAAATCTTGGGTATCAATTGCGTGCAGCGTGCGCTGCCAGAGGTCTACTACCTTGCGCATCTCGGCATTCGGAGTGCCCTCATCCGGGCGTTCCTCCAGCCAGCGTTGGGCTGCCTCGCACAGGGCGTACTGCACTTCCAATGCTGTGATGGTCGAGCCGTCCTTCAACCCCAATTCGGTACGGCCAGTGGTATCGCGGGCGATGTCACGGATGCGATGAATAGGATCAACGACATCGAAACGCGGTACGTCGAAGCCTGCCTCTAGCATTTCCAGCATCAACAACGTTGAACCAACTTTCAACGCCAGCGTGGTCTCCGACATGTTGGAATCGCCGACGATGACGTGCATGCGGCGGAAGCGTTTCGAGTCACCATGCGGCTCGTCGCGTGTGTTGATGATTGGTCGCGAACGAGTCGTGGCCGAGGACACGCCCTCCCAGACTTGATCCGCGCGTTGGGAAAGCAAAAAGCGAGCTGGCTGGTCTGCCTTAGCCGGTTGAATCTTGCCGGCGCCGCAGATGAGTTGGCGGGTGATCATGAAAGGCAGCAAGGCCAGGCCTAAGTCTTTGAGCACCGCGTGACGGCTAATGAGGTAGTTCTCGTGGCATCCATAAGAGTTGCCTGCTGAGTCGACGTTATTTTTAAACAAGTAGACGGAAGCTGGGCGATTTTCGGCAGCCATCGTCCCTTCAGCCTTGCGGGCGAGCTCGTCTACGATGCGGTCGCCGGCGCGCTCATAGTTGATGAGCTGAGTGAGGCTATCGCACTCGGCAGTGGCGATTTCCGGGTGTGAGCCCACATCAAGGTAGAGCCTTGAGGCATTTGGGCTAAAGATATTCGAGGAAGAATATTGCTCCACAACGGGCCGGAACAGGATGCGCGCCACCTCATCCGGAGTCAGCGCGCGCTGATTGCCATCGACCCGTGAGGTCACGCCATATTCGGTCTCTATGCCCATGATGCGGCGGGCATAGACATGATCCGTGTGCGCCTCGCTCACGTCTATTCGCCGCCCTTTTGCACATATGCGCGTACGAATTCTTCAGCATTGTTCTCGAGCAGGCCGTCGATCTCATCAAGCAGATCATCCGTGCCCGCGCTATTGATGCTCACCTGGCCCGCGGAGAACTCCGCTGCCTCGTCACCGTTGCTACCGCCGTTGCCGGCGTTTACCTGGGATTGGTTTCCGCTCATTGTCCTTAATCCTTCTTTCTTTCCTACTATCTTTCTATCTTTTCGGTGAATTGCTTCCTATGGATTCTTCGCGCTAACTGTGCCGAATCGCTACCCCGGCCTTGTCGAGCTCAACGAGTAGTGTTTCGACGTCGTCAGCCCGCTCGATGAGCTCCGCAGCATCAGCTGCGCCTAGCTCTAGCGTGTCATCGAGAGTGACGGTCGCGATGTTGGAACCGTGACGCAGGGAGACAGACTGCCAGCTGGCGGCAACGACTTCCTCACCGTATTTTTCTATGACTCGGCCGCGGAAGAACGCACGCGTATCCCGCGGCGGGTTTTGGGCTGCCCTCGCAATCTCCTCCTCACTGACGAGCACGCGCATGCGCCCCTTTCGCACCAGCGCATGGTAAAGCGATTTGGCGGGATCGACGTCAGTGTATTGGAGATCGATAAGCGCCAGTTTGGGATCGTCGACGGCCACGCCGCGATCCATGTATGCCTTGAGCAACTGGTATTTGGCTACCCAGTCCACCAAATGCGCCGCGGAAAGCGGCTCTGCCGCGAGCAGGCCGACGACCTCGTCCCACGCCGCCAGGACCTTCTCATCCACGGCGTTCGTCGGAGTGACCCGCTTGCGATATTCAGCTAGCAAATCAAGTGCTGTGAGCTCGCGGCCGTCCTTGAGCTTCAGCTTGTGCTGTAGCTTGAGGTCTCGGCTGACCAAGGAGACCTCGGCTACCGCATCGCGGAGCTGTAGGTCGCTGAAATCGACGCCCGCTTCAATGGCATCAAGCACTAAGGAGGTCATGCCAAGCTTTAACAGGTTTGCTGTCTGTGACATGTTGGCATCGCCAATGATGACGTGTAGGCGGCCAAAGTCCTCAGCTACCGCGTGCGGCTCGTCGCGAGTGTTGATGATGCCGCGGTTGAGCGTTGTCTCCAGCGAGATTTCCTGCTCGATGTAGTCGGCGCGCTGGGAGATCTGAAATCCTGGCTCTTCACCTTCTTGTCCAAGGCCAACGCGGCCAGCGCCAACCACTACCTGACGTGCCACGAAGAACGGGATGAGGCCCGCGGCAATCGCGGAAAATTCGGTAGAACGCCGGTACTGGTAATTCTCGTGCGAACCGTAGGATGCGCCTTTGCCATCCACATTGTTCTTGTAGAACTTCAGTGGCGGGCACGGATCATGGTTCGCCAGCACAGATGTGCCCTGCGCGGATAGGCGCGCTACCGCTTCGGCGGCTTGTTGCAAAACTACGTCACCGGCGGCGTCGTAAAGCATGGCGTCCCAAGCATTCGTGCATTCCGGGGAGGAATACTCCGGGTGCGCGTGGTCGACGTAGAAGCGCGCACCGTTTGCGGTCACCACGTTGGCCACGCCGATTGCATTCGGATCGACCACGGGAACGGTTTGATAGCGCTTCAAATCAAAACCGCGGGAGTCACGCAGCGGATGCTCCTCGCGGAAGTCCCAGCGCGAACGCGCCAAAGTATGAAGCGCCGCATAAGCCACGACCGCATGGGTCGAGGTGACAATGGGCGAAAGCTCTGGACTCGTGGGAGTGGAAATCCCGTACTCAGTCTCTGTTCCTAGGACGCGTGCCATGAGGTACTCCTAAAGCCCATTAGCTCAACTCGGGTTACTTCTGCGCCAGCCTGGGTGCCGGCAACAATCTTGGTCCACTCCTCAGGGCTAGCCGAGGTTGGTACGTATTCTGACTCCGCCTGCTCCGCGGCAATGGCCTGGCGCAAGTGATCCGAAGTAATACCGTGCGTGCTCATCTCGCTATCAGCAAGCGCTTCCTTGATCGCAAGCTTCTTTGCACGCGCTACGATGTTGGCAATCATCGCGCCGGAGACAAAGTCGCGGTAGAACAACGTCCGCGGCTCATCATTGCGGTAATGCAGACGCACGAAGGGCCGCTCCGAATAGAGCTCTTCGACTGCTGAGTCAATGAGCCCCTCGAGGTCCGCCTGGTGCGGTACCTTCTGACCCAGATGCCGGCTAAAGATCTCGCGGGCGCCTTGCTTGTTGGGGCGATTGACGCGAATCTTGATGTCGAGCCGGCCCGGGCGCATGATGGCAGGATCGATGAGCTCCTCGCGGTTGGTGGCGCCGATGACGATGACGTTGCCCAGCTTTTCGACGCCATCGAGCTCCGTCAGCAGCTGCGGTACCACCGTTGTCTCCATGTCTGAGGAAACTCCGGAACCACGGGTGCGGAAGATGGATTCCATCTCGTCGAAGAAAACGATGACCGGGCGGCGCGAGTCCTGGGCTGCGAGTTCGCGAGCGCGTTCAAAGATCAGGCGAATGCGGCGCTCGGTCTCACCCACGTACTTGTTTAAGAGTTCAGGGCCTTTGACATTCAAAAAGAAGCTCGGGCCGCCGCTACCCATCTTGGTAGCAAGGGAGTTTGCCACGGCCTTAGCAATCAAGGTTTTGCCGCAGCCCGGCGGCCCATAGAGCAACACGCCCTTCGGCGGCTCCAAGTCATATTGCCGGTAAAGATCCGGATGCAGGAAAGGAAGCTCGACGGAATCGCGAATTTGGGAGATCTGAGCATCCAGACCGCCGATGTCGTCGTAACTGAGCTCTGGGACCTCCTCCAACGAAAGTTGCGCCACCTCGGACTTTTCAATCTTTTCGAGTGCGACACCTGCCTTGCCGTCGACAAGGACTGTGTCGCCAGTGCGAATGCCCTCGCGAAGACGTGCGGACAAGAGCACCACCTGCTCCTCGCCGGAGGAGTTCGCAATAATGACGCGGGTGGTGCCTAAAGTCTCTTGCACGGTGGCAAGGCTTCCCGTTTGCGGGTGACCACAAGCTTCTACAACGACGAAGCCCTCGCCCAAACGCACGAGTTGGCCGGCTTCGAGGCTGCCTGGCTCTAGGTTGGGCGAGACCTTAACCCGCATGGGGCGGCCGTTGGTATAGACCTCGGCGTCGCGCCGGGAATCATGCGGCTTTCCTGAGTATCCGAGGAATACACCATAGGTCGAGGCAGGCTCTGAAAGCTCATTGACCTCGGCCAACATCTGCTGCAGCTTGTTGCGGGAATCCTGCAGCAGCGAAGCGAGCTTGGTGTTGCGCTCGGCTAACTGATCAATCTGCCTTTTGAGGGCGGCTGTGTGACTTGCGTCGGTCATAGCTACACACTAGCGCGTGAACCATGCCGACAAGTCAGGTTGGCCTAAAATCCCCCGCGGATTCTTTGGCTCCGCTTCGTTTCTTTTGCACCTACTTGCGGGCGCGGCGCTGCGGGCGGGGTGGAGTCACGCCGTCGGCAAGGCGGCGCGTCCAGATGAGGAACGCAGTGTGCGCGTTCATGCGGTGCTCTGGACGGGTGGCAAGGCCTTCCACCTTCCATTCACGCACGAGGGACTCCCAGGCCTTCGGCTCGGTAAAGCACTTCAGCTCGCGGATCCCCTCCATGACCTTCATCAGCTGCGGCACGGTAGCCACGTAGGTCATGAAAACGCCGCCTGGGATCAGGATGTCGCGAACCTTCTCCAGGTGCTCCCACGGCTCAAGCATGTCGAGGATGACGCGGTCAACCGGACCGCCGAGTTCTTCCACGGTGACGTCCGCCAAATCACCCAAGCGCGGCGTCCACCACTCAGGCTGCTCGCCGAAGTATTCCTTGACGTTGTCCACGGCGTACTCCAGGTGGTCATCGCGCACCTCGTAGGAGAAGACGTGTCCCTGCGGGCCAACGGCGCGCAGCAGCGTCATGGACAACGCACCGGAGCCGGCGCCAGCCTCCAAGACGCGTGCGCCCATGAAAATATCGCCTTCGACCAGGATCTGCGCGGAGTCCTTCGGATAGATGACCGCCGCGCCACGCGGCATGGAAAGCACGTGGTCCACCATCAAGTGACGGAAGAGCAGGAAGTCGCTGCCCAGCGTGGAGCGCACCACGGAGCCCTCATCCAGACCGACGATTTCGTCGTGGCGGATGATGCCCTTGTGCGAGTGAAACTCGCCGCCTTCCTCAAGTATCACCGTGTAGTGGCGGCGCTTAGCATCGGTCAGTTGGACGCGATCGCCATAGTGAAAAGGTCCGGAATAAGGCATGGTGTGTGCTTCCTATGCTTTCTCGTGGATTTAAAGGAGGTTTAATTAACCCAACAAGTATGCCTCAATGGCCTTGGCCATCCATACTTGGTCACGTTCGCCGACCATCTCGCGTGCGGAGTGCATAGAAAGCATCGGCACGCCGACGTCGACGGTGTCGATACCTAAGCGGGTCGCGGTGATGGGACCGATGGTGGAGCCACAGGGCACGTCGTTGTTGCCCACGAAGCGCTGGAAAGGAACCTTGGCCCGCTCGCATGCGCGCTCCCACAGGGAGACGGTCGTTGCGTCGGACGCGTAGCGCTGATTGCCGTTGATCTTGGTGACGGGGCCCTTACCGATAATCGGGTGATGCGTGGGATCGTGCTTGCCTGCGTAATTAGGGTGGACCGAATGCGCGGCGTCGGCCGACACGCAGCAAGAACGCGCATACATTTGATACCGCTCCTCCTCGTTGGCTCCCAGCGCGCGACCAGTGCGCCCCAGGACATCGGCGAGAATCGGGCCGGCAGCACCGAAACGAGAAGCCGAGCCCACCTCTTCGTGGTCGAAGGCAGCCATGACCAAAATGTCTTCGTGTCCATAGTCCTTCTGCTGGGCGGCATTGCGCATTGCGACGAGGCTGGCAAACACGGAAGAAAGATTATCCATGCGGCCGGCCGCGATGAAGCGCTCACCGGTGCCGAATACGGCGCCCCGCTGGGCATCGGCAGTAATGAGATTGAATGCAGAGATCTCATCCTGAGCCACGCCGATGGACTCCGCTACCACGCGCAATACCGAGGCATCGGGAGTGCCCACGGAAAGCACCGGCTGCATGTTGTGCTGGCGATCCGGCTTGAACTCGTCCTTGCGGTAGAGGTGGATAGCCAGCGAAGGAAGACGCAGAATCGGGCCGGTGTTAACCAAATGATGCACGCCATCCTTCGTTACCACCTGACCGGCAACGGTCAGCTCACGGTCAAACCAGGTATGCAGCAACGGGCCGCCGTAAATTTCTACCGCGACCTGCTGCCAGCCCGCAGCATCAAAATCGGGGGTCGGCTTGAGCACAAGGCCCGGCGAATCTGTATGAGAACCGATGATCCTAAACGCGGAGTGTTTGCCCGCGCCCTCCGGCACGAACCAAGCCATGATGGCGCCGCCGCGAATCATGTAGTGGCCGCCTGGGGCTGCTGACCATTCCGCGGCCTCATCCTGGCGGACAAAGCCCACCTCTTCTAGCTGGCGCGCCACCTCGTGGGCCGCGTGATAGGAAGAAGGAGAAGCGGCTATGAAATCAAGGAACTCATCCGAAATACTCATGCCTCCTACTTTGCCATGAATTGCGCCGCGCTAGGCTAAAAGGACCATGGCTGATGCACGAAAACCTCGCCCGTTGGCGCTTTCGCCTTCTCGGGCCTCAGACTATAAACAGTGCCCACTTCTCTACCGCTTTCGGGCAATTGACAAGCTCCCCGAGCCGAAGACCGTAGCGCAAGTAAAAGGGACGCTGGTCCACGCAGTTTTAGAAAACACCCACAAGCTGCCGCGCGAAGAGCGTGACTACCCCGCTGCAGTGAAAATGATTAAGCCGGAATGGGCCAAAATGGTCGCTGCCGACGCCGAGCTTAAAGAGCTCGTGCCCGAGGAAGAAACCCTCGATTTCTTCGTAGCGGCCCGCGAATTGCTCAAGGGCTATTTCCAGATGGAAAACCCGCAGGGCTTCGATGCTAAAGAATGCGAGATGTACGTCAATACTGTCTTGCCAAACGGCGTGCCGGTCCGCGGCTTCATCGACCGCGTGGACGTTGCCCCAACCGGTGAGGTCCGCGTCGTGGATTATAAGACCGGCAAGAAGCCAATCCCCCGCTTTAGCCAAGACGCCCAGTTCCAGATGCGTTTCTACGCGCTTGTCTATTGGCGAATGCTGGGCGTCATCCCCGCCCAGCTGCGCTTGATGTATCTCAAGGTCATTGACTCGATGTTCCTTACCCCAACCCGCGAAGAGCTGGAGTACTTCGAGCGCGACCTAGGCGAGCTCTGGGCAAAGATCGAGGGCGACGGTAAGGAAGGTCTCTTCCGCCCGAAGACCTCGAAGCTTTGCGGCTGGTGCTCTTTCCAAGAGCTTTGTCCTGAATTCGGCGGAACCCCGCCCGAGTATCCGGGTTGGCCGGGCTCCGCCGCAGATAACTAGAACAGGCCGGAAATGGTGCCATCGGCGGCAACATCGATGTTGTTGGCCGCCGGCTTCTTCGGCAGACCCGGCATGGTCATGACGTCGCCAGTCAGCACCACGATGAAGCCCGCGCCAGTACGCGGCAGCAGCTCGCGCACGTGGAGGGTATGGCCCTCTGGAGCGCCCAAGGAAGCCGGGCTATCGGAGAAGGAGTACTGCGTCTTTGAGATGACCACTGGGAAGTTATCCCAGCCATTGTCCTTGATGTACTGCAGGTCCTTCTTGGCCTTCGGGTCGTACTCGATAGAGGTTGCACGGTAGACCTCGGTGGCGATCTTTTCGATGGACTTTTCCACGCCCTCTGCTGGATCGTAGAGCTGATGTGCCTGACCCTCGGAGAGGTTTTCTAAGAGAGTTTCTGCCAACTCCTTGGCTCCTTCGCCGCCCTTTGTCCAGACATCTGCCTCAGCCAGGGCGACGCCAAAGTCCTTGGCCCAGGTCCGCATGAATTCGCCCTCGGCCTCGGTATCGCTGTAGAAGGAGTTGAGCGCAACTACTGGTTGCAGACCAAACTTGCGGATGTTTTCAACGTGGCGCTCGAGGTTGACGATGCCCTTGCGCAGTGCGTCAAGATTTTCCGTGGTCAGGTCCTCACGGGCCTGGCCGCCGTTGTACTTTTGGGAGCGGATGGTGGCAACGACCACAGCACCCGCGACGTCGAGCTCGCCAAAGCGAGCCTTGATATCCATGAACTTCTCGCCGCCCAAGTCAGCGCCAAAGCCAGCCTCGGTGAGCACAATGTCGCCGAACTTCATCGCAGTCTGTGTTGCAAGCAAGGTGTTGCAGCCATGCGCAATGTTGGCAAAAGGTCCACCATGTACGAATGCTGGGGTGCCGCCGAGAGTCTGCACGAGGTTCGGGTTGAGGGCGTCGCGCATCAAAGCGGTTAGTGCGCCCTCAGCACCAAGCTCGCGTGCCGTGACTGGCTCTTGGTCGAAGGTATAGCCAACGGTGATATCACCCAAGCGCTTCTTAAGGTCTTCGAGGTCAGTAGCCAGGCCCAAGATAGCCATGATCTCAGAAGCTGCGGTGATGGTGAATCCAGTTTCCGCAGGCACTCCGTGTGCCGGGCCGCCGAGGCCGGTGACGATGCCGCGCAGCGCACGGTCATTGACATCGAGGCAGCGCTGCCAGGTCACGCGGCGCGGGTCGATGCCGAGCTGGTTTCCTTGGTGTATGTGGTTATCGACGATGGCAGCCAAGGTGTTGGTGGCCGCTGCGATGGCATGGAAATCACCGGTGAAATGAAGGTTGATATCCTCCATCGGGACAATTTGGGAATAACCACCGCCGGCGGCACCACCCTTGATGCCCATGACTGGGCCTTGGGAAGGCTCACGCAAAGCGACGATGGCCTTGTGCCCCAGTAGTGCCAAAGCATCGGTTAGGCCAATCAGCGTGGTGGACTTGCCTTCACCAGCCGGTGTTGGAGAAACACCAGTGACGAGCACCAGCTTGCCTTTAGTGGGAAGGTCCTCGAGCTTCGTGATATCCACCTTGGCTTTGGTGTTGCCATAAGGAATTAGCGCTTCCTCCGGGATTCCCGCACGAGAAGCAATATCGGTAATTGGCTCCAGTTTGTGAGCCTGTGCGATTTCGACGTCTGAGAGTTGGGTAGCCATGGCTTTATGCTACAGAGAAAAGCCGCCCGATCTGCCGGTTTCGGAGAAAAGGACAGTGGGCGGCTAAATTGTCAAATCGCGGGCTCTAGGCGATGACAGCACCGAGTGCGTAACTCAGCAGAACAGCGACCACGATGGAGACCGTTCCTGGGATAAGGAATGGATGGTTGAACACGGCCTTTCCGATGCGGGTGGAGCCGGTATCGTCCATCTCAACTGCGGCCAGCAAGGTTGGGTAGGTCGGGAGGATGAACAGAGCGGAAACGGCTGGGAATGCGGCCAGTGCGGTCAGCGGACTTGCGCCCAGGGCCAGTGCGGCCGGCAGCAGCGCCTTGGTGGTAGCAGCTTGGGAGTACAGCAGTGCGGCGGCGAAGAAGAGAACGACGGCCAGCATCCACGGAGCGGACTTGACGACGTCGCCCGCCATGGCCTGGATGTTGTCCATGTAGTGGTTGATGAGCGTGGTGCCCAGCCAAGCGACGCCGAGAACACACATGGAAGCAGACATACCGGACTTGAATACCGGGGTGTTGAGGATGTCGGCGGCTGGAATCTTGGTGATCATCACGATGAGCGTTGCTGCGGTGAGCATGACCGTCATGATGGCCTCGTTGCGTGGCAGAGTCGGTTCTGCGATGAGGCCAACCTGCTCCGAGGTCAGCGTTGCCCAAATCATGACAATGACGATGGCAGCCAGGAAGATGTAGATGGAGGCCTTTGCACCCTTTTGCGTGCTTTGGTCGGTGTGTCCCTTCGGCATTGCGACGAGGCCCTGTGCGAGGCGCTCCTGATAGACCGGATCGTCTTCTAGTTCCTTACCCGAGTGGTTTGCTAGCCAAGCAGCCGGGAAGATGCTGAGGAATGTTGCTGGAATAAGAACGCCGAGCAGCTGGAGGTAACCGATGCCGGTTGGCTCCAGAAGTGAGGCCAGCAGGACCACAGCGGCGGAAATCGGCGAGGCACAGATTGCCATCTGGGAGGCTACAACGGCGATGGAAAGCGGACGCGATGGGCGTACCTTGCCTTCCTTTGCTACCTCGACGATGACGGGCAGCGTAGAGAATGCGGTGTGGCCAGTACCTGCTAGAACGGTCATCAGCCAGGTGACGATCGGTGCATAGTAAGTGATGCGGCGCGGGTTCTTACGCAGGAAGCGCTCGGCCACCTGGACTAGGTAGTCCATACCGCCCGCGCGCTGCATGGCGGCGATGGCGGCAATAACGGTCATGATGATGCCGATGACGTCGAAAGGAATATCTTCTCGGGTAACCGGTACGCCTGTTAGGCCCAGCAAGAGGACGCCGAGACCGCCGGCGACACCGATGCCGATTGAGCCAATGCGGGCACCTAAGTAAATCGCGGCAAGGACAATGAGGATATGGACTACAGCCATGAGAATCTCCACAAGGTCGAAAAATTAAATGGCTTCCTCAGCCGAAAATAAACGAGTCAGCCATGCTCTGTCCTCCCCATTGTCCCCCAAATCATGTGGCTTTGGTTAATTAAAACGCCCGTTTGTGCTTGTTCCCACAAAAATAGCCTATTGCATTACGGTTGGTTGATTGAAAACCAAAGAAATCCCTGTACAGCAACAAAACGACGAAAGGCCATGTGGTAAAACCACATGGCCTAAAACCCGTACTTAATAGCTCGCGGGGGCGCTGATACATTTAGGGCTTAGGTCGGATTTAGTCCTCGTCGATGTAGAGCTGGCCGCGGAACTCTGGGTGCATCAGGTTCTCAACGGACAGAACCTTGGACAGGGTTGCCTCGTCCATAAGGCCCTTCTCCAGAACGAGTTCCTTGACGCCCTTGCCGGTCTTCAGGGACTCCTTAGCGATTTCGTCACCGTTGTGGTGACCGATGAACGGGTTCAGGTAGGTGACGATACCGATGGAGTTTTCAACGTATGCGCGGCAGACATCAGCGTTGGCGGTGATGCCGGTGACGCACTTCTCGCGCAGGGTGTCAACAGCGTTGCCCATGATACGGATGGACTGGAACAGTGCCTCACCGATGACCGGCTCCATGACGTTGAGCTGGAGCTGGCCAGCTTCAGCAGCCATGGTGACAACGTGGTCATTGCCGAAGATCTTGAAGCAGACCTGGTTGACAACCTCTGGGATAACCGGGTTGACCTTACCCGGCATGATGGAGGAACCAGCCTGGCGAGCAGGCAGGTTGATCTCGCCCAGGCCAGCGCGTGGGCCGGAAGCCAGCAGGCGCAGATCGTTACAGATCTTGGCCAACTTCATAGCGGTGCGCTTGATGACGGAGTGCAGCAGAACGTATGCGCCGCAGTCGGAGGTTGCTTCGATGAGGTCGCGAGCGGTCTTGATCTCCAGGCCAGTGACCTCGGATAGAGCTGCGGTGACCTGGTGGCGGTAGCCAGCTGGGGTGTTAACGCCGGTACCGATTGCGGTGGCACCGAGGTTGATCTCCAGCAGGCGCTTCTGAGCGTCGCGCAGTACAGCCTGCTCCTCAGCCAGGTTATGAGCGAATGCCTTGAACTCATCACCCAGGGTCATAGGAACAGCGTCCTGCAGCTGGGTGCGGCCCATCTTCAGGATGTCCTGGAACTCGTTGCCCTTGTCGTGGAAAGCGTTCTGCAGGGAATCGATACGCTCGATCAGGGTGTCCAGGGAGTAGTACAGACCCAGGCGGAAACCGGTTGGGTATGCGTCGTTGGTGGACTGGGACATGTTGACATCATCGTTCGGGTTGATGATGTCGTATGCGCCCTTTTCCTCGCCGAGGTACTCAAGAGCGAGGTTGGCAACAACCTCGTTGGTGTTCATGTTCAGCGAGGTGCCCGCGCCGCCCTGGAAGACGTCGAGCGGGAATTGGTCCATGCAGCGACCCTCGTCCAAGATCTGGTCACATGCCCAGATGATTGCTTCTGCCTTCTGCTTAGGCAGAACGTGCAGACGACGGTTGGCCATTGCGGTGGCCTTCTTGACCATCACCATGCCGCGGATGAAGTCTGGAATGGTGTTGATAGTGACGTAGGAGATCTGGAAGTTGTCGATGGCGCGCAGGGTGTGGACACCGTAGTACGCGTCATTCGGGATCTCCATGGAGCCGAGAAGGTCGGTCTCGGTGCGAGACTTCTTAGAAGAAGACTTCTTAGCCTTGGCAGCGTCCTTGGCCTCGTTAGCAGAAGGTTTTACGCCCTCCTGCTTAGCGTCGATTTCTGCATCCTTCTTAGTGGTCTTAGCCATTTGGCGGGACTCCTTAAGTGGTCAATACTCGCTGAAAAATCCGCGAGCATTTCGAACGATAGTTGTTTGAGTAAACTCAAGGCCCATCGTAGCTAGAGCAGGCATTCCGGCGTTCAATCTGCGCAAGATCTCTAAAATTTACCCCTAAAAGCGGGCGATGCGTAGCTCTGATGCCAGGATAGCTTCCGCTCCCAACGCCGAAAGGTGGTCCATAATTCGATTCGCATCCTGCCGTGGGACCATCGCGCGCACCGCTACCCAATTGTCCCTTGCGAGAGGGGCAACCGTGGGCCCGGTAAGCCCCGGTGTTACTGCCGAAGCCGCCTCCAAGTCTTCTTTGGGCACGTTGTAATCGAGCATCAAATAGTTACGCGCATTTAGGATGCCCTGGATGCGTTGGAGGACTACTTGCTCTTCATCGCTCAATCCCACGCCGGCGCGCTTGATGAGGACCGCCGTGGACTCGGTGATGGCTTCCCCAAACGGGGCAAGCCCCTGCTGACGCAGCGTCGCTCCGGTAGAGACCACGTCTGCGATCGCATCGGCAACGCCTAAGTGGATGGAAATTTCCACCGCACCATCGAGGCGGATAACTTCAGCTTCAATCCCCCGCTGCCGCAGATCCGCGCGCACGAGATTGGGATAAGAAGTAGCGATCTTTTTGCCCTGCAGCTTCTCAATGGTCCAGTCTTCACCTTGGCGGGCGGCGTAGCGGAAAGTGGATGCGCCAAAGCCTAGATCTAGAACCTCGTTGAATGATGCGCGGGAGTCACGCGCGAGATCGCGACCAGTAATGCCTAAGTCCAAGACGCCTTGGGCGACGTAGATGGCGATGTCTTTGGGGCGCAAAAAGAAAAACTCGACACCGTTAGCCTCGTCAACGATGTTGAGTGCCTTGGAGTGCCCGCGGCCTTTGTAGCCGGCTTCTGCCAAGATGCTAAGGGCAGCCTCGGACAATGATCCCTTGTTGGGAACGGCAACTTTAATCATCTTAAGGCTCCTTCCCTTTAGAGATACTTGTAGATATCTTCTGGCCTAAGGCCCCGCTTTAGCATCATGACCTGTAGCCAGTAGATAAGTTGCGACATTTCCTCGGCGAGCTCTTCGTCGGATTGATACTCGGCAGCAATCCAGACCTCACCGGCTTCCTCGATGATCTTCTTGCCAAGATGATGAGCGCCCTTATCGAATGCAGTCACGGTTCCAGAGCCCGCCGCACGGGCCTGAACCTTCTCGGACAGTTCTGCAAAAAGGGACTCGAAATTCTTCACGGATTCTATTGTTGCATAGAAACTTGGCTCCGAGGGCTAAAATCGATAACTAAATAGATTTGGACGAATTAGAGCTGATCTCGCCAAACCACGCATAGACATCGGCCGCATTAACGCCGTCTAAGTGACGCGCAGGCCGTAGCGTAGAAATTTCAGTTACTTCCGCTGGAACCACTACCCTGTCATCCTCCGGTAGGCCAATGACATGGCAGCCGGCGTCGACAGCCGCACGCATGCCCGCAGCGGAATCCTCAAAGACCAAGCAATCAGCGGGATGAAGGTCGAGGCGACGCGCTGCCTCCAAGTACATATCGGGTGCAGGCTTTCCGGCTGGTACTTCGTCACCGCAGATTGTATCGACGAAGAACTCTTCGCCTATCTCCGGAATGGCCGAAGAAGCGACATAGCGCTCCGTATTCGTGGTGACCATCATCGGCATACCATCCGCATGCAGTTCGCGCAGAAGCTCCGGGATACCTGGGAAGATTTCTAGGTTGCCGTGGAAGAGATTTTTGACGTAGTCAAAAGTAACCTCCTGGTAACGCTGATAGTCACCGGGCATAAGCTCGACTCCAGCCAACTCAGCGCAGACTGAAAGAGTTTTTTCAAAAGTGCCGCCAACCGTAGCAAGCCGCTCCTTCGGGGTCATTGCATGGCCCATAAGGCTAGACAGATGCAATGTGGCTTGGGCCCACAAAGGCTCAGAGTTGGTTAGTGTGCCGTCCATGTCCCAAAAGATTGCTGCGGGCCGTTTGGGTATGGCTTGACTGGATGCGAAACCTGCAGATTCGAAAGATGAGCTCATCAAAAGATAAGGGGTTACGTTTAGAAGTCGAGCTCAGGCAGTTGTGCCAAGGCTTCGTCATCGGCGCCGGTGGCTGCGGAGGCATTGTAGATAAGCTCAGAGAGCTCTTCCTTTTCCTCCGGCTCCAAAACTGCATCCGCGTTCTTGCGGTTGAACGCAGCCAGCTTCTCTACTGACTTGTTGACGCTCGCGGTAAGAGATTGCCCGTCTGGATCATCAGGGAGTGCATCAAGATCGTCAAGAAGCTTTTCCACAATGGAACGCAGCTCTGGAAGAACGCCGGCGTCGAAGGGCGCCTCCCAGAATTCTTTCTCTTCTTCTTTGAGGTAGCTGCCAGTGGCAAAAGACTCGAGATTGCTGATGAACTCATCGACGGTGGGCTGAAAGTCTGCGCGAATGCTCATGAAGTGAATTCTGCCTGATATTTCTTAAACGTGCACGCCAAGTAGCGAATAAAAAGCGGTGCGCAGCAATTCAGCCGCCTGCTCGTCATCTGCGCCGCGCTCGCCCGCTGCCCACTCGTCGACGGCCTGCAAAGCTGCCGGCGTATCCAGGTCATTGGAAAGCGCGAGACGCACTGCGTCGACAAGCGCCTGTGCGGCATCTACGCTGCCCGGATTCTCCAGAGCCTTACGCCAGTTTGCCAGGCGTTCGTTGGCCGCGTGCAGAACCTCATCGGACCAATCGCGCTCGCTGCGGTAGTGGCCTGCGAAGACGCCCAGGCGAATGGCGGAGGGATCAACGCCCGCTTCAACCAGCTTGTGTACGAAAACGAGGTTGCCCAGAGACTTCGACATCTTGACGCCGTCGAGGCCAATCATGCCGGTGTGCACGTAAACCTGCGCCATACGCTCCACACCCAAGGCTGCCTCCGCATGCGCTGCTGAGAACTCGTGGTGTGGGAACTTAAGATCGCTGCCGCCGCCCTGGATATCAAACGAGGCGCCCAGGCGATTGGTGGCGATAGCAGAACACTCAATGTGCCAACCAGGTCGGCCCGGGCCAAATGGAGAATCCCATGCCGGCTCGCCTTCACGGTTAGCGCGCCAAATCAAGGCATCCAGCGGGTTGCGCTTTCCTGGACGCTCAGGGTCCCCACCGCGTTCGGCGAAGGACTCCTCCATCTCCGCTGCGGAGTAGTTGGACTCGTAACCAAAGGCTTCCGTGGCTTCGATGGAAGCATAGACGTCGGGGTATTCGGGGTCGTCAACGATGTAGGCGGCGCCGGCGTCGAGAAGCTTGCCCACCATCTCGGTGACCTCATCGATGGCTTCCATCGCGCCCACGTAATCCTGGGGTGGCAAAACAGAAAGCAGCTCCATATCGGAGCGGAAAAGATCAATCTGGGAGGTGCCGAGCTCACGCCAATCGACGCCGTCGCGCTCTGCACGCTCAAAGAGCGGGTCATCCACATCCGTGATGTTTTGGACGTAATGAACCTTGTAGCCGTTATCCAGGAGCTGGCGATAGGCCAGGTCAAAGGTCAAATATGTTGCCGCGTGGCCCAGGTGGGTCGAATCATAGGGAGTAATACCGCACACGTACATGGTGGCGGTGTCCCCCGTTACCTCTACCTTCTGGATCTGCTGATCCGCGGAGTCGTAGAGGTGGAGTGCGTGGGGTTTCCCTGGAACTAATTCAACATGGGGTTCAGGCCAAGAATGCATGCGGTCTATCGTAGCGCCCTTTTCATGCCTAATGCACTTTGTACAGCATTAGGCATCAGGCAGGGCTAATAGCCAGTTATGAGAAAACCGGCCTATGGCTGAAGGTAGCCGAAAGCGATGAGCGCCATGATGATAATGCCCACTGGGATGCGGTATGCGGCAAACCATTCGAAGGAATGGTTGCCCACGAACTTCAGTAGCCATGCAATGGAGGCATAGCCAATCGCAAAGGCGATAAGGGTGCCCACTAGCAACTGCGCGCCGGTTGCGGACTGGCCGACAGTCGGGCCGAAGGCATCCCCCAAAGAAAACAGCCCGGAAGCCAACACGGCTGGGATTGCGAGCAAGAAGCTAAATCGAGTTGCCACCTCGCGGTCGAGGCCCAAGAAGAGACCTCCAGAGATGGTACCGCCGGAACGGGAAACGCCAGGCACCAGCGCCAAGCACTGGCATAGACCCATGACGATGGCGTCCTTCATGTTCAATTCTTCGAAGCCGCGCTCCTTTTTTCCGGTGCGCTCAGCCGCGATGAAGACAAAAGAGAAAAGGATGAGCATCGCAGCCGTAATCCACAGGTTGCGCAGATTGTCACGGATGAAATCCTTGCCCAGCACGCCCAGGATGCCGATCGGAATGGAACCGACAATGACCATCCATCCCATTCGATAGTCTTGACCCCGTTTTTCCTTGTTGAAAAGTCCAGCAAACCAGCCTTTAAGGATCTGCCAAATCATTCCGGCGAAGTAGACCAATACGGCTGCTTCCGTACCAAGCTGGATCACGGCAGTAAAGGATGCACCAGCGTCTTGACCCCAAAAAAGCTCGGAGACGATCCGCAGGTGGCCGGAAGAGCTAACTGGCAGAAACTCGGTGAGGCCTTGGACAATGGATAGGACGATGACCTGAAGCCAGGACATTGCGTCTGTTGCTGCTGCAGTATTCACTCGGGTGAGCATACATAGTCTGGCGCGCTTCGGGATCTACCCACGCTGGCTGCTAGGATAAACAACCGTGAAACCACTGGCCAGAACAAAGAAATTGATGCCACTGACGCTTTTTGCAAGCGCCCTAGCACTTAGTGCATGCCAGCCGGAGGTAGGCGTTGGCGGCGATCCAGATTCAGCCCTGAAGGTAAACGCCACGCCTGCCCCTGCCTCCAACGATGGGGCAAAGCCTGCAGGCAAGGTCGCGAAATTTGAGGAGAAGGTAACGGACCTCGCGGCCCACGGCAACACCATCGCCGTCCGCACAAAGGACGCACTTTACGTCGGCCAGCAGAGCGAGTTCCTCGGCGGCGACGCGAAGAAGATCGACATCGACGAAAAGTGCGGCGATTTGAACGCCTCCCAGCAGGGCTTCGTACTTGCCTGCGGCGATAAGGTCTATCTCTTTGACCCAACCAAGCCCGATGCCCCGACCGAGGTAGCCATGGAGGAAGAAGCTCCGGTCACCGTCGCCACGCAACTTTCCAGCGGCGAGATCTTCGCAGGCTCCAAGGACTCGCGCACGGTTGGCATCTATGAGGACGGCAAGCGCGATCGCGACATTGAGGTCGAGGAAGGCTCCGATCAGCTCCTAGCTGTGCCTAACGACGCCGGTGCCGACAACGTCGTGCGCATCCTGCGCGCTGATTCCACGATCCAGAACATCGATTGGCAAAACGATCGCGCCGGCGGCCGCCTTCGCGCAGGCCAAGGCATCGGCCAGATCTCTGTTGGTGGCGGCGCCCTCGTCCTTGCCTCCGATACCTCTGGCGAGCGTCTTGCGGTATATACCGCCGACGACGTAATCCGCCTGCACCAATACGGCAACGTCGACGGCTCGCCATGGGGCGTGGCATGGGACCCACAGCGCCAGCTGGCATGGGTTACGACCACCGACAACGGCAAGGCACATGCCTTTTCCATCGTCTCCGGCGTCCCAGAGAACAAAGGTAGTGTTGACACGGTCGCAGATGCTCAAAATATCGCCGTGCTTGACGACGCCACCGTGGTCACCGCCTCTGCGAGTGGCAACGGCATCCAGTTTATTTCCGAACCGAATCTGAAGTAAGGGCCCTTTAAAACCATGCAAGAAACTCGCGTCGACGCACTGCGCAAAGCCGCCTATCAATTAGCGCTCAAAGGCATGTTTAAGGTCGCGCCCGAGCGCATTCACCTCATTATGATGGGCGCTTTATCCGGCTTGCAGAAAGCGCCCCTGCTGCACCGCGGCCTACACAAGGTGGTGCCAGTCAATGATTCAGTACTGGAGCAAGAGGTATTCGGTGTAAAATTCCCGCGCCCGCTGGGACTTGCAGCTGGTTTTGATAAGAATGCCGCAGCCGCCGATACTTGGTCTGCTGTTGGCTTTGGCTATGCGGAACTGGGCACCGTCACCGCAAAGGCGCAACCGGGAAACCCTGCCCCACGCCTTTTCCGCTTGAAGGCGGATCGCGCAATCTTAAACCGCATGGGCTTTAACAACGAGGGCGCAGCCGCTGCAGCCCGCAACCTGCGGGCACGTCGGACTTCCGACGTCATCGGTATCAACATTGGCAAGACTAAAGTCACCCCTGCCGAAGAAGCGGTCCAGGACTACCGCCAGTCAGCTTCGGTTTTGGGCGACCTGGCTGACTACCTCGTAGTTAACGTCTCCTCGCCAAACACCCCGGGCTTGCGTGACCTCCAAGCCGTTGAGTCCCTGCGTCCGATCATGGCCGCTGTGCAGGAATCCACCAGCTCTCCAGTCCTGGTCAAGATCGCTCCAGATCTCTCTGACGAGGACGTTGACGCCGTTGCCGATATGGCGGTCGAGCTGGGCCTTGCGGGCATCGTGGCCACCAACACCACTATTTCACGTGAGCGACTCAAGACCCCCGCCGACGAGGTTGCTGCAATGGGCGCCGGTGGAATTTCGGGCGCACCGGTTGCGGCGCGCTCCTTGGAGGTCCTCCACCGCCTCCACGCGCGGGTGGGTGACAAGCTCGTGCTCATCTCCGTTGGTGGCATCGAAACCCCGGAGCAGGCGTGGGAGCGCATTGCTGCAGGAGCCAGCCTCCTGCAGGGCTACACGGGCCTGATTTACGGCGGCCCGGACTGGATTCGCGATATTCACCGCGGCATCGCCGAGCAAATTCGTGCTCACGGCCTTCGCAACATCTCTGAGGCTGTAGGCTCCGGCCTTCCTTGGAAGTAGAAAGCTGCCAAGCCAAAACCACGAAACGCCCGTCCCACCACCTCAACCTACAAGGTGGCGGGACGGGCGTTTTAACACGTCTTTAACGAGCCTTAGGTGGTCTCGTACCAACCCCAAGTGATCGCACGCCCCAGGGCGTGGAAATGAAGATTAAAGCCTAGGACAGTCGGCGTGGATTCTGGGGCGATGTCGAGCTTTTCCACATCTACCGCATGCACTACGTAGAGGTAACGGTGCGGGGCATGCTCTGCGGGCGGATTCGGGCCGTAGTAGGTCTTCTTGCCGGAATCCCCGCGCAAGCTAACCACGCCTTCGATGCCTAGGTCCTCAGCCGAACCTGCGCCGGTTGGAAGTTCTGTAACGGTGGCTGGGATGTTAAAGGCCGCCCAGTGCCAGAAACCCGATGCCGTAGGCGCGTCTGGGTCGAAGCAGGTAACCGCATAGGATTTCGTGCCTTCAGGCGCGACGCTCCACTTCAGCTGTGGAGAGACATCAGAGGGGGCGCGGAAACGCTCAGCGATCTCCTCGCCCTCTACAATGTCTGCGGAGGTCAGCTCGAAGCTCGGCAGATCCTTTAACGGCGCATACGGATCGTGGCCGGGGAAACGGGAATCTTGTGCATATGAAGTCATATTTCAGTTGTACCTGAGGCCACACTATGCTGTCGATGAGTCTGGCATCTCAATTGGCAGCCCCCACGACATACCGCAGGCGCAACTGCCAACTTACAACGATGTACTTTTACGCGCTTTAAAGGCCTCAAAACTAAGCCATTTTCCACTACTACCTGCTGATTTGTTTAATCTACGCGTTTCGCGCTACAGTATTCGAGTGCCCAGCCGAGAGGCTGAAAACACCCAGCCCGGGTGGCGGAATGGCAGACGCGCTAGCTTGAGGTGCTAGTGTCCTATTAACGGACGTGGGGGTTCAAGTCCCCCCTCGGGCACAAATGTGAAGTCTCGCGACATCGTTCCTATCGATGTCGCGAGACTTTTTCCGTAGCATCTATTGCCCTCCCTGCCTCGAGCTAAGATGAGGGCAATTATCCAAATGTTAAAACAAGGCGCACAACTCTCGCTTGCCTCGGAAGCGCGGCCACCGCCAAGGTAGCCGCCTAGACGACAGCCTCCGGCTCAGCCTCGGAACCCTTAAGCTTTTTCGCTTTACGGCGTTCGATGAAGTACTTGATGATGATAGGCAGTACTGAAAGGAAGATGATGAGCAACATGATCTTCTCAATCGAGTCCGCGATTCCCGGAATATTGCCCAGGAAGACGCCCACCAGATTCATCGACACCACCCACGCGATGGCGCCAGAGACGTTCCACCCCACGAAGTTCTTATAAGGCATCTTCGCTGTTCCAGCGGCAACCGGGATGTAGGTACGAACAATCGGTACGAAGCGGCCGAGCACAAGCGCAACCGGGCCATGCTTGGCAAAGAATTTTTCTGCCGCGACGAGGTGCTCAGTCTTCAAGATGCGTGCATCATCTTTGAATAGGCGGCGGCCGAAGCGATGGCCCAGGTAGTAACCAACTTGATCGCCCAGCACTGCAGCCACAATACCCACGCCGAGAAGCGTCCAGATATTCACGTGCAGCTGGTCGCGCAAGATCGCCGCTGTAACCAGCAGCGAGTCACCCGGCAGGAACGGGAACAAAACGCCCGACTCAATGAATACAACGACGGCAATGCCGGCGATTACCCATGGCCCAAATGATTCCAATAGGGTCGCAGCGTCCATGTAGGACAAAAGGTTAGAAATTGCGTCCACTCGATACTCCAAAACATTCTTAAAGCGCCTCAACCAAAAAGGAGGCGCAGGTGATTGCATTTAAGTATCTCCCCTGTCTTGCCACTAAGTACAGCTCGACATGGCCCTTCACGGCAAATTGTCGCGATCGACACAGCATACATTCAGCCACCGCGATTCCACATCCAAAGATTGGCCCACTACTGTTTTATCCATGACTCGACTTCTTGGATGGCTGCGTAGCTTGGGCGGCTTCGTAAAAGACGTCTGTGCCTCTGCAGTCGCCGCCGTGCAAGGTTGGTCAGCCACGCGATGGTTGGTCGTCCTCACTGCTGCCATTTGCCTAGGCGTTGTCGCAGCGCTTGTCGATGTCCCCGACATCACCGCCCTGCGCTCCTGGGCCGAGAGCATGGGCACCTGGTTCATCATCGCCTTCTTCCTAGGTTATGTCATATTTACGCAGTTTCCGCTGCCCCGCACCTTTTGGACCGTGGCAGCCGGCATCCTCTTCGGCCCTTGGCTCGGTCTTAGCATCTCTCTTGCGGCATTGACCGTATCTGCAGTGCTTTCGCTTTTCATCGTTCGCCTACTTCTCGGCGACTGGATTCGCCCGCACCTAACCCACCCTGCGGTCTTCAAAATCAACACGAGGTTAGAAAGGCGCGGGTGGCTTGCCATCGCAAGCTTGCGAATGGTGGCAGGCGTGCCCTTTTCCCTCCTCAATTATGTCGCAGCGCTCACCCCTATCCCAGTCGGCCAATTCACCGAGGCCACACTTGTGGGCTCCATTCCTACCACCGCAATCGGCGTATTCTTCGGTGATACCCTGACCGGCCAATCGGAGCCTTGGATCTTCGTCGCCATTGCCTTTCTCGCCGCCATAGGCGTCGCAGGCTTGGTTCTCGACGCCAAGTTGCCGATGCGCCCCTAGTTAAACCCTCAAATGCTATGAAAGCCAAAGACCAGCGAGTCAAGTTTCATCTATAGACTTTATGGGCGCTATGCTGATTAGCACTTCCCTTTTAATATTCTTCGCCCCTAGGAGGAACAATGCTCGCTGTACACGCACGTTATCGCGGCCGCTCGGTACGCCGCGCGGAACTGGTGCAGCGATCCGCCACCGCCCTTTCCACGCTCGACGGAGTCGGTGAGTTCCACGTCCTGGGTGTCGAGGACATTTGCGCGGTGGCGCACTCTGCGTCCTCCGTGTGTGACGTTGTCATGGCGCTGCTTGCCGACGGTGACTGGGCCATCGGCATCGGCGTATCCCCCGGAGCAAGCGGCGACGAAGACGCTGCCCGCCAGGTGGCCACTGCCGCGCTGAAAGCCTCGGCGCGCGCGGGCCAGGTATACGCCAAGATCAGCAAGCGAGGGCGCGCTTCGGAAGCAAACGATATTGCCGCCACCTTTGCCTTGCTTGGATTCGTACTCCACAAGCGCACGATTGAGGGCCGCGAGGCAACCTCGCTAGTGCGCGCTGGCCTAAATCAGAATGAGGCAGCCGAGGAACTCGGTATCTCCAAGCAGGCAATGTCGCAGCGTCTACAGGCCGCTGGTTGGGCCGCCGAGATGGCGGGTTGGCAGCTGGCGGTCAACATCATTGAACGCGCCGATACCCTTTAATATCCGAGGTCAGCTTTCGAAAGCTCGGGCGTAGTCACGAAATCGACCAGCCTTTCCACTGCCCCAATCAGCGTCGGATCTAGATCCCGGAACGTATTGACGGCGGTATAAACTCGGCTCCAGCCTTCCTTCGGGTCAGACCAGCCCACGCGCTTAACGATGCCCGTCTTCCAATCCTCACCGTATGGCACCTCCGGCCATTCGCGAAGACCCAGACGCTCGGGCTTTACTGCCGCCCAAATATCGATAAAAGGATGGCCCGTTACCAGCACGTGCTCGCCCACACTCTGGGTAAGGCGGGTTTCCTTAGAACCTTCGACTAGATGGTCTGCCAGAACGCCGACGCGCCGGCCAGGGCCAGGCTGGAACTCAGCGAGACGTTCTTCCAAGTTGTCTAGACCCTCCAGGTATTCCACTACCACGCCCTCAACGCGCAGGTCGTGGCCCCAGACCTTCTCCACAATCGCGGCGTCGTGAATGCCCTCAACCAAGATGCGCGAGGGTGCCGCAACCTTTGCCTCAACATTGGCCACCCGCCGCGAACCGGAGTTGGACTTTTGCGGGGCCTGCTTTTCGACGTAGCGCGTCAGGGTAACCGGCTGCCCCTCCAACAGGAAGCCGCCTTCCACCAAGTTGAAAACACGCTCGTTTCCGTACCGATCCTCGAGGCGGACTACTTGACCAAACACGGTCTTGTCCACGCCCATCACTGCGCCGACAAAGTCGTCGCCACGTACCTCAACAACCATTCCAGGTTCTGCTGGAACTTTTGGGTACTCCTTCTTCTGTGCGCGCTTATGGCCTGCAAAGATGTCGCCGCCGTATGGATCGATACTCATGGGCCAAAAGTCTATCTACTAAACTTTGCCGTCATGGATATGCGCGCCGAGGTTTGGTCTCCTTTACAAAACACCGCAGTCTGGCTGGGCGCCTGGCTGTGGGGACACGAGTCCACGGACGATCTCTTGGATGCGATGCAGGAGCTCGGTGGCTTGCATGTGATGGAGGATGAAGCACCCTTTGTGGATTTGCTAGCTTACCTGCGGGCAGAAACTTCCGCGATTGTGCAAAACGGCGAGCTCGAACCCGTGCTGCGTCTTGTCCTTTCCGGGCCGGGTGAGTCCCCGCTTTTGCCGGCAGGCTCGAAATCATGGAAGGCGGCGGCCGCAAGCGATGCGGGCGCAATCGTTGTGCGTACCAATGATCACAACCGCCACTTAGTGCTCGTGCCCCACTATGGAAACTCCAGCACCACTTGGCACGTGTTCGAGGAGGAACTGCCCTTGCCTGCACCTGCGTGGCTGAGTCCGGGCGAGGCTGACGAGCTGCTCAGCAAGGCAACCAACCAAGCCGCAATACTCATCGAAGCTGCGGGCTATAAATCGGATGCTTTGCATAATCCACGGCTTACCGTAGGCAGCCTCAGCGATTTTTATGACACTCCGAGACTTCCACGATCAGTATCACCGCGGGCCGCAAAGCTTTTCGCCCGTGCAGACCGCGTGGGAGCGATTATCGAAACCGTGACGGAAAGAATGAACGATCACAGCCTCGATCATCACCTTTTAGGTCTGTGGCGGCACATCCGTCAAGCGCGTATGGCGGGCGTTGCACACGCGCTTTCGGATTTCAGCCGCTAAGGGCCATTATTTACGCAGCGACCAAATATCGCAGCAGCCCTCAGCACAGGGAGCGCCGTTAGTAGTACAGCCCTGAACGGTGACGTTGCCAATGCTCTCCCACTGCTTATCTTGCTCGAGCTCCTCGATAAGATCCACGATCATCGATGCAAAGGAATCGGTCGGGCCAGCGGTACGGGTACGTTCAACGAGCACACCCATCTCATCGGCCGCATTCTTAAGCTCCGTATCGAGGTCCCATACAACCTCCATATGATCGGAGATGAAGCCGATCGGGCAAACGACGACCGCCTCAACGCCATCCTTGTCATGAATTTCGGTGGTGTGGTCGACGATATCGGGCTCGAGCCATGGGGTCTTTGGGTTGCCGGAACGCGACTGCCAGACCAAGTCATAGTCAGCTACACCTGCGGCTTCTGCCACGAGACGGGAGGCTTCGGCGACCTGGCGGGAGTAGATATTTTTATCGCCTTCGCCGCCACCGACGTTATCGTGCGCGGTAGGTACGGAGTGCGCAGTAAAGAGCATGCGTGCCTGCTTGCCCTCTGGGATCTTGGCATAGGCATCCTTTACCGCCTGGGTCATCTCTGCGATGAACTTCGGGTGATCGTAGAACTGACGGATCTTGGTGAACTCAATCTCAGGCAGGCCTTTTTCGGCGAGATGCTCGCGCAGCTGGCGAATATCCTCGTCGTACTGGCGGCAGGCAGAGTAACCGCCCCACGCAGAGGTTGCGAGAACGGCGGCGTTACGCACGCCGTCGGCAGCCATCCGCTCCACTGTCTCGGTGCCGAATGGGTGCCAATTGCGGTTACCGAAGTAGACAGGTAGATTATGTCCGCGTTTTTTCAGCTCCTGCTCGACATGGTCGATGATTTCACGGTTTCGCTTGTTGAGCGGGCTTACGCCGCCGAAATGGAAATAGTGCTCGCCCACTACCTCAAGGCGCTCACGTGGAATGCCGCGCCCGCGGGTAACGTTCTCTAGAAAAGGAACGACCTCCTCGTTTCCTTCCGGGCCACCGAAAGAAAGAACGAGGAGGGCGTCGTAGTTGCAGGCAAGCTGTTGTGCGTCAGTCATACCGCAACTTTACCAACCAAAGGTTGGGGCTTAGAGGAGGCGCACGACATTAGGCGTCATTCCGGACCAACGCACAGGAGAAATCTGAACGTTAGATCCAGACTGAGGGGCCTCAATCATGGTGCCGTCGCCAAGATAGATAGCTACGTGCTGGCTTGCGCCGGGCCCGTAGAAGATAAGATCGCCGCGCTGCATCTCGCTAGCTGGGACCTGAGTACCCTTCTGGTACTGGTAGCCGGTGTAGTGCGGCAAGGAGATGCCGACACCGGCAAAGGCGTACATCGTAAGGCCAGAGCAGTCGAAGCCGACCTTGTTGTAGTCGCCGTAGGAGTCAGCCACGCCGCCGTCGCGGATACCCTTGGTGGGGCCGTTCGCGTTGCCACCGCCCCAGGCATAGGGCATGCCGATCTGGGACTTTGCGCGGGCGATGACCGCTTCAATCTTCGCGTTGCGGTCGGCATCGCCAAGCGCACTCGTTGCTTTTTCCGTGACATCATCCGTGGTGTCCAACTCGCCCAGGACGTCAGAGACCTCACCGGTCAATTCATCGTCCTCGGTGTTGCTGGTGGTGCCGCCCTGGAGAGCTGCTAGCTGCGAAGAACCCTGCGCCAGCGAGTCCAGCTCCTCCTGGGTCAAGCCCGTATGATTTGGCTGGGCCGCGCCAACAATCGCGGCAGCCGCACCGATTGCCGTGCCCGCGAGCGCCAGCGTCGAGGAGTCGACGGAAGAACCGTGCATGCTGAAACCTTCGGAGGAAAGCTTTTGCACGTTCGGATCCGAAGACAGCTCCTGGGCCGCCTCCGCTGCCTTCTGGACGTCGCTCGCGCTAAACTGCGAGCCAGACCTATCCGCACGGAAGTCCCGGGTTACGGAATCCGGCTCGCCGCCCTGCATCATCGAATCAGACTCGGTAGCTGATGTAGATGACTCCGCCGCGGAAGCGTCAGGAGCAAGCGCCGCTTCGCCACCGTTGGCATTAGCATTCGCAGAAGCGCTTTCCGACGTCGACTGCGTTGCGCCCGCAGCATTGCTTGCCGCCGCGTTAGCGGTGTTGGATGCGGATGCGTTCTGCTCAGTGGAAGCCACCGCGGACTCCTGGGAGCCTGCTGCCGGCGCCTGCGAAGTAGCCGCGCCAGAGGTCTGAGCTTCCTTCTTTGTTAAGTCATTTGACTTGACGTTTGAGCCGGGCTCCGCAGCCTTAGACTCGTTTGTATCTAGCCCCTTGGCTTGATTTAGTGCATCTTGTACCTGGGAGCGCTGCTTTAGCAAGCTCTCGCGCTCGGAGGAAAACTCGGCCACGTTCGACTGGCTTTCTTCCAGGGTTTGACGCGCTTGAGCTTCAGCCTCGGTAGCTTTTTCCTCGCGCAGCTGTGCCAACTCCTGGGTCTTGCGAAGCTGCGATTCCTTGTTCGCCTTCTCGGTGCGCTCTCGCTCCAACCGATCCAAGACCGCCTGCTGATCCTTGGCTTGCGTATGCAGATAGGTTTGGCGCTCCAGCATGTCGCCGCGCGCATCATTTCCCGCAGCCGTGGAGACAGCGTCAGAAGTATTGGCACGGCGATAAGCAGTACGCGAAAGCTCATTGAGCTTCTTCTGAGCCTTTTCGACTTCCGACTGTGCGGAATCGAGTTCACCACGCGCCGCAGTGGTGCCACGGCGAGCCTGAGCGGCTTCCGTACGCGCGTCCTGGAGGTCGACCAAGGCACGGTTTACTGCCTCACGTCGCATTCCAATTTCGCCCTCGAGCTTCGCAATCTGCTCTTCAATGGTGGCAATGGCGCCAGCAAGGTCAGCGACAGATGCATCTTTCGAGGAAAGCAAGGACTGGATGTTGACCGGTTCTTCCGCCTGGGCGGCAACCGGAGCAAGGGTGGAAACGGTAGATAGCGTCGCGGTGGTTGCGACGGTGGCTAGCAGCGTCTTCAGACGCCGAGAGCCGTACTTAAAGATGGTGGCCACGAGAAGTATCTCCTAGACACCCACGCTTCGCCGAATTGTTTCACGTCATGCAAAAGCTCATCCCTACACAATCAGCCACAATCAGCCCAGCCAAACCCGATAGAAGCTATGAGAGTCCTCGCCTGCGACCGGCGAGGTAGCCTTCGAGCATCCACCTCGGCACAAGATACAGATGCGCCTGTCAGCGAGCTGGCTGGCGGAAAGCTAGCGGGTTTACACTGTTGATTTAGATATAGGAATGCCCGGGACTTAGCTTAAGCCAGCTTAAAAGCGCATGTCTTAACTAGCGCACCCCTTTGAACTCTTTTACCTAATCGCACAATGGCAAAAGTTAGGGGCACGTTACCCGGCACCAGGCAGCCTTGGAATAGGTGCAGATATACGCATTCGATGCGTACACCGCCCTGGCAGTACAACCTTTAGGCAGGTTGTGCCTACGGTGAAAATGCGTGACGTTTATGCGCCGATCACAGGCGCGGGAGAAGCAATGCTGTGTTGAACTCGCGTCTTAACCCCGTATGAACCGCTCTAAAATCCGTGGCCTGCCGTCGCCGCAATTCCGTTGCGCTTGCGCGCGGTCGGGAGGGCGGAAAGCAAAATCCACGAACCTTGAACGGGCCGCACGAAGCTAGCCCTACGAGTAACTCGCTATGCCGATCACATTGCCATCCCCTTACCGAGAACCCGCAGAAGCTTCTCGCCCCAGAAGGCTGAAGCTGCACCGGCACCCGGTGAGGCGACGACAAGACCAACCGGCTTGCTTGTCCCCAATCGGAATGTGGGTGTGTCAATTCTTAAAAAATTCGAACACTGGAATCGGCTTCGACGAATCGTTCTTGGGGTGCCAGGTGTGTTCGAAATAAGCCAGCGCTGCTTTACGACGCCGCTGTCTCCGACACGCAACAGAGTTAAAGGCTCGCGCCTTAAAGCGTTATGCGTCAGGGCTTCAAACAACTAGGCCCCATCCCATCTGCTCATCGTGAGCCAGGCGGCGAACCTCAATCCCGCGATTTCCACTCGTGGCGTGCTTCCCCACATACCCGTGTGTCATCTCGATTGAGAGTCAAGGCTTGGCCCATGAACGTATGGAACAAGAATCAACCCGTGAGTCGATATTTGAACCATACGTCATCGACACACCGTCGCGCACACTTTCCTCAAAATTCACTCCAGTCAAGTCGCGCCACATGACGTTACAAAGGCAGCCAACCTGCAATAATTTTGTTACCTTCCCGTGATTGTGTGTTTCATCACACTACTAGTGAAATCTCCACGCAAACCTCCTTTAGCAGCCCCTCCCCCACCGCTTGTCAAGTCAGGGTGGTTGACTAGATCCCCTACCCCACTCTTGGAATTTGACACTCGCCAGACCAATTTCGACATCCGCCGGCGTCCAGATGTCCACAATCCCATAGCCACCAGATGGGCATGGATTGGTTTCCGCTTTAACTAAAGGGCGCAAAACGATCGCCTCGCCCAGCGTTAAATGGGAGGCAAATTCCCAACGGATTGAGGTCCAGATCCGCGCGAGATCGATGACTCAGGTGTAGCCAGATCGGTAAATTTGATGGCCAACTTTCGGGTTGATTGCAACCGCACGGTTCCCCTCATTCGGCACCCGGTGGCCCCAGCAGTTCACTCAGGTTCTAGGGATAGTTTTTCGAACAAACCTAAATCTGATAGTCTCCGAAACGCTGAAAACGAGAGAAATCTTCGGGCTCCGGTTGAACCGAGTCTTGACGGGCAATCGTCCAACCGTTAGGTCTAGCCTATTTTCTCGGAACGCGTTTCATGCATTGATGCAGACCTGAAAGCTACCCAAGCAATGGCGAGCGCGAGCGCCACAATAATGGCGGTGAGAAACACCGAATGGACGTCAAACCTATCTATGCCATCATAAAAGCGTTCAAGGAGCTCAACCTGATCGATACCCCTAGGAATCTTGCGTTGCACCGCTTCCAGTTCCGCACGCGACAGCGAGCTACTCACAGCAGAGACATGCGAAGGCACTTGAACAATGACGGTATCTAATCCCGTGGCATTTTGAAGATCGACGGCAAGGTTGCGGCTTTCTGCCGCAGTGGCGGTGTAGTCATCCACAACAGCAACGCCATGGCCGGCATGCAACGCCGCAGAAATGGAGTCCTGAACGGATTGATCGTTGGCCAGGTCCGCATTAGTAAAGGCGGAGCCATCCGCACGTAGCTGCGCGGCGAGGTCAGCGATATCAATCACCGGAGATTCGGCGCTTTCCACACTCATTGCTCCCCTCCTCCACTTCGGTTGCTAATGCTGCCTTGCCGTAACCCACCCTATAAATAGCAACCCATGGGCGCCCGTGAGCGAGCAGCTTCGATCTATAAAGTATCGCTGCCATCATCGGGACCGCCTATGTGACGCGCGGAACTTTCCAAAAAGATGAAACAGAACGCTCGTACTGTTATAGTTGACACGGTCGTCGGTCGAAACCATTAGACTGGTTTCCGAACCTTCGCGTTCTTCTTGTTTCCAGCGCCTTGGCCTTAGAAGCAAGCGCCTTATTCCTCATATATATGTGAACCATATATGAGAACAAGGAAAGTGGCGGCTTACTTTTAATGCGGTAGAGCTGGAAACCATGAACTTTTGTTCTAACAAACAAGGAATGGAGCTCCCTGTGACTGAAAGCCTAAACTCCTTCGGTGCCAAGAAGACTCTTGACGTCAACGGCAAGTCCTATGACTACTTTGACATCAACGCAGTCGCTGGCCTGGAGAAGCTGCCTTACTCCCTGAAGGTGCTTGCTGAGAACCAGCTGCGCTACGAGGACGGCAAGAATGTAACCAAGGATCACATCAACGCACTTGCTAACTGGGATCCGTCCGCTGAGCCGGACACCGAGATCCAGTTCACTCCGGCACGTGTTCTGATGCAGGACTTCACCGGTGTTCCGTGTGTAGTCGACCTCGCCACCATGCGTGAGGCAATCTCCGCTCTGGGCGGCAAGCCAGAGCAGGTTAACCCGCTGAACCCGGCAGAGATGGTCATCGACCACTCCGTTATCGTTGAGGCCTTCGGTTCCGCAGAAGCGCTCGAGAAGAACGTTGAAATTGAGTACGAGCGCAACCAGGAGCGCTACCAGTTCCTGCGTTGGGGTGCTGAGAACTTCTCCAACTTCCGCGTTGTCCCACCGGGAACCGGCATTGTCCACCAGGTCAACATCGAGTACCTGTCCCGCGTCGTCTTCGACAACGACGGTGTCGCATACCCAGATACCTGTATCGGTACCGACTCCCACACCACCATGGAAAACGGCCTGGGCATCCTGGGCTGGGGTGTTGGCGGCATCGAGGCTGAGGCTGCAATGCTCGGCCAGCCGGTCTCCATGCTTATCCCGCGCGTTGTCGGCTTCAAGCTGACCGGCGAGATCCCAGTCGGTGTTACCGCAACCGACGTCGTTCTAACCATCACCGAGATGCTCCGCGAGCACGGTGTTGTCCAGAAGTTCGTTGAGTTCTACGGCAATGGCGTTAAGTCCATTCCGCTGGCTAACCGCGCAACCATCGGCAACATGTCCCCAGAGTTCGGCTCCACCGCCGCAATCTTCCCGATTGACGAGGAAACCATCAAGTATCTCGAGCTCACCGGTCGCCCAATGGAGCAGATCGAGCGCGTCGAGGCTTACGCCAAGGCGCAGGGCATGTGGCTGGAGCAGGACGCTCCAGAGGCAGAGTACTCCGAGTACCTCGAGCTGGACCTGTCCACCGTTGTTCCTTCCATCGCTGGTCCGAAGCGCCCACAGGATCGCATCCTGCTGTCCGAGGCTAAGGAGCAGTTCCGTAAGGATCTACCGACCTACGCAACTGGCGACGTCGTCGTTGACGAGTCCTCCCTTGAGGCAAAGCGCATGACCTCCGAGGGCGACGCTGACGAGGCACTCGTTGACGTTACCGGCGGTCTGAACAACTCCCGTGAGGGTCACGGCGAGTCCGCAGCCAAGGGTGGCTCCGGCCGTCAGTCCAACCCAGTTACCGTCACCTCCCCTAATGGCGGCGAGTACACCCTTGACCACGGCATGGTTGCAATCGCTTCTATCACCTCTTGCACCAACACCTCTAACCCATCCGTCATGGTTGGCGCTGGCCTCATCGCCCGCAAGGCTGCTGAAAAGGGCCTGACCTCCAAGCCATGGGTTAAGACCATCTGTGCACCGGGTTCCCAGGTTGTTGACGGTTACTTCCAGCGTGCAGACCTCTGGAAGGACCTTGAGGCTCTGGGCTTCTACCTCTCCGGCTTTGGTTGCACCTCCTGCATCGGCAACTCCGGCCCGCTTCCGGAGGAGATCTCCACTGCCATCAACGAGCATGACTTGGCTGCAACCGCAGTCCTGTCCGGTAACCGTAACTTCGAGGGACGTATCTCCCCGGACGTCAAGATGAACTACTTGGCTTCCCCAATCATGGTTATCGCTTATGCTATTGCCGGCACCATGGACTTCGACTTCGACACCCAGGCTCTGGGTCAGGATCAGGACGGCAACGATGTCTTCCTGAAGGACATCTGGCCTTCCTCCGAGGAGATCGAGGACACCATCCAGAAGGCAATCTCCCGCGAGCTCTACGAGGCTGACTACGCTGACGTCTTCAAGGGTGACGATGCATGGCGCTCCCTCGATGTGCCAGAGGGCGAGACCTTCGACTGGAACGACGACTCCACCTACATCCGCAAGGCACCGTACTTCGACGGCATGCCGGCAGAGCCGTCCCCAGTCGAGGACATCAAGGGCGCTCGCGTTCTTGCCAAGCTGGGCGATTCCGTCACCACCGACCACATCTCCCCTGCTTCCTCCATTAAGCCGGGCACCCCTGCTGCTCAGTACCTGGATGAAAACGGCGTTGAACGTCAGGACTACAACTCCCTCGGTTCCCGTCGTGGTAACCACGAGGTCATGATGCGTGGTACCTTCGCTAACATCCGTCTGCAGAACCAGCTGGTCGACGTTGCTGGTGGCTACACCCGCGACTTCACCCAGGAAGGCGCACCGCAGTCCTTCATCTTCGACGCTTGCGAGAACTACAAAGCAGCTGGCATTCCGCTGGTTGTTATCGCTGGCAAGGAGTACGGCACCGGTTCTTCCCGTGACTGGGCTGCTAAGGGCACCAACCTGCTTGGCGTCAAGGCTGTCATTACCGAGTCCTTCGAGCGTATCCACCGCTCCAACCTCATTGGTATGGGCGTTATCCCGCTGCAGTTCCCGGAGGGCGAGTCCCACGAGTCCCTCGGCCTGGATGGCACCGAGACCTTCGACATCGAAGGCATCTCCGCTCTCAACGAGGGTGGCATCCCGAAGTCGGTTCATGTGACCGCTACCAAGGAGTCTGGCGAGTCCGTCGAGTTCGACGCTAAGGTCCGCATCGATACCCCGGGTGAGGCCGACTACTACCGCCACGGCGGCATCCTGCAGTACGTGCTGCGCCAGATGGTTAAGGCTTAAGGTCTTCACACCATCTAATTCCTAGGTAAAACCCTAGGTAGAGCGGGGATCGCAAGTTATCTTGCGGTCCCCCTTTTAGACTTGACCGGGGGAATCCAAGCTCCGGTTAGAACTAAATATTTCTAACTTGCTATCTAGAAGAAACGGATTTTCTATGCCCATCGTGAGTGATGCTGAGCTCAACCGACGTCGACATGACATCCTCGTTGGTGCACGCAAGTGTTTCGCCGAGCATGGCTACGAGGGAGCTACGGTCCGCCTTCTAGAAGAGGCCACGGGCAAGTCCCGCGGCGCCATCTTCCACCACTTTGGCGACAAAGAGTCATTGTTCTTGGCGCTGGCGCGTGAAGACGCTGCCCGCCAGGCGGAGGTCGTTGCGAATAACGGCTTGGTCGAAGTAATGAGTGAGATGCTCCGCCACCCAGAGCGCCACGATTGGCTGGCTACTCGGTTGGAGATCTCATCGCTGCTGCGGACCGATCCTTCGTTCCGCGCGCGGTGGGTGGACCAACAATCGGTGCTTTCCGACGCAGTCCGTGCCCGCCTACAGTCCAACGCTGAGGAAGGTCGCATGCGCGACGACGTCAGCGTGGACACGTTGGTGCTCTACCTCGAGACCTTCATGGATGGCTTCATTTCCCGCCTAGCACTCGGTGACCACGCTGGTCTTAGAGCTGTGCTAGACCTCGTGGAGCAAACCATCCGTAAAGATAAAGCGGGTGCCTAGCCGGCTTAAATACTGCTGACTGGATTCTCGCCATCGATGAAGGCCAACGGGCTAGCCGGAAGGCTCTCGCGGCCAACAACTTCAGTAATCACCTCGGCAACCAGCTCACGGCTAGTCTGGCCGTGAGGATTCGTATCCTCGATTACCTCGATGCCGCCCGCTGGCTCTTCCGTAAGCGCAGATGGGCCGAGGATGACATAGTTCAGTTCAGAAGAATTCAGGCGGTTGTCTACTGCCTTCTTTGACTCAACGTAGGCGTACCAAGACTCATCATTGGGATCGGTCTCGTTGTGCGTTGCGCCAACGTAGGAGATCATCACGTAATCAGGTACCTTTTTGCCCTCTGCTTTGAGCAGCTCTAGGGCGTCGATAGTTGCCATTGCGCCATCGCGATCTACAGCCCAGGTAAGGTCTGCGCCGCCACGGCCGCCGTTACCGGCACCCCACACCACGGTGTCGAAGTCCGCGAAAAGCTCAGCCCATTCTTGGGCGCTGGTCTTTGTGATGTCCTTCAGCACTGCGGTAGCGCCTAGGTTTTCAATCTCCTCCACTTGGGACTCGGAGCGGATCAGCGAATGAACGTTGTGGCCCACTTTTAGCATCTTCGGGGTGGCAAGCAGACCGACCTTTCCGTGTCCGCCAATGTAAAGTACTTTCTTTTTCGTCAAAGTCATGGCCCCCACCGTACGTGAAGAGCGATAGAATTTAATCCATGATTGCCATTATGACTGTTACCGGTGCGGATAGCACCGGAATTATCGCTTCTGTTACAACCAGTCTCGCTGAACTTGGAGTCAACATCGTTGACGTCTCCCAGACCTTGATGTCTGGCTTCTTCACCATGATTCTGCGCGTGGAATTTGATGAATCTGAGGTTTCGATCCAACAGATTCAAGAGCGCATGAATAAGGTGGGCGAAGACATCAACCAGTCCATCCGTGTTCAATCCGAGGCGCTGTTTACAGCGATGAACGAGATCTAGATATGCTCAATCGCTTTAATACCGTAAGTATCCTCGACACGATCGAGATGATCGATAAGTACCGTCTCGATATCCGTACCGTCACCATGGGTATCTCGCTGCTTAGCTGCACGCGCTCTTCTATGGACGCTACAGCACAGGCTGTCTATGACTTGGTCACCGAGCGAGCCAAGCACTTGGTGGAAGTCTGCGAAGGCATCGAGCAAGAGCTCGGCATCCCGATCGTGAACAAGCGAATCTCGGTGACCCCGGTCAGCCTGATCGTGGCTGGTGTCGACGGCAACCCGGTCGAGGTAGCCAAGGCCCTGGACCGTGCCGCAGCTGAGACCGGCGTCAACTTCGTCGGCGGCTACTCTGCTCTCGTGGAAAAGGGCGCCACCACCGCGGAAAAGAAGCTCATCAATTCGATCCCTGAGGCACTGTCCACCACGGAGCTCGTGTGCTCCTCCGTAAATATCGCGTCCTCCCGCGCGGGCATCAACATGAATGCCGCCAAGCGCATGGGCGAGGTCATCAAGGAGGCCGCCGAACTGACCAAGTATCAGTCGGCGATCGCCTGCGCCAAGCTGGTGGTCTTTGCAAACTCCGTGGGCGACAACCCGTTCATGGCGGGTGCCTTCCACGGCATCGAGGAACCGGATTGCGTGGTTTCCGTGGGCGTTTCCGGCCCCGGCGTGGTTGACCGTGCGTTGGGCAACCTCGAGGGTGCCACCCTGGATCAGGTTGCCGAGGAGGTCAAGAAGGCCGCGTTTAAGATCACGCGTGCTGGCCAGCTCGTGGGCAACATGGCCTCCGAGCGCCTTGGCGTTCCTTTCGGCATCATTGACCTTTCCCTGGCACCGACGGCCGAGCTCGGCGACTCAGTGGCACACATCCTCGAGCACATGGGCCTTGACCAGGTCGGCACGCACGGCACTACCGCCGCGCTGGCGCTGCTTAACGACGCAGTGAAGAAGGGCGGCATGATGGCGTGTTCCCGCGTCGGCGGCCTTTCGGGTTCCTTCATCCCGGTCTCCGAGGACAAGGGCATGATCGACGCAGTGCGTTCCGGTGCCATCTCCATGGACAAGCTGGAAGCCATGACCGCAATCTGCTCGGTCGGCTTCGACATGATTGCGCTTCCTGGCGATACCTCTGCGGCAACTATTGCCGGCATGATTGCTGATGAAGCCGCCATCGGTGTGATGAACCATAAGACCACCGCGGTCCGCGTTATTCCAGTACCGGGTGCCAAGATTGGCGACGAAGTCAACTTCGGTGGTCTGCTCGGATACGCTCCGGTCATCCCGGTCAACACCGTGGGCAACTCTACGTTTGTCAATCGCGGCGGCTTTATCCCGGCACCGGTCCACGGCTTCCGAAATTAATCAGCAGTGTAGAGCTAGAGAGGTGACCTGCGCATAAGCCGCAATTTCTTCTACGAAACGAGGTTCATGGCAGGTCACCACGAGGGCTGCTCCCCTTGCTAAAGCGTGGTGCATGAGCCGGTGCACCCACGTTGTGCCCCGGGCGTCGAGAAGCGTGTCTGGCTCATCCAACATCACGACCTCGCGCCCCTGCGCCACCACGTGGGCAATCTGTGCTACGCGTAGCTGGGACATAGAGACGTCCAGCGGATGATCATCGAAGGCAATCTCGGCGGAAAGCTGCCTCAAGAGTTCTTCGGGTAGACTCCCTTCCCCGATCCACTGGGCGATGGTGGGTTCAATAATCTGATCTAGCGGCGACTGTAAAGCCAGCGATGTGCTCGCATGCACAGGAGCATTTCCGTCGAGGCCGGCCATCGCGCGCAACAGCGTGGTCTTGCCGGAGCCGTTGTCGCCGCGCAGCCACAGCACGGCGCCGTGCTGCAACCGCAAATCCACCGGCCCTACCGTGAAAAGCTTGGAGTCCACAGGTTTCAGGTTCCACCACCGCCTGCGCCTGCCACCGCGCTTGGCTTGAATACCGTCTAGAACGATTGCCTCACCAGACGGGACAATCGCTTCCAGTTCTTGGCCGCCCTGCGCGAGCATCTGTGTCTCGTGCTCGACCAACACCACGGCTGTTTGATCCAACTTTCCTAAGTAGGCCGCGATGCGTTCGCGGGAATGCGCGTCTAGGCCGGCCCATGGCTCAACAATAATCAGGATTTCCGGTCGCGCGATGGCGACTTGTGCCAGTGCGAGCCGACGCGTTTGACCGCCCGAGAGCGTGGCGGGATTGCGGGTGCCATCAAGGTCGACATCGCCAAGCGTGGCGTCAACACGCTGGGCCATCTCCTCGCACTGCCTGCCTTGGTTCTCCAAGGCCAAAGCCAGTTCCTCACGCACGGTATCGCGCAGAAAAGTAACGTGCGCAGCGGCAAAGGAACCAATGACAGTATTTACGCCTAACTCCCGCGCGAGTTCCTGTGCCACCTCATCGGCGTTTTCCTCAAAAGCGACGCTCAAGGTGTGGATTTCACCAGGTTTTAGCTCCATATCACCGCTCCCAAGATGCTAAATACTGGCAAGGTCCAGCGCAATACTTGCTGGAACTTACTATCTGGTACGGGGACCAGCACTGTACGTTTGCCCGGGGTATCGAAGCCAATGGCTCCCAACGCATGCCCGCGGCTTGCGCCTTGGGTAAGCAAGCGTGCGATGACCGGAATGATGACACGGGGTGCAACATTGCCCAAGTGAATCTTCGCCCCGGCGAGGCGGTTAGCATCGCGTACTCCGGCCACCGTTGCAGCACCCTGCGGCAATGATTGGAGCGACGCCCCCACAACATATGCGGCCTTGTGTCCAAACCGCGAGGTTTGCAGCCATTTGGCTACGTCACTTACCTTTAGTGCTGCCGCTGCAGCGAGGATGCATCCCATGAGCGTGGCGAATCGCAGCGAAAGCTCAGCTGCAAGCCACAGCCCGTCACTGGTTAAAAAGGGCGCGAGGCGATTATCACCATAGGGCGCATGGATAAGCACCATCGAGGCGGCAGCGGGAAGCGCCAATACCGCGGTGGTCGCTACCACGGAGATGGAGCGTGACCAGATGGTGCCGCATATAAGCCATACGCTAAGCAGCACAAAGTTAAGCCAGGGCTGGTTTATCGCCACGACGAGAAACCACGTTGATGCGGCCGCACTGAAGATAGTTGCGGGATGAATCATAGCTGAGGGCGCAGCGATTCCAGGGTGCGCTTGGGCAATGCCTTGACGGTGGCCCACACGATCAAAAACACGATGATCTTATCGAACGGATCGGAGATAAAGGACTGCAACGTCACCGATGCGAGTAGAGAGTTTCCCAACTCGCGGAAAAGCGAGACCACAGCGCCCGTACCCAGGCCGGCTGTTCCTCCATAAACGAAAGCCGCAACCGGTGCCGCAAGCATGCCGGAGATGATGCCGATAACAGCACCAGAGGCAACAACGCGCCACCACTTCTTAAACGCGCCGTGGGAAATAGCCCACCCGGAAAGGTACCCAGTAGCTGCAGAAACGGCCGCAAACGGAAGTGCTGCGGGATTGATGAGTCCCCACACCACCGAAGACAACGTGCCCGTGGCAAGGCCTGCGATTGGCCCGGCAAGAGCGGCTACGAGGATCGTGCCGACCGCGTCCAAATACAAAGGCACTCCGATAGAACCGATGATCTCGCCTACCACGATGTTTAAGACCAGAGCTACTGGAATGATCGCGATAGTACGGGCTGGAAGAACGGGCAATGTGCCTGCCAACAAAAACACGGCACCGCCCACATAGCCGCCCAAGGTAATGAGTGCCTCGGTCGAACCGGCTACTGATTCCCAAGAGGTCGGACGCACGAGGACCAGATAAATCCACGTCGCTGCAACCAAAAGGCCGCCGGCCAGGACCATAGCCTTGCGCGCAGGCGTTAGAGATAACTGTGACATAAAAAGAATTCTCCAGATAAAAGAAATGAAAGAAGGAAAAGCAAACGGATCTGCTTTGGATTTAATGCCCTATGTCACCTCGGGCAACGCACCAATAATAGGCAGACTAGGCGTGCTTGCTCAAAATCCGCGCGGCGCGGAGAAACTCAGCATGCGCGCCGGGGATATCCACGGCCTGCACGAGCCGCGCATTATGCGGCAGATCCCAATGCCCACGCAAGTCCGCGACGCTGGTTCCTCGCATCAACTGTGAATCCGCTTCGACCGCCACGGTGGTCTCTTGCTTTAGGTAGTCCACGCGCTCGAGCGCAATCATGCACGTTAAAAGGTCATGGATTTGTGCTTGGTATCCCTCGCCCTGCGCGCGGTGAAACTCGAAGTAAAAACGGAGGATCTCCGGAAGGTGCGCCTTCACGGGGTGCTCCCCCAACTCCTTCATCAGCGCCTCCAGGCGTGGTGGATCGATGAGGAATTGCTCGGTGACCTCCAAAGAGCACAAGGTAGCGTTGACTGTTTCGCGCTGGAGAGCATCAAAGAATTGCTGTGCCGCATGCGGGTCCACCCAGAAATTCCACTCGGCCGTGGGTGTGGTATTGCCTCGATAGTTAATCGCGCCGCCCATAACGCTGACCTTGGAAAATCCTGAAGTGCCGGCCAAGGCGGCGTTTGTTAGCGGGCCGGTGACGACGAGCTCGGCCCGGGCGTCGGCTGCGGCCTGCCAAAGCTCGCGCCAATCGTGGTGCGGCTCAAACTTCGGCGCGCTGACATAACCCAAACCGGCAGCGCCATGAGTTTCAGGTGTGGTCACCAGCTCCGCCTCGAGCGGGACGGGATGGCCCGGCGCAACGGGAACGCCGCCCAGCCCGCAGACCTGCAAGATGAAAGCAGCATTGCGTGCGGTGGTCGAAACATCGACGTTGCCGGCCGTGGTAGTCACTCCCACCAGCTCAATCTCGCCGGCGTGATGCAGCCCCGCGAGATAGAGCAGGGCCAAGGCATCATCAATGCCTGGATCACAATCGATAAAGACCTTGCGTGCTGCCATCTGCTTTCCTCTCTATAGGTCCTTTTAACCTTGGTGTGGAATAGGCCAACGAACTAGGCTAGCTCGACGATCTCCATGTACTCGTCGCTCCACATGTCTTCGTCGCCATCAGGCATGATGATCACGCGCTCCGGCTTTAGGGCCTTAACCGCACCAGGGTCGTGCGTGACCAGGACGACCGCACCGGTGTAAGTGGATAGCGCATCCAGGACCTGTTCGCGCGACTGCGGGTCCAAGTTGTTAGTAGGCTCATCCAGCAGCAAGACGTTTGCGCGCGAGGAAACCAGAGTTGCAAGCGAAAGACGCGTCTTCTCACCACCGGATAAGGTACCGGCGGGTTGCTCCAGCTTGTCGCCGGAGAACATAAAGGCACCGAGGAGGCCACGGAGATCCTGTTGGCCTGCGTCCGGGCAGGCTTCAATGGTGTTCTCCCACACGGTCTTGTTCGGGTCGATGTTGTCGTGCTCCTGCGCGAAGTAGCCGATACGCAGACCATGGCCGGAAACAATGCCGCCCTCACCGTCGGTGCGTTCTACTCCCGCAAGCAGCTTCAGCAACGTGGTCTTACCGGCACCGTTGTAACCAAGAACAACCACGCGGGAACCCTTGTCGATGGCAAGGTCGACGCCAGCAAAGACTTCCAAGGAACCGTACATCTTGGTAAGACCCTTAGCGTTCATCGGGGTCTTGCCGCACGGCGCGGGCTCAGGGAACTTAATGTGCGCGACCTTGTCGGCCACGCGCACTTCGTCCAGTTGGTTCATCATGCGGTCCGCGCGGGCAAGCATCTGCTTGGCAGCGGCCGCCTTGGTGGCCTTCGCACCGAGCTTGGCAGCCTGCTTCTGCAGGGCCGAAGCCTTCTTCTCCGCATTGGCGCGCTCACGTCGGCGGCGAGCTTCGTCGGTAGCACGCGCATCCAGGTACTTCTTGAAGCCCATGTTGTAAATGTCGGCCTCGGCGCGCACTGCATCAAGGAACCAGATCTTGTTGCACACGGCCTCAAGGAGGTCCACATCGTGGGAGATCATGATGAGACCGCCCTCGTGCTTGGACAAAAAGCTGCGCAGCCAGGTGATCGAGTCAGCGTCCAGGTGGTTAGTCGGCTCGTCCAGCAGCAGGGTTGTCTGGGATTTGCCCGAGCCAGCCGACGCTGCGAAGAGGATCTGTGCAAGCTCCACGCGGCGGCGCTGACCGCCGGAGAGAGTCTTCAACTGCTGGTCAAGGATGCGCTGCGGCAGGCCCAAGTTATCGCAAATCTGCGCGCACTCGGAGTCTGCTTCGTAACCACCCAATGAGTGGTACTCCTCCTCCAAGCGGGAGTATTTGCGGATGGCCTTGTCACGGAATTTATCGTCCGTGGCGTTTTCCATTAGCTGTTGCTGCTTAGCCATGCGGCGCTTGATATCGTCCAAGCCGCGCGCCGAAAGTACGCGCTCACGGGCGGTGATTTCAATGTTGCCCTCACGCGAATCCTGCGGCAAATATCCAATAGGGCCAGAACGGGTCACCGAACCGCCATAGGGCTCCGTCTCCCCTGCCAGGATGCGCATCGTGGTGGTCTTGCCGGCACCGTTGCGGCCGACGAGCCCGATGCGGTCGCCGGGTTGCACGCGCAGGTGCTGGCCGGGAGCGTCGAGAAGCGTACGTGCGCCCACGCGCACCTCGAAATCATTGGTCACAATCACGAGGAATCAGTCTATCAACCGGCGCTAACAGGTCATAGCTGAGCCAAAACCAGAAAACAAGATAAGTCCCGCGGCCATTCGGCGGCGGGACTTATCAAGATGTGGAAGTAAATTGCTCGCCTAAACTGCAAAGCCCAAAGCCTGCAGCATTTCGCGGCCTTCCTCGGTGATCATGTTCGGACCCCATGGCGGCATCCAGACCCAGTTGATCTGGACGGCGTCGGCAAGCTTGTTGCCCACCACTGCGTCTTCAACCTGCTCGCCGATGACATCGGTAAGCGGGCACGCCGGCGAGGTCAGCGTCATGTTGATCTTGGCGGTCTCCTTGCCGTCGACGTCCTCGAGCCAGACATCATAGACCAAGCCCAAGTCCACGACGTTGATGCCCAGCTCCGGGTCAATCACGTCCCGCATGTACTCGGTGATATCAAAGGCCTTGGCAATCTGTTCCTCGGTCTGCGGTGGACGCTCGCCGCTGCCGGAAAAGTTGGCGTTGGAATCCTGATATGGATCTACTGGTTCAGACATTTATTTCTCCAGTTCATTGAGTGCTTCCATGGATGCGGCCTGAAAGGCCTTCCATCCGAGCAAAGCGCATTTGACGCGGGCGGGGAACTTGGCGACGCCGCCGAAAGCAACGCCGTCTCCAATGATCTCATCGTCGCCCTCGATTTCTCCGCGGGAGGTGACCATCTTTTCGAACTCGTCGAGCTTCGCGCGCGCTTCATCCAAGGACTTGCCCACGATCTCCTCCGCCATGACGGAGGTGGAGGCCTGCGAGATGGAGCAGCCTTCGGCATCGTAGGAAACATCCTTTACGGTCTTGCCGTCCTCCGAAAGCTTCACGCGCAAGGTGATCTCGTCACCGCAGGATGGGTTGACGTGGTGAACCTCGGCCTGGCCTTCACGCAAGCCCGCGAATTTCGGGTTCTTATAGTGGTCCAGGATGACGTCCTGATACATCGAATCTAGATTCATTACTCCACTCCAAAGAATTCGCGTGCTGCCTTGACGGCCTCGATGAGCTTATCTACTTCTTCCTCCGTGTTGTAGAGGTAGAAGCTGGCGCGCGCAGTTGAATTGACGTTGCCCGCACGGTGCAGCGGCCACGCGCAGTGATGGCCGGTGCGGATCGCGACGCCGTGGGAATCTAGGACCTGTCCCAGATCGTGCGGGTGCACACCATCGACGACGAACGAGACCGCACCACCGCGGCTTTCGGTATCCTTCGGACCCACGATGTGCAGGCCAGGGATCTGCTGCAGGCCGTCCAGAGCGCGGGCGGTGAGTTTTTGCTCATGCGCATGGATATTGTCCATGCCGATTTCAGACAAGAACTTCACCGCCGCACCAAGACCAACTACTTGGCTGGTCATCTGAGTGCCCGCCTCAAAGCGAGTCGGCGGCGCGGCGAAGGTGGTCTCATCCATCTTCACGATTTCGATCATCGAGCCACCCGTTAGGAAAGGCGGGAGCTTTTCCAGTAGCTCAGCCTTTCCGTACAGGGCACCGATGCCGGTCGGACCACACATCTTGTGGCCTGAGAACGCAGCGAAGTCGACGTCGAGCGCGTGAAAATCCACTGCCATGTGTGGCACGGACTGGCAGGCGTCGAGGACGACCAACGCGCCGACCTCACGGGCGCGGCGCACCAGCTCGTCGACGTCGGCCACCGCGCCGGTGACGTTGGACTGATGGGTGAAAGCCACTACCTTGACGGAATCATCGAGCTCGAGGGAGTCGAGATCGATGCGGCCGTCTTCGGTCATGGAATACCACTTCAGCTGCGCACCGGTGCGCTGGCACAGTTCCTGCCATGGCACGAGATTCGCATGGTGCTCCAGCTCGGTAATGACCACGGTGTCGCCCTCGCCTACGTACAGATCGCCTGCGCGTTCGTCGGAAAGCACGTAGGCAACCTCGTTGAGAGCTTCAGTTGCGTTCTTGGTGAACGCAATCTCATCACGATCTGCGCCCACGAAAGCCGCGATGGCTTGGCGAGCGGACTCGTAAGCGTCGTCAGCCTCCTCCGCCAGCTGATAGGAACCGCGGTGGACCGGAGCATTCGTGCCCAGTACGAACTCCTCCTCCGCCTTCCACACTGGCAGCGGACGCTGGGACGTAGCTCCCGAATCGAGGTACACCAGCGGCTTATCGTCGCGTACGGTGCGGCTCAGGATCGGGAATTGCTCCCTGATGGCAGAAACGTCGAAGTTAGACATTGTCCTTCTTACTTAACGAATTGGTCGTAACCGGACTCTTCAAGCTGGTCAGCCAGCTCAGCGCCGCCGGTCTTGATGACCTGGCCGTTGGCGAAAACGTGGACGAAGTCCGGCTTCACGTAATTGAGGATGCGCTTGTAGTGGGTAATCATCAAGATGCCGCCGTTGGTCTCCTCTTGGAAGCGGTTGATGCCCTCGGAAACAACGCGCAGAGCATCGACGTCCAGGCCGGAGTCGGTCTCATCCATGATTGCGAACTTTGGCTTGAGCAGATCGAGCTGCATAACCTCGTGGCGCTTCTTCTCGCCACCAGAGAAGCCCTCGTTGACGGCACGGTGTGCGAAGGACTTATCGATGGAAAGCTTCTCACGTGCCTCGCTAAGCTCCTTGTTCCATTCGCGCAGCTTCGGAGCCTCGCCGCGCACAGCGGTGACGGCAGAGCGCATGAACTGCGCCATCTTCACGCCCGGAACCTCGGTTGGGTACTGCATGGCCAGGAAGAGGCCAGCGCGTGCGCGCTCATCGACTTCCATCTCGAGGACGTTTTCGCCATCGAGCAGGATCTCGCCCTCGGTTACTTCGTACTTCGGGTGGCCAGCGATGACGTAGGACAAGGTGGACTTACCGGAGCCGTTCGGGCCCATGACTGCGTGGGTCTCTCCGGACTTGATGGTCAGGTTGACGCCCTTGAGGATTTCCTTGGCCTCGCCGTCCTCCTCGTTCGGGAGGACCTGCGCGTGGAGATTCTTGATTTCCAGGGTAGACATTGAGTTAGACCTGCTTTCGGGGATTGTTTCTAGGCGTTGATTTTTTCGAGCTCGTCAATGACGCGGGTTTCTAGATCCTCGCGCAAGGACTCAACTGGAATGCGGGAGATGACCTCGGAGAAGAAGCCGCGGATGATAAGGCGGCGTGCCTCTGCAGCCGGGATACCGCGGGACATCAGGTAGAACAGCTCGAGGTCGTCGAAGCGGCCAACGGTTGCGGCGTGGCCAGCACCCACGATTTCGCCGGTCTGGATCTCCAGGTTCGGGATCGCATCGGCGCGAGCACCCTCAGTCAGGATGAGGTTGTTGTTGGTCTCGTAGGTATCGGTGTTGGTGGCATCCTTGCGGATCAGTACGTCGCCAACCCAGCAGGTGCGCGCCTCAGCACGGCCAGACTCGGCGGAACCGTCAGCATGGGTTTCACCCTGCAGAGCACCCTTGTAGAACACGCGGGAGCGGCAGTTCGGTACTGAGTGGTCAACGAGCAGGCGGTTCTCGAAGTACTGGCCTGCATCGGCGAAGTAGACGCCGAGCATCTCTGCGTCGCCGCCTGGAGCGGTAAAGGCAACGCGTGGAACGATTCGCACGATTTCGCCACCGAAGATGGCGGTGTTGTGGCGCAGAACAGAATCTCGACCCACGGAGGCGACCTGGTGGCCCAGGTGTACCGCGTTGTCTTCCCAGTCAGCGTCGACAACAACGGTGACGTTGGCGCCGTCGCCGACGATGAACTCAACGTTGTCAGCGTGGGTGCCGGAACCGACATACTTAAGCACGACGGTGGCCTCTGCGTGGTGGCCCACCTGGATGGAGGTTGCACCGAAGGAGGTCACACCCTCACCCGCGCCAGTGATGGTGATTTCCACTGGCTTATCCAGCTGAGCCTCAGCATCGATGGTGACCAACTGCGCCTCTGGCATGGAAGACCATGCCTGGGCTGCAACGCGGTCTGCAGGAGCACCCGCCTTGCCTAGGCGGGAATCGTCGGCAGCGATGGTCTCGGAGCTAACGCCTTCCGGTGCGCTGACAGCAATCTTCTGCGCTACCGCCGGAGCGAACTCGCCGTTGTGCAAGCCACGCAGGTTACGCAGCGCAATAAAACGCCAAACCTCGTCGCGACCGTGCGGTACTGGGAAGTCCTCCACATTGAAAGACGTGAACTGATCGCCCTTGGTGACGTCAGCCGGATTGAATTCGTTAGATGCGACCACTTAGCCCACTGATCCTTCCATCTGCAGTTCAATAAGGCGGTTGAGCTCGAGGGCGTACTCCATCGGAAGCTCCTTCGCGATTGGCTCCACGAAGCCGCGCACGATCATCGCCATTGCCTCCTCTTCCGCGATGCCGCGGGACATGAGGTAGAACAGCTGCTCTTCGGAAACCTGGGACACCGTTGCCTCGTGGCCCAAGGTCACGTGGTCATTACGGATGTCGTTATACGGATATGTATCGGAACGCGAATTGTTGTCCACGAGCAATGCGTCGCACTCGACGTTCGCGGTGGAGTTGGATGCGTTCGCGTTGACCTGCACCAGGCCGCGGTAAGCCGCGCGACCGCCGTTGCGGGCGACGGATTTAGACACGATGTTGGAGGAGGTACGCGGAGCCATGTGCAGCATCTTGGAACCGGTGTCCTGGACCTGATCCTCGCCAGCGAAAGCCAGAGAGAGAACTTCGCCCTTGGCATGCTCGCCGGTCAGCCAACAAGACGGGTACTTCATGGTGACCTTGGAACCGATGTTGCCATCGACCCATTCCATGGTGCCGCCCTCTTCCACCTTTGCGCGCTGGGTAACCAGGTTGTAGACGTTGGTGGACCAGTTCTGGATCGTGGTGTAGCGGCAACGGCCGCCTTTCTTCACGACGATCTCGATAACGCCGGTGTGCAAAGAATCGGAGTTGTAGATAGGAGCGGTACAACCCTCGATGTAGTGAACATAAGCGTCCTCCTCAACGACGATGAGGGTGCGCTCGAACTGGCCCATGTTCTCGGTGTTGATGCGGAAGTATGCCTGCAACGGAATATCCACGTGCACGCCCTTTGGAACATAGACAAAGGAGCCGCCGGACCAGCAGGCATTGTTCAGCGCGGAGAATTTATTATCGCCAGCCGGAATGACGGTGCCGAAGTACTCCTGGAGAATTTCCGGGTACTCGCGCACTGCGGTATCGGTATCGACGAAGATAACGCCTTGGGCCTCCAGGTCCTCGCGAATCTTGTGGTAGACAACCTCAGACTCGTACTGCGCAGCAACGCCGGAGACCAGGCGCTTCTTTTCTGCATCCGGGATACCCAGCTTGTCGTAGGTCTCCTTGATATCAGAAGGAAGATCGTCCCAGGTCTGCGCCTGCTTCTCAGTGGAGCGCACGAAGTACTTGATGTTGTCGAAGTCAATAGCGGAGAGATCCGGGCCCCACGTTGGAACCGGCTTCTTGTTAAAGATGCGCAGCGCCTTCAGACGGGATTCCAGCATCCACTCCGGCTCGTTCTTCTTCTCAGAAATATCGCGGACGACGTCCTCGCTGAGTCCTCGGTGAGCTGCCTGGCCCGCTTCGTCGGAATCGTGCCAGCCGTACTCGTAACCACCGATGGAAGAGATGATCTCGTCATCACTCATCTTGGTCTCGAGGCCTGGCGCCGGTTGTGCCTGAGTCATAACCCGCTCCTTTCGTCTAATGCTTTGTTTCCCGGTCTTGGTTAACCGGTGTCAAGGGGATGTTTGTGGTGCAGATTCCATGGCCATCTGCAATAGAAGCCAAGGGCTGCACGTGTTTACCTAACAGGGCAGAAAAGACTTCCTGTTCAGCCTCACATAGTTCCGGATGCTCTGCAGCCACATGGGCGACTGGGCAATGGTGCTGGCAAATCTGCACACCAAAACCGGCACTGTTGACGGTCGCGGCATAGCCATGTTCGTCCAAGACAGCAGCCAACTTTTGGGCCACTTCCTCTACGGACTCATCTTCCCCGATAAGCGGGTGCACGTCCTCAAGGAGCTTTTCAAAGCGGGCCTTTGCAAAATTGCGCACGGCCTCGGCTCCACCTGCCGCCCTTAGGGCGTTCAGGGCATCGGAAGCCAGCGCGTCGTAGGCATGCCCGAATTGTGCACGCCCGCGGTCTGTGAGGCGGAAATGCTTGGCGGGGCGGCCGCGGCCAGCCGCGAGCGACTTACGCTGGACCACCTCCGTGAGCTCTTCTTCCACCAGAATGTCTAAGTGCCGGCGGATACCGGCGGCCGAAAGACCTAGGCGCTCGCCAAGATAAGAGGCCGTAACCGGCCCATCCTTAAGGAGGAGAAGCATGACCTGGCGGCGGGTATCGCCTTCAGTGGTCCTGGTCTCCTTTTCTGGGACCATCTGCTACACCTCCCGTCTTGAAAGCGAACGACTATTTTTAGACAACACTAGTGTTCCCTAATTCATTCCCAATTTCCACCAACGCAGGTACCCGACGTGGCGAGCCCCTCACCCCCAACCCAATTGGCGGCCCGCTAGAGTAAACATCTATGAAACAACGCCTCACTGCTTTCCTCACGGGTATCCGCCAGGATCTCCCGCGTCTTGGCAGTGCGGGATCGCGTTCCGCGCAGCTGCATGCCGATGGAATTAGCGAAGATGCGGCAGGCTCCCTGCCCGGCGCACTCTATGATCTTCTGCCAGATGAAGACGCCGCTCGCCCGCGTACCACCATCGCCCAGCTGCGTGCCTTCTTTGTGCTGCGATGGATAGGCACGCTGGGTGCCATCCTCATCGCCGTCGGCGGCCTTGGGGCCGGCGCACTGCCCGTAGTAGGCAACCCCTATGACAACGTGCCCTTCGGCTCATTGATGTCGCGCATGTTGCAATCGGCTTCTGCTCTCGTCTTCTGCGGCGTAGGTCTGATGGTCACCGCATGGGTGCTCATGGCCCCGTTTGTTGGAACGCCTTTGCGCAACACCGAAAGCAATGGCGAGCATTCGCGGCCGCGCCGGTTGGTTACTGAAAGCCAGCTCTGGCGTACCTGGGCTGGTTGGGTTATCCCACTTGTTTTCACTGCGCCCCTTTTTACCCAGGACATCTATTCCTATCTGGCCAACGGCTCCATCGTCACCCAGGGCCTCGACCCATACTCTGGGGGCCCGGTGGAGCTCCTCGGTTCAGCCGATCCTTTGGCTCGCTCGGTCCCCTTCATCTGGGCTAACTCGCCCTCACCTTATGGCCCCGTCGCACTCGGGTTGGCCGGGATAGTCAGCCTGCTCACCGGCAATTCGATCATCTTGGGGGTTATCGCACACCGGCTGCTTTCGCTAGCCGGCATAATCGCCGCCGGCTGGGCCATCTCGCAGTTGGCTATCCGTTGTCGAGTCTCGCCCGAGTCCGCACTGTGGTTGGGCATCCTCAACCCGCTGACCACGTTGCACCTGGTAGGCGGCATCCACAATGAATCGGTCATGTTGGGATTGGCCTTGGTCGGCGTCGAGCTCGGCCTGCGCGGCGTCGACCGCCTAGGCGGCGCTCCGGCGTGGCTGTACTTTTTATGCTCGGGATTGCTCATTTCATGCGCCGGAATGGTCAAGGTTACGGGCTTCATCGGGCTGGGATTCGTTGGAATGGCGCTCGCCCGCGTGCTATTCATCCGCCGCGGATACTCCACCCCACGCGCCATCGGTAGCGCCGTCGCCCTGCAGTTTTTCATCCTGTTGGCCGCAATTGCCCTTGTCACGCTGACTTCCGGAATCGGGCTTGGCTGGATAACCGGGCAAGGCGGCGCAGCATCCATCCGCTCGTGGTTGTCCTCTAGTACTGCAGTCGGCGTCAGTGCTGGCTTCCTCGGAATGCTCTTAGGTTTGGGCGATCACACCGACGCCATCCTCACTTTCACCCGTACCATCGGTGTCATCATCGCAGCCGGTTTCATGCTGCGTATGTTGCTAGCCACATATCGTGGCAGCATCCACCCGGTAGGCGGCCTCGGCATCGCCACCTTGGTGCTGGTCATCTTCTTCCCAGTGGTCCACCCGTGGTACATCCTGTGGGCCGTGCTGCCCTTGGCGGCGTGGGCCAACCGTCTCATCTTCCGGATCACGGTGGTTATATATTCTGCGGCGATGAGTTTCTTCGTGCTCCCTCGCGGCCTTGGCCTACCGCCCGGCACAATCGTGGTCATTTATACCGCAGCTATCGTGACTTATCTCGTGGTCATGGGACTGTGGATGGTGCTATTACGCCGTTCGCGAATCAGTGTCCTAAACTAGGCACTCGTGAATGCAACTTTCGATGGAGCACCAGCGCTAGAGCTCAGCAACGTGGTCAAGTCCTACGGCGATAAACGGGCCGTCGACGGGCTCAGCTTCCGCGTAGAACGCGGCGAGATGCTGTGCCTGCTTGGACCTAACGGCGCCGGCAAAACCACCACCATCGAGATGTGTGAGGGCTTTAAGAAGCCGACGTCGGGAAGCATCCGCGTCTTGGGCCTTAATCCCAGCACCGATCCCGACGCCGTGCGCGAGCGCATCGGCATCATGCTCCAGGGCGGCGGTTCCTACTCTGGCATCCGCGTACGCGAGATGCTACAGCTCAGCGCCAAGTACAGTGCAAACCCGCTCGATCCCGACTGGCTGATTGAACAGCTGGGGCTTAAAGGAGTGGAGAAAAACACTTATCGGCGCCTCTCCGGTGGCCAGCAACAGCGCCTGTCCCTAGCGCTGGCAATCATCGGCCGCCCGGAGTTGGTCTTCCTCGATGAACCAACTGCAGGACTCGACGCCCAATCCCGCTTGGCCGTGTGGGATCTCATCCGCGCGCTCCGCAATGACGGAGTAACCACCGTTCTGACCACCCACCTGATGGACGAGGCCGAGGCTTTGGCTGACCACGTTGTCATCGTGGACCACGGGCACATGGTGGCGCAGGGTACAACGGCAGAGCTCATGGAATCCACGGGCTCACCGCTCATCACTTTCGAGACAGCCACCGAGGTGGACCTTAACGCGCTCAACGCGGCAGGGCTGCCCACTGAGGCCACCCGCCCACTGCATTACCGCGTGGAAACCCCGGCTACCCCAGACGTCATCGCCCGCCTGGCCCAGGAGCTTGCCCAGCAAGGCGTTACCTTACGCAACCTGGACACCACCCACCGCAACCTTGAGGACGTCTTCCTCGACATCACCGGCCGCGAGCTGCGCAGCTAAGGAGTAATCATGACGCGTTTCGAACCGGGAACCTTTCAGCCTCACCCGCAGCGTGCCAGCGTCTGGACCATGGCACGAGCTCAGGGCCTAATCGAGTCCAAACTCATGCTGCGCCACGGTGAGCAGCAACTGCTCAGCATCGTCATTCCCCTAGCCATTTTGATTGGCGCGGCACGGATGGAGCACATTACCGGCCACGGCCTGAAGGAAATATTCCCTATGGTCTTGGCGGTGGCGGCCACAAGCTCCGGCTTTACCGGCCAAGCCATTGCGCTGGCCTTTGACCGCCGCTACGGCGCACTGAAGCGAACTGGCGCCTCCGGCGTCCCGGCCTGGACCATCATCGTGGGCAAGATTGCCGCTGTCTTCTCAATGGTCGCGGTCCAAGTCCTCGTCCTCGGCGGCGTTGCCTTCCTGCTTGGCCTTCGGGCTAGCCTTGGCGGCATCTTGCTGGGGCTTATCACCCTCATCCTGGGCGTGTGCGCCTTCACCGCGCTCGGCCTGCTCCTCGGCGGTACTTTAAGTTCCGAGGTAGTCCTCGCGGTTGCGAACCTCATCTGGTTCATTCTGATGGGAGTCGTGGGCTGGGCCATGTACACCCAAGGCTTGAGCAATGACGGCATCCTTACCGTGGTGCCCACGGTCGCGATGGCAAGCGCGCTTGCCGACGCCCTCAACCACACCCTCCCCTGGCAGGAACTACTCGTGCTCCTCGCCTGGGCCGGCGCCGCCTCCTTCGCAGCGGTGCGCTGGTTCCGCTTCGAGGGCTAGTCGCGCACCTGGCCGCACCACGCGGGCTTGATCCGTTTGATGAGGGCTCACATCTGCAAATGGTGAGGCCACCCCGTAACAGCTGTGACCCGAGTATTGCGCTGAGACTGGTGCAGCCTCACCTCACCAAGTCGACCTCACCATTTGGAAACTGTGAAATGCAGCCGCGAAAAGGTTCCATTTCCAGCAGCAAATGTGACTTTTATCTTTTTCGCTCCCGCAGGCATTCAGGGTTTCGTCCCGAGCCTGTCCGAGCGGTAGTCTTTTTAACGTGAATTCCGGTAACAAAGTATCTACGTTTTTCCGCGAGGCGACGCCCGCCATCAAGATGCAGCGTCTCATCGCGATGATTCTGCTTGTCTGTCAAGGCGGCATTACCGTATCCGGCGCCATTGTGCGAGTTACGGGTTCCGGCCTTGGCTGCATCACCTGGCCCGAGTGCCACCCGGGCTCGCTGGTTCCACTCTCCGGTGCAGCACCGTGGATCCACCAACTCATCGAGTTCGGTAACCGCCTGCTTACCTTCGTCGTCACGGCTGCCGCGGTGGCTGCCATCATGGCGATGCATATGGCGCGCCGCCGCACTGAGTTGAAGGTTTATGCGTGGTTGAACTTGGCCGGCATCGTGGTCCAAGCAATCATCGGCGCCATCTCCGTTTTCTTGAAGCTCAACTGGTGGGCCGTGGCGCTGCACTTCCTACCATCGATGATTCTCGTCTGGTTGGCTGCAATGCTTTACTCCCGCATCCTTGAGCCTGACGACGGCGTGCGCACCCAGATCTTCCCACAGGCCATCCGCGTGTTGGCTGCGATGGCGTCCATTGCCCTCGCTGTGGTCCTCACCACCGGCACCATGGTCACCGGCTCTGGTGTCCACTCTGGAGACGATGGCGTCGGCATGGAAGGCCGCCTCAACGTCGATACCGAGATGATGGCCGTGGTTCATGCGATGTGCATGTACGCCTATCTGATCCTCACCGTCATTGTGATGTTCATGCTTTACCGTGTTCATGCACCGGCATTCGTCAAGAAGGCCGCCTGGGTGCTCATCGCCTGCATTCTCATCCAATGGGGCATCGGCGTCGCCCAGTTCTACATGCACGTCCCGCGCTGGACGGTGCCAATCCACATCGGCATGTCTTCCGTAGTCACCGCTTTCACCGCTCTCCTATGGGCGCATGGTGTTCGCCGCGTCAACGGCACAGAGGGCCTGAAGACTGGCTCCCCAGCAGCCGAAGAAAAGTTCGCTGCACGGCAGGCAACACTGGCGAAATAAAACTTAAACCAGGTTGTAGACTCCCGAGACTTAATAGTCTTCGGCGAAACCGCTCCACCTACTCAAACCGGCCCTGAGGCCGTTCGGTGGAGCGGTTTTCCTGCATGTATGCGAGTAGCTGCGATAGCCTTGAAACATGTACGCAATTCAGGTCAACCACAAAGGTGGCCCAGAGGTCCTCGAGTATGTAGAGACTTCGGCACCCACCCCTACCGAGGATCAGCTGCTTGTCGACGTAATCGTGGCCGGTGTCAACTACATCGACACCTATTACCGCGAGGGCATCTACAGCGCCACGCCTCCTTTCATCCTCGGCCTCGAAGGCACTGGCCGCGTTGTCCACGACCCAAAGGGCGAAATCGCCGAGGGCACCATGGTGGCTTGGGACCACGCTTTCGGCTCCTATGCGGAGCAAGTATGCGTGCCGCGCGACCGCATCGTTGCGGTCCCCGATGACTTCCCGCCTGAGGTAGCTGGTTCGATGCTCCTGCAGGGAATGACCGCTCATTACCTAGCAAATGGCGTGTACCAGCTCGGCGAGGGCGCCTCCTGCCTTATCACCGCGGGCGCAGGAGGCGTGGGCCTTATCCTCACCCAAATGGCTAAGGCAGCCGGTGCCACGGTTTACACGGTGGTCTCTACCGATGAAAAAGAAGCCTTGTCATACGAGGCTGGCGCTGACCAAGTGTTCCGTTACGGCGAAGGACTTGCTGAGCAGGTTCGCCGCTTCAACGGTGGTTTCGGTGTGGACGTTGTCTACGACGGCGTCGGCAAGGATACCTTCATGGAGTCGCTCGAAGGGGTGCGTCCACGCGGCACCGTGGCACTGTTTGGCGCGGCCTCCGGCCCGGTTCCACCGATGGATCCGCAGCTACTCAACAAGCACGGCTCAATCTTTTTGACCCGGCCTTCTCTGGGCGCGTGGACCTCCCAGGAAGGCGAGTTCCAAATGCGTGCCCAGGCAGTCGTTCAGGCGGTAACCGACGGCGACGTGGTCTTCAACGTCACGGCCTCCTACCCGCTCGCAGAAGCCGCGCAAGCCCATCGCGATCTCCAAGAGCGCAAGACCACCGGTTCTATCGTCTTAAGAGTGCGCGAGGACAACTAGGCTAGGTTTTATTGCCGCTTGTTCTATTTCACCTTCAGACCCACCAAGTTGGCTGATCGTGTTAGAACCAAGCCGTCGACCAGCCAAGCATGCTGCCGATGGATTCCCAGCCCAGCACAGCGTCGATAGATAGGCCGATGAACAAGACCGACAGGTAGTTATTGGAGTAGATGAACAAGCGCATGGGCTTGACCTTTTCGCCCTGCTTGACGCCTCGGTGAAGTGCAACGGCAATCCACAAGAAGACGGCGCCGGAACCAACTGCAGCCACCAAATAGATCCACGAGGCGGCAGGGATGATCAGGAAGGTCACGATGAGCGTACCGACCGTGTACCAGACAATCTGGCGGGTTACCTCGACCTCAGGGGCGACTACCGGCAGCATCGGAACGCCTGCCTTGCGGTAGTCCTCCTTGTACTTCATTGCCAGTGCCCACGTATGCGGCGGTGTCCAAAAGAAGATAATAAGGAACAGCACGATAGCCTGCCACCACTTATCGGGCTCACCAGCAGGGGCATTGTCACGAATTACTGCCCATCCCACCATCGCCGGCATACAGCCAGCGAGGCCGCCCCAGACGATGTTTTGGGAATTGCGCATCTTCAAAAACTTCGTATAGACGAAGACATAGAAGAAGTTAGTCAGGATGACGAAGAACGCTGCCAGCCAGGAGTGCGCCAGAACGCCCAGCCAGAAGACCGAAAGCGCCAACATCACCCACGCAAAGATGGCAGCATTGCGGCGCGAGATACTCGCACGCACGAGCGGCCTAGCGCGAGTGCGCTGCATTTTCTGGTCGATCTCATAGTCCACCACATTGTTGAAGGTGTGGGCAGCCGCAGCGCCCATCCAGCCGCCGAAGATGGTGGAAAGGATTAGCCAGAAGTTATCCGTGACGGATTCAACACCACGCTGCGCTTGGAGCATCGCCGGAATTGCGGCGACTAGCAAAAGCTCAATGATCCTCGGCTTCGTCAGCGCAAAATAGGCCTTTAACGTCTCCAAGGAATATTCCTCCAGTATCTGGCACGGGGTAAATTTTTGTGGCCGCCTGGTTATGGCCGCAATCTAGTTGTCGGCTTCGGGGGTTAGAAAGTTCCCCCGCCTTTAACCAAGGCTTCTTAACCATGCCAGCCTACAGTTTCTTGGACCGTTTTAGATAATCCACCACAATCCGTGACAATCCACCACCCGTTAATCAAAACATCTAGACTTGAGGGGTCAATACTCAACCGATCCACAAAGTAAGGGGCGTCCCCAGTGTCGCAAGAAAAGCTGACCCCAGAATTGCAAGCCATGGTCGAGCGCCGTTATCCGGCTGACTGGACTGATGTGGATACTCGCGCGGTCGACACCGTCCGCGTTCTCGCAGCAGATGCTGTCCAAAAGTGCGGCTCCGGCCACCCCGGCACCGCGATGTCCCTGGCACCGTTGGCTTATACCCTGTACCAGCGCGTCATCAATCATGACCCGAACGATGTTAAGTGGGCCGGCCGCGACCGTTTCGTTCTTTCTGTTGGTCACTCCTCGCTGACGCAGTACATCCAGCTTTACTTGGGCGGCTTCGGCCTGGAGCTGGAGGACCTCAAATCCCTCCGTACCTGGGGTTCGCTGACGCCAGGCCACCCCGAGGTCAACCACACCGACGGCGTGGAGATCACCACCGGCCCGCTCGGCCAGGGGTTGGCCTCCGCAGTCGGCATGGCCATGGCGGCCCGCAAGGAACGCGGGCTTTTCGACGCCGCAGCCCCGGCCGGCGAGTCCCCGTTCGATCATTTCGTTTACGTCATCTCCTCTGATGGTGACCTACAAGAAGGCGTTACCGCCGAGGCTTCCTCGCTGGCAGGGACCCAGAAGCTGGGCAACCTCATCGTCTTTTGGGATGACAACCGCATCTCCATCGAGGACGATACGAACATCGCCTTCAACGAGGACGTCGTAGCGCGCTACGAGGCCTACGGCTGGCACGTCCAGACCGTCGAGTCCGGTGAAGACGTCGAGGCGCTCGAGGCCGCTGCACAGGCCGCCCGCGAGGAAACCGAGCGCCCATCTTTCATCCGCGTCAAGACCGTCATCGGTTACCCGGCACCAAACAAAATGAACACCGGCGGCGTGCACGGCGCTGCGCTAGGTGATGAAGAGGTTGCCGCCACCAAGGAAGTTCTGGGCTTCGATCCAGAAAAGACTTTCGAGGTCTCCGACGAGGTAGTAGCCCACACCCGCAAGCTGCGTGAGCGCGGCGCCGAGGCGAACGCTAAGTGGCAGGAAAAGTTCGACGCTTGGGCTGCCGCAAACCCAGAGGGCAAGGCGCTCTTTGACCGCATGCAGGCACGTAAGCTGCCGGAGAACTTCGCAGCAGAATTACCGGTCTGGGACGAGGGTGATTCCATCGCTACCCGTAAGGCCTCTGAGGCCACCATCCAGGCACTGGCTGCTGCAGTTCCGGAGATGTGGGGCGGTTCCGCCGACCTGGCTGGCTCCAACAACACCGTCATCAAGGGCGCCCACTCCTTCGGCCCTGAGTCCATCACCACCGGCGCTTGGGATGCTAAGCCTTACGGCCGCAACCTCCACTTCGGTATTCGCGAGCACGCGATGTCCGCAGTCATGAACGGCATCGCGCTGCACGGCAACACCCGCGTTTACGGCGGCACCTTCCTGATCTTCTCCGAGTATCAGTACCCGGCCGTCCGTCTCGGTGCCTTGATGTCCACCGATACTTACTACGTCTGGACCCACGACTCCATCGGCTTGGGCGAGGATGGCCCAACCCACCAGCCGGTCGAGACCTTGGCTGCCCTTCGTGCTATCCCGAATCTCTCGGTCATCCGCCCAGCCGACGCCAACGAGACTGCGCAGGCTTGGGCCGCCGCCTTCGAGTACAAGGCAGCTCCAAAGGGCCTTGCGCTTTCCCGCCAGAACCTGCCGGTGCTTGCCGGCACCAAGGAAAAGGCAGCCGAGGGCGTACGTCGTGGCGCCTACGTCTTGGTAGAAGCATCCAAGGAAACCCCAGACGTCATCCTGCTGGCCACCGGCTCCGAGGTGCAGCTGGCTGTCGAGGCCGCAAAGCAGCTCGAAGCAGAAGGCACCGCCACCCGCGTTGTCTCTGCGCCATGCCTGGAATGGTTCGACGAGCAGGACGATGCCTACCGCGAGTCCGTGCTGCCTTCCGCAGTCCGCGCCCGCGTCTCCGTCGAGGCTGCTCTCGCAATGCCTTGGTACAAGTACACCGGCACCTTCGGCCGCAATGTCTCCCTCGAGCACTTCGGCGCTTCTGCCCCAGCCGGCGAGCTCTTCGAGAAGTTTGGCATCACCACCGAAGCCGTAGTCAACGCCGCCCACGAATCCATCACCGCTAGCAAGTAAGGAAAACATGTCGCATATTGATGAACTCGCTCAACTCGGTACCTCTACCTGGTTGGACGATCTTTCCCGCGAGCGCCTAGACTCCGGCAACCTCGAGGAGATCATCTCCTCCAAGTCCATCGTGGGTGTCACCACAAACCCGGCCATCTTCGCCGCTGCGATGTCCAAGGGCACCGCTTACGATGCCGCGATTGCGCAGCTTAAAGAAGAGGGCGCAAAGGCTGACGACGCCGTCTATGCCCTTGCCATCGAGGATGTTGCCCGCGCATGCGATATGTTCGCAGGAATCTACGAGGCATCTTTAGGCCGCGACGGGCGCGTTTCCATCGAGGTCGATCCCCGCATCTCCGCCGATGCCGAGGCCACCATCCAGCAGGCACGCGAGCTGTGGGCGCGCGTTAACCGTCCGAACCTGATGATCAAGATTCCAGCCACCGAGGGTTCCCTTCCGGCCATCGCTGACGCGCTTGCCGATGGCATCTCCGTCAACGTCACCTTGATCTTCTCCGTCGAGCGCTACGGTGAAGTCATCGACACCTTCAAGAAGGGCCTGCGCCGCGCCGAGGAGGCCGGCCACGACGTTTCCAAGATTCACTCCGTGGCTTCCTTCTTCGTCTCCCGTTTGGACAGCGAAGTCGACAAGCGCCTCGAGGCAATCGGAAGCGATGCTGCCTTGGCAGCGCGCGGCAAGGCGGGCGTCGCCAATGCCCAGCGCGCCTACGCCCTGTTCAAGAAGGAGCTGCTGGAGGCAGGCGATCTTCCCGCAGGAGCGAATGTGCAGCGCCCGCTGTGGGCGTCGACGGGCGTTAAGAACCCCGACTACCCCGCTACCTTGTACGTTTCCGAGTTGGCTGGCCCGCACACGGTCAACACCATGCCGGAAAAAACTATCGACGCAGTGCTAGCAGAAGGCAACTTGCACGGTGATACCCTAAGCGATTCCGCCGAGCAGGCAGAAGCCGTCTTCACCGAGCTGGCAGAACTCGGTATCGACTTCGACGATGTCTTCGCGGTCCTAGAAAAAGAGGGCGTCGATAAGTTCGTCGCCGCTTGGGAAGAACTTCTGGAATCGATGGCCGCTCGCCTGTAGCTGCGGCCGCCTATTTGGCCGCGCGCCCCGCTGACTAACCTCGGCGGGGCGCTTGTCGCTAGAATGTGTCGCTGGAGAATTAAATTGGGAAAGGAACCCCCTGTGACGGAATCGAGCGCCTGGGTAAATCCACTGCGCAACGCGAAGGACAAGCGCCTACCGCGCATCGCCGGTCCCTCGGGCATGGTGATTTTCGGTGTAACCGGTGACCTCGCTTATAAGAAACTGCTACCCGCCATCTACGACCTTGCACACCGCGGCCTCCTGCCCGCTGGTTTCACCTTGGTTGGCTATGGCCGCCGTGACTGGAACAAACAAGAGTTCTGCGACTACGTGATGGGTGCAGTCAAGGCAGGCGCCCGTACCAAGTTCAACGAGCATGTCTGGCAGCACCTGGCGCAGGGCATCGAGTTCGTGCACGGAGCTTTTGATGACGCCGGCTTCGACGCCCTGTCCGCACGCTTGGCGGAGCTAGATTCCTCCCGCGGTACCGGCGGCAACTGGGCTTATTATCTTTCTGTTCCACCGGAGTTCTTCTCCAGCATCTGCCACCAGCTTGAGCGCGTTGGCATGGCCAACAGCGCTGACGATTCTTGGCGCCGTGTCATCATTGAAAAACCTTTCGGCCACGACCAAGCATCTGCTCGTGAGCTCAATGAGATTGTCAACACGGTCTTTCCGGAGTCTTCCGTATTCCGCATTGACCACTACCTTGGCAAGGAAACCGTCCAGAACATTATGGCGCTGCGCTTTGCCAACCAGATCTTCGAGCCGATGTGGAATGCGCACTACATCGACCATGTGCAGATCACTATGGCAGAGGACATCGGCTTGGGAGGCCGCGCCGGCTACTATGACGGCATCGGCGCCGCCCGCGACGTTATCCAGAACCACCTGTTGCAGCTGCTCGCCCTCGTAGCTATGGAAGAGCCTTCTTCCTTTGAACCGGAGGCACTGCAGGCGGAAAAGATCAAGGTCTTGCGCGCGACTCAGGCGGTTCACCCGTTGAACAAGACCACCGCCCGCGGCCAGTATTCTGCAGGTTGGCAGGGCTCCGAGTACGTGCGGGGCCTGCGTGAGGAGGACGGATTCGATCCTGCTTCTACCACTGAGACCTATGCGGCCTGCACCCTTGAGGTCAACTCCCGTCGCTGGGCCGGTGTGCCTTTCTACCTGCGCACCGGCAAGCGCCTCGGCCGCCGCGTCACCGAGATCGCACTGGTATTCAAGACCGCCCCGCACCAGCCGTTCGACAACGGTCAGGCAGAGGCCCTCGGCCAGAACGCCGTGGTCATTCGCGTCCAACCAGACGAGGGCGTAACAATGCGCTTCGGTTCAAAGGTGCCGGGTTCCACCATGGAAGTCCGCGATGTCAACATGGACTTCGCCTACGCAGAGGCCTTCACCGAGGAATCTCCTGAGGCTTATGAGCGCCTCATCCTCGATGCTTTGCTCGACGAGTCCTCACTTTTCCCGACCAACGAGGAAGTCGAGCTCTCCTGGTCCATCCTCGACCCAATTCTTGACTATTGGGCCAAGGCCGGGCAGCCGGAAGAGTACCCAGCGGGCACTTGGGGCCCTGAATCCGCCAACACGATGCTGCGCCGCCGAGGCCATACCTGGCGTCGCCCTTAAGGAGGCCACAGCGATGATTATCCCATTGCCTGATACCACGACCCGCAAGATCTCCAAGAAGCTCGTTGAAGCGCAGGAGCACTACACGCTAACCACTGGCCGCGTGCTCACGCTCATTGTTGCCGCTAACGAGGGAGACGATATCGAGGGCATCCTAGCCTCCGTTCGCGACGCTTCGCACGAGCACCCCTCCCGCGTGCTCGTCGTCATCGCCGGCTCCGGCGACAAGGAAACCCACCTCGATGCCGAGCTGCGCGTCGGCGGTGAGGCTGGCGCCTCGGAGATCGTCGTCATGCACCTGCACGGCGACCTAGCTGAGCAGTCCGAGTCCGTGGTTATCCCGCTGCTGCTTCCGGATACGCCACTGGTTGCATGGTGGCCCACCAAGTGCCCAGCAAATCCAGCGCAGAGCCCAATCGGCAAGCTGGCGCAGCGCCGGATCACCAACGTGGCCTACGGGGATGGGGCGAGCCATGAGGAACTCATGCAGCTCTCCCGCGGCTATACCCCGGGTGACTCGGATATGTCTTGGGCAGCCATTACCCTGTGGCGCGGCATCGTGGCATCGGCGCTTGACCGCCACCCACATGAGCCGGTCGAGTCCGTGGAAGTCTGCGGAGCCGCAGAAAGCCCGGCCGCTGACTTTGCTGCGGGCTGGCTTGTCGACGCCCTGGGTGTTCCGGTAACCCGGAAGACCACGACCGCCCCGGAGCCGGGGGCGTTTCCTATCCACTCCCTGCGCTTTAAACGCGTATCCTCACACGTAACAGTCGACGTCGTCGACGCTAGCACCGTCCGCGTACGGGTTCCGGGTTCCCCGGATTCCCTGGTCTCGTTGAGCGTGCGTTCGCAGGCAGAAATCCTCTCTGAGGACCTGCGCCACCTCGACTCTGACAAGACATATGCGCACTCGCTTCGCGCACTGTCACGCGTGGGCTACAGTTAGTCGTACACCTTTATTTTTTATAACCCTTTTAAGGATCAAACACACATGGTCACTCTTCACCGCGTGAGCGATGTAGACGAACTCATATCCTCTGCCGCCCGCAAATTCATCGACGTAGTCACGTCGGTCCAGGCCCCGGGCGGCGGCCTTCACAACGACGGCGTGGCGCGCGTCGTTCTCACCGGCGGTGGTGCCGGCATTGGAACCCTGCGCGAGCTGGCTCGCCTCGATGCCGCTGCGAAGCAGCAGAGTGAGGATTACCCAGCCTTGGCCATCGATTGGACCCGCGTGCACGTTTTCTTTGGCGATGAGCGCAATGTTCCAGTCTCCGATCCTGATTCCAACGAGGGCCAGGCCCGTGCGGCACTCCTGCACGCAGCGGGCGTTCCGGAAGAACACATTCACGGTCTCGACTTGGGCGCAATCGCCATGGAACATGCGGCGAAGGCCTATGCGGGCGAGATTTCGGAGTTCGCACCTAACGGCTTCGACCTACATCTGCTCGGCATGGGCGGCGAGGGCCACATCAACTCCATGTTCCCGCATTCTGCGGCAGTAATGGAACAAGAAGACCTCGTTGTAGCAGTCCCCGACTCTCCCAAGCCACCAGCAGAGCGAGTCACGCTGACGCTGCCTGCGGTTAACCGCTCCGAGCGTGTGTGGTTCTTGGTCTCCGGTGAGGAAAAGGCTGAGGCGGCCTCCCACATCGTGGCTGGCTCCCCCGCCATCGAATGGCCTGCAGCCGGTGCGCATGGCACTAGCGAAACCATTCTTTTCCTAAGCGACGACGCCGCGACGGTAATCGAAGAATAAGCAACGAAGAATAAGCAGAAAAGTAAAAGGCCGCGCTTCCTTAAAAGTAAAGGAAGCGCGGCCTTTCTTTAAGCCTGCTTAGGCTTTAAACGGCGTATGCCTGGATCAGATTGAGTGCTACGATGCAGGCCAACCAGATAATGACCATCACGATGGTGTAGCGGTCCAAGTTCTTCTCCACGACGGTGGAGCCAGAAAGGTTGGACTGGACGCCGCCGCCGAAGAGGCTGGAAAGTCCGCCGCCCTTGCCCTTGTGCAGCAGCACGAAGATGGACATGAGGATCGCGGCAATCACCAAGATGATTTCCAGTGCCAAGATCATAGGATCGTTCCTCTCAGAATTTATTAATTAACTCCGGACTACTCTACACCACGACGCGGGCCGAAGAATACTTCGACCCACATGCGTAGCGCTGGTTATCCAGTACCTATTTCTTGACTCGGTGCTTAGACAACGGTGGATGCGTTCGCAGCGAGCTTGGCAAATTCGTCGCCTACCAAGGAAGCGCCGCCAACTAGCCCGCCATCGACGTCGGGCTTGCCCACGATCTCAGCGACGGAGTCAACCTTGACGGAACCGCCGTAGAGAATACGAATGCCTTCTGCCACCTCTTCGCCCGCAAGTTCGCGCACGAGAGCACGGATTGCAGCGCAAACCTCCTGGGCGTCGTCAGCGGAGGCAACCTTGCCGGTGCCGATGGCCCAGACAGGCTCATAGGCAACGACGGTTTTAGACAAGTCCTCAGCGGACAGGCCTGCGAGGGAATTGCGGGTCTGGTTGACCACGTAGTCAACGTGGGTGCCGGACTCGCGAACGTCGAGCGGCTCGCCGACGCAGACGATCGGGCTCAAGCCGTGCTTGAGTGCTGCAGCAGCCTTTTCCGATACGAGCTCGTCAGTCTCGCCGTGGTACTCGCGGCGCTCAGAGTGGCCAACTACGGCCCACTTGCAGCCCAAGGATGCGAGCATCTTGCCTGAGACCTCACCGGTGTAGGCGCCAGAATCGTGCTTGGAGATGTCCTGTGCGCCGTAGGTCAGAAGCAGCTTGTCGCCCTCGGAGAGGGTCTGCATGGTGCGCAGGTCAGTAAACGGCACCATGAAGGCGACGTCGACCTTGTCGTAGTAGTCCTTCGGCAGGGAGAAGTCGAACTTCTGGATGGAGGCGATTGCTTCCTTGTGGTCCAGGTTCATCTTCCAGTTACCGGCAATCAGTGGTTTACGTGCCATGGAAAATTTTCCTTTCGGGGTTTTGTGCGTAGGCCTGTGTAACTGCGGCGCTTATGCCTGCAGAACGGATACGCCCGGCAGTTCCTTACCCTCGAGGAACTCGAGGGATGCGCCGCCGCCGGTGGAGATGTGGGAAAAGCCCTCTTCATTCAGGCCAAGCAGGCGAACCGAAGCGGCGGAGTCGCCACCGCCGACGACGGTGAAGGAGCCGTTGTTTTCGGTGGCAGAGATGATGGACTTAGCAACGCCTTCGGTGCCCTTGGAGAATGCCTCCATCTCGAATACGCCCATCGGACCATTCCAGAATACGGTCTTAGAGGATGCAATAACCTCGTCGAATGCCTTAACGGACTCAGGTCCAATGTCTAGGGACATCCAGCCCTCTGGGATGCCGTCGAGGGCGACAACCTTGTTTTCCGCATCAGCGTTGAACTCGGTAGCGGCGATGAGATCTACTGGCAGAACGAGCTTGTCACCGAAGCGCTCGAGCAGGTCCTTGCAGTTGTCGATCTGGTCTTCCTGCAGCAGAGAGTTCTGAACGTTGTAGCCCTTTGCCGCGAGCAGGGTGTAGCACATGCCTCCACCGATGATGACCTTGTCAGCCTTATCTGCCAGCGCTTCGATGACGCCGAGCTTGTCAGAGACCTTCGCGCCGCCGAGGACAACCACGTATGGGTGCTCTGGCTTTTCAGCGACAGCTGCGAGCGTCTCGACTTCCTTCTGCACGAGTTTGCCTGCAAACGCCGGCAGGCGCTTAGCGACGTCGTATACGGAAGCCTGCGCGCGGTGGACAACGCCAAAACCGTCGGAGACGAAGGCGCCGTTATCCGCAGCCAAGGCAGCGAGCTCATCAGCGAAAGCGCCGCGCTCAGCCTCATCCTTGGAGGTCTCGCGAGCATCAAAACGCACGTTCTCGATCAGCATGACGTCACCGTCGTTAAGACCATTTGCGCGCTCGTGTGCGTCCTCACCGGTTACGTCGCCAGCAAGCGCTACGTATTGACCCAGTGCCTCAGAAAGAGCCTCTGCTACCGGCGCCAGGGAGTACTTCTCGTTTACCTCGCCCTTTGGACGGCCCAAGTGTGCGGAAAGGATGACCTTGGCGCCACCTTCAACGAGTGCCTTGATGGTTGGCAGGGATGCGGTGATACGTCCGGAGTCAGTAATGTTGCCTTCCTCGTCGAGCGGCACATTGAAGTCGGATCGTACGAGGACGTGGCGGGAGCCCACACCCTCTGCGATGAGGTCATCAAGGGTCTTGAAAGCCATTGGATTCTCCTTCATTGAAATCTTTGAAAAACGTTCTACACAAGACTACCGGCCCACGCATGACCCTTGGGCGGGAAATTACGTGAGCCGGTAGAACATCTAAGCCAAGCCTCTAGTTAGGACTTGCAAGCGCCGAGCTTAAAGCTTGGAAGCGACCAAGGAGGTGGTGCGCACGAGCTGGTTGGTGTAGCCCCACTCGTTGTCGTACCAGCCAAGGACCTTGACGAGGTTGCCGTTGGAGACCTTGGTCATGCCGGCGTCGAAGATGCAACCGTGTGGGTCGGTGATGATGTCGGTGGAAACGATTGGGTCTTCGGTGTATGCGAGGGTCTCGCCGAACTCGCCAACAGCGGCTTCCTTGATTGCAGCGTTAATTTCCTCAACGGTGACGTCGCGGGAAGCGGTGAAAGTCAGGTCGGTTGCGGAACCGGTGATGGTCGGAACGCGCATTGCGTAGCCGTCCAGCTTGCCTTCGAGCTCCGGAAGAACCAGTGCAACTGCCTTTGCAGCGCCGGTGGAGGTCGGAACCATGTTGACCGCTGCAGCGCGTGCACGGCGTGGGTCCTTGTGTGGTGCATCCTGGATGCGCTGGTCACCGGTGTAGGAGTGAACGGTGGTCATCAGGCCCTTTTCGATGCCAAACTTGTCGTTAAGGACCTTTGCCATCGGTGCCAGGCAGTTGGTTGTGCAGGAAGCTGCGGAAATAACGTTGTGCTTTGCAGCGTCGTATTCGTCGGAGTTGACGCCGTAGACGAAGGTGCCGTCAACGTTCTTGCCCGGTGCAGAAATAATGACCTTCTTAGCGCCAGCCTCGATGTGAGCCTTTGCTGCCTCACCATCGGTAAAGAAGCCGGTGGACTCGATAACGATGTCAACGTTGTGCTCGGACCAGTTCAAGTTCTTTGGATCGCGCTCAGCAGAAACTGCGATGCGGTGGCCGTTGACGGTGATGGACTCGTCATCATGGGTGATCTCGCCGTCGAGGCGGCCGAGAACGGAATCGTACTTGAGAAGATTTGCCAGGCTGCCGTTGTCGGTGAGGTCGTTGACTGCAACTACCTCGAGGTCGGAGTCGCCCTGGGCAACTGCACGGAAGAAGTTGCGGCCGATGCGGCCAAACCCATTGATGCCTACGCGGATGGTCACTGTTTTTCTCCTCTATAAATCGAGTAAAAGTTATGTGGGCTCCGAGGCATCTCCTATAGTTCGTCTTTGGTGCGAAGAACCTCGGTGAGTTTTCCCAACACGGCCGATACTACCGAGCAAACACCAAGCATGCAGCGGCAAAAGGGCCGCCCGAGGCTTTCTAGAACCAGGTAATGACGAAAGGCAAAAACAGGCGTACAATTTTTGGCTCACATGACTAATCCGCACCGAAAACCCCCTGCACTACCCCCGAGTTTGTCCGTATGTGTTGGTTTATGTTGCCTGGGGTGGGATATATCACTCCCCCAGCTCAGCCCTGATTAGCAAACATATCCAGCAGGTACCAGACGCAGCAATGCTGGGCGTAAAGTATCCGCCTACTCCCGAATGTGCCTGTTTTGCCCGAACAAAACCGCCCCGTCCGATCGGACAAGGCGGCTGGCGGCTAAGGCTTTGATCGAAACCTTGAAAATCAGAAACTTTTTCACCTAGTAAAGTCTACGACTCGTCAAAAAGATCATCAGTGATCGATTCGTTGGTGTCCGGAATATCAAGCTCCTCGGCGCGCTTATCTGCCATGGAAAGCAAGCGCCGGATGCGTCCGGCAACAGCATCCTTAGTCATTGGAGGATCAGCCAGGCGTCCCAGTTCCTCCAAGGAGGCCTCGCGGTGCTGGACGCGCAGGCGGCCCGCATCTGCGAGGTGCTCGGGCACGTCGTCGCCCAATATTTCCATCGCGCGCTCTACACGGGCGGCGGCAGCTACCGCAGCACGCGCGGAACGGCGCAAATTAGCATCATCGAAGTTATCCAGGCGCTTCGAGGTATCGTGCGCCTCGCGCTTGACGCGCTTCTTCTCCCACGTCAAGCGGGTTTCCTGAGCGCCCATGCGGGTCAACAAGGCGCCAATAGCATCGCCATCGCGCACAACGACGCGATCGGCGCCACGGGTTTCCTTGGTTTTTGCAGAGATTCCCAGGCGGCGTGCACAGCCCACCAAAGCCAGCGCGGCCTCTTGGCAAGGGCATAGCACCTCGAGGGTAGAAGAACGGCCCGGCTCGGTCAGCGTCCCTTGGGCAAGGAATGCGCCCCTCCATGCGGCCTCGTTGTCGGCGATAGAGCCCGAGATTACCTGCGGCGGCAGTCCCACCACCGGATGGCCCGAACGAGTGACCAACCCTAGGCGACGCGTTAGCTCCTTTGCGCCGGAGGCAACGCGCAGCTGAACGCGAGACTTCTTCTGCGAACCGGCCGGCCCCACAACATGCGAGGTTGCCTTCACGCTGTAGAGGTCATCGAGGGCTTCGATGAGCCGCTCGGCAATGCGCAGATTGTCCACTTCGATTTCGTAGGCCATCTGGTCCCCGCTTACGGTCAGCTCGCCGGCAAAGCGCAACATGGCGGAAATTTCCGCGGCACGAGCGGACTGGCGTGGAACGGAGACTGCTGTGAGTTCATCCTTGACCTGTTCGGTCAATGAAGCAGACAAAGTCCTTGCCCCTTTCTCAATGATTCTTGCTGTACAGACCGAGCATCATCCAACCAGGTCTGCGCAGACGCGGTATGCCCTATCAGGCACGGAATGCCTTATACAGACATAGAGAAACACTAGTCTAGCCTGCACGATAAATCCTTGGCCGCACTAGGCTAGCTTTGCTCGAGCAATCCTTTCAACGCAGCAGAAAGCTTGTGTGGATCATGCTTGTTTAGACGCACTCCGTTTTCATCACGCAGGCTAACGTCAGCGAATACCGCTTGGGCGCCCAGTACGTTGGCGGCGCGCTGCAGATAGCTGCGCTCACTCTCACTCGGGATAGCGTTGGAATCCACCAAGACTCGGTCGATGCGCAGTTCCGGCGCATGCTGCGCCAACACGTGGAGATGCCGCTCCGCAGAAAAGCCCTGAGTCTCGCCCGGCTCTGCGGAAAGGTTCAGCACAACCACGCGCATCGCGGAAGAGTTCTTCACAGTGTTCACGATTTCCGGCACCAGCACGTGCGGTAGCACCGAGCTAAACCAAGATCCGGGGCCGATGGTGATGAGGTCGGCATCGGAAAGCGCGGCCAAAGCATTCGGATTGGCCTGTGGATGCGCCGGCAGGATGCGTACGCGACGTACCTGACCCGGCGTGGAAGCCACCGCCACTTGGCCGCGTACGGCCCGCATGATGCGGGGATCGTCGTCAAGCCCGGCGACCTCCGCCTCGATGTCCAGCGGCTGATTGACCACCGGCAGCACGCGGCCGCGGGAATTGGTCAGCTGGGCCACCTTATCCAGGGCCGCCTGATAGTCGCCGAGAACCTCAGTCAAGCCAGCGATGAGCAAATTACCCACGGCATGCCCTGCCATGGCACCGTTGCCCCGGAAACGATGTTGCAACGTTTCTGCCCACATTTGGCCAGTTTCCGTGTCATCGGAAAGTGCGGCCAGCGCCATGCGCAGATCACCGGGCGGAATGATTTCCAGCTCACGGCGCAGGCGCCCTGAAGAGCCGCCGTCATCGGCGACGGTAACAATGGCAGAGATCCTGTCCACGCCCGTCATCTGGGCAGCAAGAAGGGTTTGATAAAGACCATGGCCACCACCGAGGCAAGCCATGTGGGTTTGTCGAGTCATTAGTGGATCTATAAGCTTTCCGGGTCAATTGTGCAAGGAAACAGGAAAAACTAGCCGCGTTGAATATCGCGGTGCAGAGCATTTACCTCGAGGTCTCCGCGCTGACGCAGGCGCCGGGTCAATTCCTCGGCAACGGCAACGGAACGGTGGTGGCCGCCCGTACAGCCGACGCCAACGGTGATGAAGTTCTTGCCCTCGTGACGATAGCCCTCGAGCATGGTCCCAAACATGTCCAGAAAGTGCTCAATAAACTTCTCGGCGGCAGGATGCGCCAAGACATAATCCGAGACCGGCTCATCGGTGCCGCGGTAACCGCGCAGCTCCGGAACCCAATAAGGATTGGGCAAGAATCGCACGTCAAGCACAAGGTCTACATCGCGAGGCGAACCATTTTTGAAGCCAAAGGACTCGACGGTGACGTGCTGGACGTCTTTGCGCATATCACCGAAGGCGGCCTCCATCGCCCGCCGCAGATCATGGATGGAGAGGTTGGTGGTATCGATGATGATGTCAGCACGCTCGCGGGAATGCGCGATAGCTTTTCGCTCCCTCTGAATGCCCGCCTTCAACGTGTCGCCGCCCTGTAGGGGGTGGGTACGGCGCACGGAATCGAAACGACGAATCAAAACGTCGTCGCGTGCATCGAGAAACAGTACCGTTGGCTTCATGCCGAGTTCGCTAACCTCATCGATGGTCTCCAGCAGCGAACCTGGAAACATGCGGGAACGCACGTCAGTTACCGCTGCGACCTTCTTAACCTTGGTCTCCTCCATCGCGCACAGCTTGAGAAGATCAATGATGGCCTTCGGCGGGATGTTGTGGGCAACGTAGTAGCCTTTGTCCTCCAAGACTTTGGCTGCGGAGGTCAAGCCACCACCCGACATACCGGTGATGAAGATGGGCGGGGATTCTAAGTGCGTCATGCAGCCCATCTTAGCCCGCGAAGACTTATAGAACACTGAATTTCTTTAACCATGCAGATGTTCATAGACCACACCGGCAAGTTTCGGGCCAAAGCCCTTGACCGCTGCGATCTCCTCCGCCGAGGCTTCCTTGAGCTTTTTCACCGAGCCAAAATGCTTGACCAAATCGGTGCGGCGCTGCGGCCCCAAGCCCGGCACCGAATCCAGTACCGAAGAACGCATGCGCTTGGAACGCTGCTGGCGGTGATAAGTAATAGCAAAGCGGTGTGCCTCGTCGCGGATCTGCTGTAGCAAGTACAGCGCCTGCGAGTTACGCGGGAGAATAACCGGTTCATCATCACCCGGGACCCAGATTTCCTCCAAGCGCTTTGCAAGGCCAACGAGGGTCACGTCCACGATACCGAGCTCATCAAATACCTCTTGCGCTGCCGCAACCTGCGGAGCGCCACCGTCCACGATGAATAGCTGCGGCGGGTAGGCAAAACGACGTCCCGCTTCTGCGGATTCTTCCTGCACATTCTCGTCGTCGAAGGTGGACTCCTCGACTTCCTCGTCTGGGTTGGCGAGCTTGTCCTCGTTGTGGCGCTTGAAACGGCGGCGAGTTACCTCGGCGATGGAGCCGACGTCATCAGAGCGACCCTCACCAGCCGCCTCCTTGATGCGGTAACGCCTGTAATCAGCCTTGCGTGGCAGACCGTCCTCAAAGACCACGAGGGAAGCAACCACATCGGTGCCTTGAATATGGGAGATATCGGTGCACTCGATGCGCAGCGGCGCCTGGTCCATCCCCAAGGCTTCCTGGATGTCCTGCAGGGCCGCCGAACGCGCGGTGAGATCACCGACGCGCTTGAGCTTGTGCTGGCGCAGCTGCTCCTTAGCGTTGCGCTCGACGGTCTCCATCAGGGAGTGCTTATCGCCGCGCTGCGGTACTCGCATATTCACCTGCGCCCCACGCAGATCCTCGAGCAGGGAGATGACTTCAGCCGACTCGTCCGGCATGGCCTGCACCAAGATCTCCCGCGGAATCACGTTGCCGCGGCGGGTTTCCGTATGCGATTCCTGGTCCACACCGCGCCTGCTAAGAGCAGCGTCTTCCTCCATCTCTTGCTGCTCGCGGTCTGCCGCATCCGAATAGAACTGGATCAGGAAGTTTTGCATCAACGCCGGCAAAGCCGGATCGCTTTCGCCTTCTTCCCACGGCCCCGTCGGGGCTTGGTCGCCTGAGCGTTCTACGACCCAGCCGCGCTGGCCACGGATGCGGCCGTCACGCACATGGAAGATCTGCACAGCGGCCTCCAGCTCATCAGAGCTAAAGGCAATGAGATCCGCATCAGTTCCGTCATTGAACACGACGGCCTGCTGCTCCATAATCTTGTTGATTGCGCCTAAGTCATCGCGCAGGCGTGCAGCAAGCTCAAACTCGAGGTTTTCCGCGGCTTGCTCCATGCGCTGGGTTAGTTCACGGGTCACGGCGGAGGTATTGCCGTTCATAAAGGAAACCAGCGAATTTACGGTCTCCCTATGATCTGCCTTCGATACCGCACCGGTACACGGTGCCGAACATTTGCCGATATATCCCAATAGACACGGACGGCCCAAGCGCTCGTGCCGGTTGTAGACGCCCTTGGAACAGGTGCGCATGGGGAACACGCGCGTGAGCAGGTCCAAGGTTTCGCGCACCGCCCAAGCATGGGAATACGGACCAAAATAACGCACGCCCTTCCGCCGCGGGCCACGGTAAAAGAAGGCGCGTGGGACGATCTCTCCTACCGATACCGCAAGCATCGGATAGGTCTTATCGTCGCGGTACATGACATTAAACCGCGGGTCGAAGCGCTTAATCCAGGTATATTCCAGCTGCAGCGCTTCCACCTCGCTGGCAACCACGGTCCATTCCACCGACGCAGCGGTAAGCACCATCTGGCGCGTGCGCGGATGCAGCTGCGTGATGTCCTGGAAATAGTTGGACAAACGTGCGCGCAGGTTCTTGGCCTTGCCTACGTAAATTACCCGGCGGTTTTCATCACGAAACTTATAAACGCCAGGCTCTGTGGGAATAGTGCCTGGCGCTGGTCGGTAGGTAGCGGGATCTGCCACTTTTTAATCCTGCGGCATGTACTTAGCTTCAAGGTCGCGGAAAGCGCGAACCTTCGAGATAACGGCGGCCTTATCGCCAGCCTGCAGTGCCCAAACCGGCACATACTCGAAGTCGGGCAACTCGATGCGCGCCATCCGCTCGCCCTCTGGGAAGGATAGTCCGTAGACGACCTGCCAAGGATAAAAACGGGTACCTACGATGTTACGCACCTCGACGCCGTCTTCATTCGCACGCAAGCGCGGGCGCGTCAGGGCCAGCCAAGACAGAACCGAGATAAGCAGGCCCACGCCGGGGAAAGCGAACTTATCGATAGTGGTGACGGCAGCACCGGTGAAGGAGATATCCAAGGTAAGGCCCATGAAAATATGGATAGCCATGACGAGGATGACCCAACCGATGGCCACCTTGCGCAAAAATTGCGACTTAGCCTCATAAATCCACGGCTTCGTCGACGTCTGCGCGAACGGATCCGCACTGGTGTAGGCCAGAACCTCGGCGTCGGTAAGCTGCGTGCGTGTCGACGTCTCGCGGGCCCCAGATTCTTGTGCGTCAGTCATTAGTTCCTTCTTCGTGGTTTACAGGCTGGCCTAGCCTGCCAGCCCATCTAGTGTACGCAATTTCAATACCGTGTCTAAAGCCGCCACCATCGACTCCGCGCCCTTGTCTTCATCTGAGGTGGCAAAGCCTGCGCGATCGACTGCCTGTGAATACTCGTTCACGGTGAGCACGCCGTTGCCCACCGGAGTGGACTCGTCTAGAGCGATGCGGGTTAGGCCCTGCGTTACGGAGTCACACACGTAATCGAAGTGCGGGGTGCCGCCCTTTACCACGCAGCCCAGCGCAACCACGGCATCGTGGGTCCGGGCCGCCGCCTGCACCACGACGGGAAGTTCGAGTGCCCCAACCACGCGAGTCTCGGTCACCTGCGCGCCACATGCACGAGCAGTCTCTACAGCGCGCTTGTGCAGCTGGTCGCAGATTTCGGCGTTCCACGTCGCGGTTACGACAGCCACGCGGATCCCCTCAGCGGGGACCAATTCAATTTCAGGCAAGCCTTCTTTAGCCATCGGAAACCTTTCTTAGTGCTTAGTTGCGGTGGTCTTCATCATTCGCGTCGTGGGCACCACCTGCTGGATGCTGCATATCCCAGTGTTCAACCTGCGGCAGGTCATGGCCCATGCGGTCACGCTTGGTGCGCAGGTAGGTGATGTTGTCCTCGTTTGCTTCCACAGCAAGCGTAGTGTGCTGAGAAGCATCGACACCAAAGCCGGCCAAACCCTCACCCTTGTGCGGATTATTAGTCATGAGGACAACGGAAGCAATGCCAAGGTCCCGCAGAATCTGACCCGCCACGGAATACTCGCGCGCGTCTTCGGGCAGGCCCTGCTCGAGATTGGCATCGACGGTGTCAAGGCCTTTGTCTTGCAAACGATAGGCTTTCAGCTTGTTCACCAAGCCAATGCCGCGGCCTTCTTGGCCACGCAGATAAATCACCACGCCACGTCCGGCTTCCTGAACCGCCTTGAGCGAAGCGTTGAGCTGAGGGCCACAATCACAGCGACGGGATCCAAACACGTCACCCGTGAGGCACTCAGAGTGCACGCGCACCAGCACGTCTTCCGCGCCGCGAAGCTCCTCGACGTCGCCTGCAACCAGCGCGATGTGCTCGTTGCCGTCGATGTCATGGGTGTATCCCAGCACATTGAACAGGCCGTGATCGGTGGGCAGGCGCGATGCCACCGAGCGGCGAATCTGGGTTTCCTTGTGGCGGCGCCAATCAATGAGCTGCTCGATGGAGATCATGGTCAGCCCATGGGTATCGGCAAAGCGTCGCAGTTCCGGCGAACGCGCCATATCGGTGGGGTCTTCCTCGGAGACGATCTCGCACAAAACGCCGGCCGGCCGCAGCCCCGCCAAGCGCGCGAGATCTACCGCAGCTTCCGTGTGTCCATCACGCTCCAGAACGCCGCTTGGGCGTGCGCTCAAAGGAACCACGTGACCCGGACGGGTGAAGTCAGAGACCGTGGTGGTCGGATCAGCCAAGCGCCGGATGGTCTCTGCTCGGGAGCCCGCGGAGATTCCCGTGGTGCCGGTCGCTGCATCTACTGTCACCGTGTAAGCGGTGGCGCGCACGTCCTCGTTAAGCGCCATCATCGGCGGCAGGTTCAGTCGCGCGCAATCTTCTGGCAACAGCGGCGCACAAATATAGCCGGAGGTGTAGCGGACCATGAAGGCCACGAGTTCTGGGGTTGCCAGCTCCGCGGCGAAAATGAGGTCGCCTTCGTTTTCTCGGTCTTCGTTGTCAACCACAACCACCGCTTTGCCGGCCGCAATATCAGCAATGGCCTGTTCAACAGTGTCGAGTTTGACGGAAGATTCTGCTGCGGTCATAAGGATTTACTTTAGCCCCTGTGGTTTGCGTCCTGCGCGTTAGGCCCGTACATCTTCTCAACGTACTTGGCCAACACATCTACTTCTAGGTTTACGGCAGCGCCGACCCCCATCGTGCCGAAGATTGTGTCGCGCAGGGTGGTTGGAATCAGCGACACCTCAAACCAGTCCGCTCCGATCGCGCTTACGGTCAACGAGGTGCCGCTAACTGCGATTGAGCCCTTCTCGACGACGTATCGTGCAAGGTCGTGGGGAAGGCTAAAGCGCAACACTTCCCAATTCTGCGAAGGGGTACGCGATAAAAGTTCTGCGGTGCCGTCCACGTGGCCTTGCATGATGTGTCCGCCCAAACGCGTGGTGGGCAAAAGCGCCCGCTCCACGTTGACGACGGAGCCCTCGCGCAACTGCCCCAGCGCCGAGCGTCGCAACGACTCGGCCATGACGTCAGCGACGAAAGCATCGCCATCCAGCGCTGCCACCGTAAGACAGACTCCGTTGACCGCAATCGAGTCACCGAGCGCGGCGTCGCTAAGCACGTGAGGCGCCCTTATCCCCAGCCGAATCGCATCGCCCTGCTCCTCAATGGAGCAGACGGTGGCTAGTTCCTCTACGAGTCCTGTAAACAAGCAAATTCCTTCTATTTATGATTTGTTGACTCTGTGTGTCTAACTCGGCGAATTGAGCACGTACTCAATTAAGACGTCATCGCCCAAGACCTTGGTGGCACTGCGGCGGAAAAGCTTAGCGTCGCTCAAGGTCTGGGCCACCGGATGCGCCAATACGCCACGGCCTTCGCCCAAAAGAACCGGGGCAATATAAGCCTGCACTGCATCGACGTAGCCTGCGTTGAGAAAAGAGCTAGCAAGACCTGCCCCGCCTTCCACCAAAATATCGCGTGCGCCATCCGCATAGAGCTCGCACAAGGCTTGGTCGATGTCCTCAAACTGCAGGTAGCCGAGCTCGCGCAAGTTGCTGGCCGCCGCGCCCGCGTCCTCCAAGTTGCGGCGGCCAATCACCACGCGGCGCGGCTGCTGCTCAAAAAGGCTGCCGTCTGGGCGGCGGGCGGTAAGCGACGGGTTATCGGCCAAAGCCGTGCCCGTGCCGATCAAGATAGCGTCGCGTTGTGAGCGGTCAACGTGCACCCAGGCGCGGGCATGCTCGCCAGTAATCCACTGGCTGGTGCCGTCTACTGCGGCGGTGAACCCGTCGAGGGTCTGCGCAAATTTGAGGGTGACGTGTGGCCTGCCCATTTCGATGGCACGCAACCACGGCAAGAGCGCGTCGGGAACATCCTTGTCAACGGGTGCCGCAACCTGTGCAACTTCAATCCCAGCTGCTTGCAGGGTGCTCGCTCCCCCGGCTGCTTCCTGGTTTGGATCGCCATGCAGGAAAAAGACCCGCGAAACCCCAGCATCAATAAGCGCCTGCGCGCACGGACCGGTGCGCCCGGTGTGGTTACACGGTTCAAGGGTGACCACCGCAGTGCCATTGCGCGCAGCCTCCCCAGCTTCGTTGAGAGCCATTACTTCCGCGTGCGCACCTCCTGCCGGCTGGGTGGCACCAGTACCAACCAATTCGCCCTGAGCATCTAAAATGACGGCACCCACAGGCGGATTGGGGCTAGTGGTACCGCGGACAGACTGGCCAGCCTCCATTGCACGCAGCAGGGCCGCTTCTAAATCAAGCTTCATGAAAATTCTTTCAGGCTTTTGCGAGCTTCGATTCAAAGCTCTATTCACGGTCTTCTACAGGGTGGCCAGCTCGCGCAATTCCGCGACTGCGCCAGCTTTATCCTCCTGCTTATAAATTGCAGAGCCGGCAACGAAAGCATGGCAGCCAGCCATTGCTGATTCACGGATGGTCTCCGCCGAAATGCCACCGTCGATCTCGATGAGAGTTGCAAGCCCTTCATCATCAATAACTGCACGCAAAGCACGCACCTTATCCAGCATCTCCGGCATAAACTTCTGGCCGCCAAAGCCCGGCTCCACGGACATCACGAGCACCAAATCAAAGCTAGCGAGCTTGTCCAACCACGGCTCGATTGCGGTATCCGGCTTGACCGAGATACCTGCGCGCACGCCCAGCCCCCGAATCTTTTCCGCCAAGGCGAGGCTGGCCGCCACATCCGCAACAGCTTCCGCGTGGAAAATGATGCAATCGGCGCCGGCTGCAGCATAGGTCTCCACCCATTTTTCTGGCTCCTCAATCATCAGATGCACATCAAGCACCTGGTCCGTGACTGCGTCAACGGTCTTTGTGATGTCTGGGCCAAAGGAAAGGTTGGGGACGAAGTGTCCATCCATGATGTCGACGTGGATCCAATCAGCGTTGGATACGGCGCGCACTTCTTCGCCCAAGCAGGAGAAGTCAGCGGCGAGGATGGATGGGGAAATAATCGGAGCGGACATGCCCCATAGTCTAGACCTAACCTGCGACGCCTCGCCGCGAAACCGGCTCGGCGCCTAGTTCGTGCGCCGCAAAGCTGCGAAGAACATCGCATCCGTGCCATGACGGTGCGGCCACATCTGGACCGACTTGTGGCGGCCCACATCCCCCATGTCTGGAATTAGCGTATGCGCGTCGAGTTCCTCTACGCCCAGCTTGGCGACGGCGCGGTCCACAATATCGCGCGTTTCCCTAAGGTCTGGCGAACAGGTGGAATAAACCACCACGCCGCCAGGACGGACGAGCCGCAGCGCGGATTCGAGCAGCTCAAATTGCAGCTCATTGAGGTCAGCAATGTCGCTTTCAGCCTTCCGCCAACGAGCCTCCGGACGGCGGCGCAAAGCACCCAGGCCGGAGCACGGGGCGTCGACCAGCACGCGATCGAAGCCCGGCTCCAGGCCAGGTTCGCGGCCATCCCCCACGTGCACGCGCACCGGGAGATCCGCCACGGTCTTTTTGATGAGCTCCGCACGGTGCGGTGAGACCTCGACTGCATCAACGGTGGCCTGCTCAATACGCGCCAGCGCACCCATCAGCGCCGCCTTACCGCCAGGGCCGGCGCACAGATCCAGCCAGCGTCCGGAATCCTCCCCTTCCAGCGGCGCCTCCGCAACGGCGCGGGCGATAAGCTGCGAACCCTCGTCCTGCACTGCGGCAAGTCCTTGCTTGACCGGCTCCAGATCGCCTGGATCACCGGCAGACATGTACACCGCATAAGGCGAGTACTTGCCCTCCTCGTTGCCGGTCATAAGGGCCAGCTCCTCCGCACTGATCTCACCAGGACGTGCCACCAAGTGCACGATCGGGCGCTGCGAATCCCCCTCCAAGGCGGCCTCCAGCTCGCCCAAGCCGACGACGCGGGCGAAGGATTCCGCAATCCAGGTCGGGTGCGCATGCTTGAAGGCAAGCGCTGCTACCTCACCACTCGGCGCGAGCTTGTCCAGCCACTTCTCGGAAGGCGTGCGCGTTACCGTACGCATAATGCCATTGGCAAAGCCCTTCGCCTTCTCGAAGCCGGCGGCCTCCACCAAGCGCACGGTGGTATCAACCGCAGCGTGAGCCTCAACGCGGGTGAAAAGCACCTGATAGGTACCCAGACGCAATGCGTCGAGCACCTCTGGTGCGATGGCATCGAGCCCACGGGAAGAGCACTTTTCGATGACGGCATCGAGCACGCCCTCACTGCGTAACGCCCCGTAGGTCAGCTCGGTGCAGAAAGCTGCGTCCCGGGCCTCCAACTTGTGTACGCGCAGCGCCTTCGGCAGGGTGAGATTCGCAAAAGCATCATCACTGTGCACGCGGCGCAGTACCTCGTAGGCAACCGCGCGCGGGACATCGATGCCCGCGCGGCGCGCTGCTTTCACGAAGGAAGGGTTCTCCTTCCTGCCGCGCGCATTGTTGCGCACCGGCCGCCTATTACCTTTATTAGGTTTGCCAGACTGACCGCGCCCCTTATTCTGGGACGTTTCCCTAGGCTTGTCTCCAGACTTGGAACGAGAACGGAATCCGCCGCTCATGAAAACCTCACTTCTTTAGCGCCGCCAAGACCGCGTGCCCAGTCTGCAGCGTTCATCATCTTCTTTCCTGGGGGTTGCAGGCGATCAAGCTTGACAATCCCCTCGCCCGTTCCAACGTATACGGCCTTCTTCGTGATGTGCGCCTGACCTGGTTCGAGCGCGACGTCGGCAAGCGCCGCGCCAGACTCAGCTTCCTCGACAAGGCTTAGCGGAGAAAGCTTCACGCGCTGAGAATCCAGCAGCGTCCAAGCGCCTGGCCCCGGAGTATGCGCGCGGATGTGGCGATCCACCACGGTAGCCGGTGCCGTCCAGTCCACTTGCGCGTCCTCCACCGCAATCTTGGAGGCGTACGTGGCCTCGCCCTCCTGCGGGCGCGGTGTGATGCTGCCGGCTGCCAAACCGTCCATTGTCTCAACCAGCAGATCTGCCCCCTTAAAAGCCAGGCGGGTCAGCAAGTCATCGGCAGTGTCGGTCTCCGAGATATCTGACTCCACGACTCCGAGAATCTCACCGGTATCGAGGCCTTCATCGATGCGGAAGGTGGTAGCGCCCGTGCGCTCATCGCCTGCCGCAATCGCTGCCTGGACCGGCGCCGCCCCTCGCCATGCCGGGAGCAAAGAAAAGTGCAGGTTTACCCAACCGTGCTCGGGTACATCCAGCAGGTCCGGTGTAATCAGATTGCCATACGCCACCACCGGAATCGCAGCCGGTTCGAGCTCATGCAGGCGCTCACGCAGCGCCTTTCCATCCTCGGTATCCGGCTTCAGCGAGGTAGGAGTTAACACCTCTATGCCGTGCTTTTGCGCCAGCTCTTTCACCGGGCTCGGATGCAGACTGCGCCCACGCCCCTTGCGAGCATCCGGCCGGGTAAGTACGGCGACGACTTCGTGTTCAGAGGCAATCAGCTTTTCCAGTGCCACGACCGCGGGTTCCGGCGTTCCAGCGAAGATGATTCTCATGCTGTGGCGTCTCCTTTATAAGTATGCTTTGAAAAATACTAGGTAGTTTTTTAAGAATTAAACCAGTCAGAATTGCGGATTACCTGCATGGCCTGCTTGCGCTTTTCCTTAGTCAACCGGTCCAGGAACAACACGCCATCGAGATGATCGGTCTCGTGTTGGATACAGCGCGCCATGAGCCCGGAGGCGACCATAGAAATGGCGTTACCACGGATATCGCGGCCGCTTAAAACCACGGTTTCGTAACGCTCCGTATTTTCAGAAATCCCAGGGATGGAAAGACAGCCCTCAGGGCCATCCTGCTTCGCCTGTCCGATGGGCTCCCACACGGGATTGATGATTGCGCCACGCAAACCCGTTTGCACGTGCGAGCAATCGTAGACAAAGATGCGCTTGGTCAAGCCAATCTGATTCGCCGCAAGTCCTACTCCGCCTGCCTCGTCCATAGTCTCCAGCATGTCAGCCGCTAGCGCTGCAAGTGAAGCATCGAATTTCTCAATCTCCACCGCACGGGAGGTGAGAACTGGGTCGCCGTACATGCGGATTGCTCTTAGTGCCATTTAATAGGAGCCTTCCTCGCCTCATCCACGTTGATTCTTCTTTTATTTGCTGCCCTCGACAATAGTGGAACAATCCCCCGGCACCGCCTAACGGGGTATGGAAGGACTAGCCGATGTGGATGGGATCGACTTGGATGCGCAAAGGAAGCTCGTCCTTGCGCGCGCTGCGGGCGGCATTGGCCTTACGCAAGGCGTTGCCCAATTGGGCACGCGGGCCCAACGGGGTCCTAATCAGTACGCGTTGCGGCGGCCCAAATCGCTGCTCGTCATATTCGCCGGGCAGGCTCAGCCCCGGTGGCAACGGTACGGGTCCCAAAACCTCCACGTTTTCCGGTAGCTCCGCAATAGACATGAAGTGATCCAGGCTGGCATCGGCACCATCGACCGCAGCCATGTGCACTGCTGGCGGGAAACGCACTTCCCGACGCCCCGCCAGCTCACGGCGTGCGGCACCAACCATGTCCCAATTCAGCAAGGACTGAATGACCGGCAGTTCACCGTCAGCGGCGATGACCACTTCACCGCCCTTGTTGTGCGAACAGACCAAGGTAGCTGCAGACGCCCACTTAGAGAGAGCTTCCTCCGTGGCGCGCAGATCCTGGCGGTTGAGCAGCGTGCCTGCATCCAACAGCAAAGCTGCGCCGTAGTGCCCGCCGTGGGCGACGGCCGGTTCTGCGCCCGGCGTTGCGATGACCAGTGCCGCCTCATCTGCGACCTCGTCTACGACCTTGTTGCCGCCCGAGACAACGATGCGGGTACTCGGAAACGCCCGTCCCAACTCTTCCGCCGTGCGCTCAGAGCCCAGTACGATAGCCCGCAGCCGCGGCGAGCCGCATTCGACACAGCGGAATTTCGACTCGATGCGGCCACACCACCGACACGTGGGCAAGGAGGCATGGTGCGTATCTCCCCCGCGTCTATCGGCGGCAAGGCCCAAGGGGCCGTTACAGTGGCGGCAGCGCGCGGGGGCTCGGCAATTGCCGCAAGCCAGAATTGGTGCGTAGCCCTTCCGCGGGACCTGCACGAGCACCGGCTGCGCACGGTCCAGCGCACGCTTCGCAGCTTGGAAGGCAGGCCCTGTAACCGAGGTGGTTCCGCCCTGCAGATCACGCGCAACCTGCAGGCCAAACGCCCCTACCGCAGTCATTGCAGGACGCCGTGTTTCCAACGTGGATTCACTAGCGAGCAGGTCATGCGCCCACCCAGATTCGACCAGCAGCTGTGTCTCTGCGCTGCGGGCATGCCCCGCCAGAATCAGACTGTAGCCTTCCTTAGCTGAGCGCGTGGTCAGCACCTCGCGGGTGTGGACATAGGGTTTTAGGTTATCTACGAGGTTGTCGTTGCCGTCATCAAAAATGAACGCCAGGCGTAGGTTCTGTACCGGCGCAAAGGCCGCCGAGCGGGTACCCAACACAATGCGCGCCTGCCCCACCAAAGCGGAAAGATATCGGCGGTAGCGTGCCTGCGGACCCGTGGCATTGCCCAAGACGGTGATCTGCTTGGCTGCGACCACTTTTCGCAAAGCCTTTTCCAGCTTGTCGACGCCGCGTTGGTCCGGCACCACGAGCAAGACTCCGCCGCCGTCGAGTGCCACTTTTGCGGCCAATGCCGCAACGGCACTCGCCCAGTCATCGCCCGGCGCAATCTGCCATGCGGCGCGGGCCAGCCCACCGGCCAATACCGAGTCCACAAAGGACTCACCATGCTGATATGCCGACCACCCCGAAAGATCTGGTTCTTGTGCCTCGCCCATCTCCTCCCACGGGGTGGCGAGATCGGATTCTTCTGCCTTGGCATGCCGCGGCGGAATCGCGGAGCGAATAATGTCTGAGCGCACCGCCCCATAGCGGGCCGCGAGCGACTCGATGAGTTCGGCAAGCTCAGCTGAGTAGACCGCATAAGGCGAAATCACGCGGTCCAGATAGCGCAGCTGGCCGTCGAACTCGCTGTCATTGCGGCGCTCCAAAACGATGGCGTCTGTCAGCCGCCCATTGAAGCGGATGCGCACGCGCACGCCGGGCTTAGCAGCAGCCGACTGCGATTCGTCGACGCGATAATCGAAGCCGCGGTCTAGGTGGGCGACGCCCAATAAAGGCAACACCCGCGCGACCGGTTTATGGGCGGCGGGTGTTCTAGCTGGCATAGGCTCTGATACTACAGGCCGGCAGCCTCACGCAGTGCGACGGCACGGTCGGTGGACTCCCATGGCAGCTCAATGTCGGTGCGGCCGAAGTGGCCGTAGGCTGCGGTCTGGCGGTAGATGGGACGCAGCAAGTCGAGATCGCGGATGATAGCGGCCGGGCGCAAATCGAAGACCTTGTTGACGGCGGCCTGAATCGTGGCGTCGTCAAGCCCGTGTTTCGCAGTGCCAAAGGTCTCGACGTACAGGCCCACCGGCTTCGCACGGCCGATGGCGTAGGCGACCTGGACCTCAGCCTTGTCAGCCAAATCCGCAGCGACAATGTTCTTAGCTACCCAGCGCATGGCGTAGGCCGCAGAGCGGTCCACCTTGCTCGGGTCCTTGCCGGAGAACGCGCCACCGCCGTGGCGAGCCATGCCGCCGTAGGTATCGACGATGATCTTGCGGCCGGTAAGGCCAGCATCGCCCATCGGGCCACCCAAGATGAAGGAGCCGGAAGGGTTGACCAGCAGCGTGGTGTCCTCGCCGTAGAAGTGCTCGAGCTTGGCGTCCTTGATAACCCATTCCACGACGTGCTCGCGCAGTTGCTCCATGAGCCACTCCTGGGAAACCTCGGGATCGTGCTGGGTGGAGATAACCACGGTGTCCAGGTGGGAAGGTTGGTTATCGTCGGTGTAGGCGAAGGTCACCTGGGTCTTGCCGTCTGGGCGCAGGTGATCGACGATGCCCTGCTTGCGCACCTCGGTCAAGCGGCGCGAAAGGCGATGTGCCAGTGCGATAGGCAGCGGCATGAACTCATCGGTCTCGTTGGTGGCGTAGCCGAACATCAGGCCTTGGTCACCGGCACCGGCGGTATCGTTTTCCTCGTCGTAGTCATCGGAACGATCGCGGGCCTCCGTAGAGGTATCGACGCCAGCGCCAATTTCCTGGGACTGCTCGCCGATGGCGACGTTAACGCCGCAGGTGTGGCCGTCGAATCCGACGTCGGAGGAAGTAAAACCGATGTCCGTCAAGGTCTTGCGGACCAACTGCGGGATTTCTACGTAGCCGGTGGTGCGAACCTCACCGACAACGTGAACCTGGCCGGTGGTCACGAGGGTTTCCACTGCCACGCGCGCCTTCGGATCCTTTTCCAACAGCGCATCCAAAATGGTGTCGGAGATAGCGTCGCAGATCTTGTCCGGGTGGCCCTCAGTCACGGATTCGCTGGTGAACAAACGGGTAGCCGGTGCAGGGTTTAAAGTCACAGATATTCCTTAGTGCAGACAGAAAAGCTTAACTAGCGAAAGCTCTTTTAGCGTTCGATGCATGGTTCTGGCCCCAAGCTTTAACAACTAGCCAGCATAGACCAAGCGGTCTATTAAATCAATTAGGCCTTGGCCTAGTTGCTCATTATCTCTTGTACTGCGTCGAGGATTTGGGACGCGACCACATGCTTTGAGCCGTGAGCAACCACTTGTGGCGCCGCATCGCGGCTTAAAATCCAGCCCTCGCTATCGGACTGCCCAAAAACCTTACCCTCGCCAACCTCGTTGGCCATCAAGAGGTCACAGCCCTTCTTTAAAAACTTTTCCTTGGCAAAATCGAGCGCGGAATGGGTGGCATCGCCGGTCTCCGCGGCAAAGCCCACGACGACGGCATTGGGGTTAAGCTCGCCTGCATCACGCTTGGCGACGATCCCTTTGAGCACATCAGGGTTCTCCACTAGCTGAATGCTAGAAAGCTCGGCATCTGCCTGGCCTTTCTTCATCTTTGACTCTGCAATGTGTGCCGGGCGGTAATCGGCCACGGCAGCGGCCATGATGACCACGTCCGCATCGCGCGCTTCCTCCTCCATCGCCGCCTGTAGCTCCGCCGTCGAAACAACGTTGCGAACCTTTGCCCCAGACGGAACAGGCAGCTTCTCCGTGTTACCGGCGACGAGGGTGACGTTCGCGCCGCGTTGTGCGGCAATCTCGGCAAGTGCGAAGCCTTGCCGGCCGGAGGAACGGTTACCCAAGTAACGCACCGGGTCAAGGTTCTCCTGCGTACCGCCTGCAGAAATGACGATCTTTTTGCCTGCAAGCCCCTGGCCCATGCGGTAGCCTGCCAACTCGGTGCGCACGAGCTCGGCAATCTGCTCTGGTTCGGGCAAACGCCCCGGGCCCGAATCGCGGCCGGTGAGGCGGCCATGTGCTGGCTCCATCACGGTGATTCCTCGGCGCCGCAAGGTGGCAACGTTATCCACCGTGGCCGGGTTCTGCCACATCTCGGTGTGCATTGCAGGGACAACGATGACAGGGCAGGTCGCCACCAGCACCGTGGCCGTCAGCAAGTCATCGGCACGGCCAGCGGCGATGCGGGCGATGACATCGGCCGTGGCGGGAGCTACAACAACGGCATCTGCGTGCTGACCAATATTGACGTGCTGGACTGAATCCACATCATCGAAAACCGTGGTGCTCACGGGGTTGCCTGAAAGCGCCTCAAAGGTAGCCGCGCCCACGAACTGCAGTGCCGCTTGAGTTGGCACAACGCGGACGCTATCTCCGTGCTCTTTGAAGTCGCGGACTAAATGGCAAGCCTTGTATGCGGCGATACCACCGGCTACACCCACCACGATATTGCGCGGCCGAGCGGATGTTTCTGATGCAGTAGAAGGCGCGGAAGAAGATGCAGAAGAATGAAGGTTCGCTTGATTCACCCGGCCAATTCTACAGCCCGGAAACTTTTCGGCCGCAAGACGCCAAAAGGCCCAGGCTCCCCCCGCCAAGATGGCGGCAGGACACCTGGGCCCGACAAAGCTTATTTGAAAGCTTTTACTTTCCTTCCTCGTGATCGAGGAGACCAGCTTCAATCTCACGCAGAGCGATGGAAAGCGGCTTCTCGCCCGCCTCAGGGGTTACCAGAGGACCGACAAACTCGAAGACACCCTCATCCTGCTCTTGGTAGTAGCTGTTGATCTGACGCGCGCGCTTAGCGGCGAAGATCACCAGAGCGTACTTGGACGAGACCTTATCGAGGAGCTCGTCGATCGGCGGAGCAGTAATGCCCACTGGCGGATCGAACACTGGCTCTGGCTTCGGGGCCTCAGCATTAGCAGGGGTGGTCACGTTAGTCACATGCACCTTTACTTCACTTGGAAATGGTCAAAATCTAGTTCTATCCCTGCAGGATAGCACTAATAGCTGCCACGGCGTCATCAAGATTCTCATTGACAACGACGTGCTCGAACTCGTCTTGTGCGGCAAGTTCAGCGTGTGCGGTCTTAAGCCTACGGTCGATGACGTCCTGCGGCTCGGTGCCACGGCCGGTCAGGCGCTCAACGAGCACCTCCCATGACGGCGGTGCCAAGAACACGGTTTTAGCTTCCGGCAGGGCGGCCTTGACGTTGCGAGCGCCTTCCAGGTCCACCTCTACGAGGACGGGGCGGCCTGCCTCCATTGCTTCCTTTACGGGCTGTGCAGGAGTGCCGGAGCGCTGGAGCCCGCCGTGAATATCTGCCCATTCGAGCATTTCACCGGCGTCAATGCGCTGCTGGAAAGCTTCAGGAGTAACGAAGAAATAGTCAACCCCGTCCTGCTCACCAGGTCGGGGTTGACGCGTCGTCATTGAGACGCTGAAGTACAGCTGATCGACGTCATCGCGCAGACGCGAAACCACAGTGGACTTACCCACAGCGGAAGGCCCAGCCAGAACGACCAGGTTACCGCGTGCAGTTGCGTCAGACATCGCGAATCTTATTCGCCGTAGCCGAAGCGCTCGAGCAGGGCACGGCGCTGACGATCGCCGAGGCCGCGCAGACGACGGGTCTGAGCAATCTCGAGATCTTCCATGATTTCCTTAGCCTTGACCTTGCCAACCTTCGGCAGAGCCTCGAGGAGAGCGGAGACCTTGGTCTTACCGATGATCTCGTCAGTCTCAGCCTTGTCCAGAACGTCCTTCAGGTTGGTTTCGCCGCGCTTCAGCGCAGCCTTGAGCTCGGCGCGAGCCTTGCGGGCCTCAGCGGCCTTTGCGAGAGCTTCCTTGCGCTGCTCATCAGTCAACTTTGGAAGGGCCACGGGTTTCCTCCGATTTCATTAGATTGATAATTTCCGTCCAGTAAGTCTTACCAGAATCCGGTCGCGATAACGGGAATCAAAATCCCGCAGTGCCGAGCAAAACGACTAAAATCACTAGTCACAGGCTCGGCGCGAACCGACTTCAGGCAATCCTAGCACTGGTGATTACGCGATGACATTATTTGGGTCCGTATTGTGCGGAATTCCTGCACGTCATCGCGGTGCGTTTCTCAAAATACCAGGTAAATGGCGGGCCTTATAATCGGCCGCGCCATAACCTTAAAAAGCGGTCTCTTCGGTAGCCTCTGCCAGGGCAGATTTCACTGCTTCACGCAGGTCAACAACCTGCGGGCCTGCGGAAAGAACCGAACGGGAAACGTTGGCGAAACCCAACTGCGGGGCCGCCGCAGTGATTACTTTCACGTCCTGCGCAGTAGCTCCTTGAGCGCCGACGCCCGGCAGCAAAACCGGGCCGTTCAGCTCGTCTAGGACAGGCGGCTGCGCAAGCGTGGCACCCACTACGACGCCGACGTTGCCCGGACGTCCTGCGGCCTTGTACGCGGCATTGAGCGCGGCGCACTGGTTGACCACGCCCTGCGCCAGCGTCACGCCTTCTTCGTCCGTGATGGACTGGAACGCCACGGCCTCCGGGTTGGAAGTTGCAGCCAGAACGAAGACTCCCCTGCCCTTTTCTTCCGCTAGGTCAAACACCGGCTGGAGCGAACCGACTCCTAGATATGGAGAGACGGTCACTGCATCCGCGGACAACGGCGAATCATCGCTAAGCCATGCAGCGGCATAGCCGGCCATCGTGGAGCCGATGTCGCCGCGCTTGGCGTCGGCAAGCGTCAAGCAACCTGCTTCACGCAAATCCCGCAAGGTCTCTTCCAGCACCGCAAAGCCCGCAGACCCAAAGCGTTCGAAGAAGGCCACCTGCGGCTTAACGACTGCGACGGTCTCGGCGAATGCCTCCACGCAGGTATGCGCGAATCTCCGCAGCCCATCGACGTCGTCATTCAAGCCCCAAGCACGCAGCAGATGCGCATGCGGGTCGATGCCCACGCACAGCCTGCCGCGCTCGGCACCGGCAGCGACGAGCCGCTCACCGAAGGTGCTAGTGCTTTGCGTCATGCTCAAGCTCCTGCAATGCACGTACCTCAAGGTTACCGATGCGCAGCGCCTCGATACCCTGGACCGCAGCGGTAACGCCCTGGACGGTGGTAACAAGCGGAACGCCCACGGAAACAGCCGCCGCGCGGATGTCGTAGCCGTCGTGGCGTGCGTTGTCTGAACCAGCCGGGGTATTGAGGATGAGGTCGACCTTGCCGGCAAGAATTTGGTCAACGATGGATTCCTGGCCGTCCTGCGCCTCGGAAACCTTGACCGCTACCTCGCACTCCACGCCGTTGCGGCGCAGCATCTGCGCGGTGCCTGCGGTAGCCACGATGTTGTAGCCCATGTAGGCCAGACGCTGGATTGGGAAGATGAGGGTGCGCTTGTCGCGGTTAGCCACGGAGACGAAGACCGTGCCCTCAGTCGGCAAGTGGCCGAAGGCAGCGATTTCGCCCTTGGCAAAAGCCGCGCCGAAGTTACTTGCTAGGCCCATGACCTCGCCCGTGGACTTCATCTCTGGGGAGAGCAAAGTATCAAGCAACGTACCATCTGGGCGGCGGAAGCGGTTGAAAGGCAGCACAGCTTCCTTGACCGCAATCGGGTGCTCCAGCGGCAAGGAACCACCATCGGCCTCGGTAGGCAGCATGCCTTCTGCACGCAGATTAGCGATGGACTCGCCCATCATGACGCGAGCTGCGGCCTTAGCCAGCGGCACGCCGGTGGCCTTGGAGACAAACGGCACGGTGCGCGATGCGCGCGGGTTCGCCTCGATGACATACAGCGTGTCATCCTTCAGCGCGTACTGCACGTTCATCAGGCCCTGTACACCGATGCCCTTAGCTAGCGCGCGGGTGGAGCGGCGAACATTGTCGATGTCCTCAGGTCCCAAGGTCATCGGTGGCAGCGCGCAGGAAGAGTCACCGGAGTGAATGCCGGCCTCCTCGATATGCTCCATGACGCCAGCCAAGTAGACCTCTTCGCCATCGCAGAGAGCATCCACGTCAATCTCGATTGCGTTGTCGAGGAAGCGGTCCACCAATACCGGGTGGTCGGAGGTGATTTCCGTTGCGCGGTCGATGTAGTCACGCAGGGAGGCCTCATCGTAGACAATCTCCATGCCACGGCCGCCGAGCACGTAGGAAGGACGAACCAGGACCGGGTAGCCGATGTCGCGGGCTACAGAACGTGCCTCCTCGAAGGAGGTTGCGGTGCCGAAATCTGGCGCTGGAAGCTTTGCTTCTGCCAGTACCTTGCCGAACTCGCCGCGGTCCTCAGCCAAGTCGATTGCCGCAGCGGAGGTACCGACGACTGGAACACCAGCCTCGGTCAGGCGCTCTGCTAGACCCAGCGGAGTCTGGCCGCCGAGCTGAACGATGACGCCGGCAACTGGGCCGGACTGGGCCTCAGCGTGGTAGACCTCCATAACGTCCTCGAAGGTCAACGGCTCGAAGTACAGGCGGTCAGCGGTGTCGTAGTCAGTAGAGACCGTCTCTGGGTTGCAGTTGACCATGACGGTCTCGTAGCCGCGCTCGGACAGCTCCAACGCTGCGTGGACGCAGGAGTAGTCGAACTCAATGCCCTGGCCAATGCGGTTCGGGCCAGAGCCCAAAATGATGACCTTGCCCAACTTATCGGCAGGCATCGGCTTGACCTCGGACTCTGCGTCTGGGTCCAGCTCGTAGGAGCTGTAATGGTACGGGGTCTGCGCCTCGAACTCGCCAGCGCAAGTATCGACCGTCTTGTAGACCGGGCGAATACCCAGCGACCAGCGCAGGGAACGCACGCCATCTTCGCCAGCGAACTCGGTACGCAGGGCGGCAATCTGGGCGTCGGAAAGCCCATAGAACTTCGCCTCACGCAACAGCTGCTCGTCCAGAACCGGCGCATTCAGTAGCTCCTCGCGGAAGTCAACCAAGGCCTTGAGCTCAGCAAGGAACCATGGGTCGATCTGGGAGTGCTCGTAGAGCTGCTCGACGCTAGCGCCAAGGCGGAAAGCCAGTTCTACGTCGTACATGCGGCCCTCGGTCGGACGCTCTAGGTCCTTGAGCACTGCATCCAGGTCCGTCGCCCGCTCGCCGGCGAAGTACTCATCCGGGCGGGTCCAGAAACCATGCTGCTTGGACTCCAAGGAACGCATGACCTTGTTGAGACCTGCGATGTAGTTGCGGCCGATGCCCATGGCCTCGCCAACGGACTTCATCGTAGTAGTCAGGGTGTCATCAGCGCCCGGGAACTTCTCAAATGCAAAGCGTGGTGCCTTGACGATGACGTAGTCCAAAGTCGGCTCGAATGCCGCAGGGGTAACGCCGGTGATGTCGTTTTGTACCTCGTCAAGGGTGTAGCCGATTGCCAACTTGGCGGCCAACTTCGCGATTGGGAAGCCAGTGGCCTTGGAAGCCAGCGCGGAGGAACGAGACACGCGCGGGTTCATCTCAATGACGATGATGCGGCCATCAACCGGGTTGACGGCGAACTGGATGTTGCAGCCGCCGGTGTCAACGCCGACCTCGCGAATAATCGCAATGCCGAGGTCACGCATCTTCTGGTACTCGCGGTCGGTCAAGGTCAGAGCAGGAGCAACGGTGACGGAATCACCGGTGTGCACACCCAGGGCATCGACGTTTTCGATGGAGGCGATGACCACAACGTTATCGTCGCCGTCGCGCATGAGCTCCAACTCGAATTCCTTCCAGCCGAGGATGGATTCCTCGATGAGCACGTTGGCCTCGGGCGAAGCAGCCAAGCCGCCGCCTGCGATGCGGTCGAGATCTTCCTGGTTATAAGCCAGACCAGAGCCCAAGCCGCCCATGGTGAAGGACGGACGCACGACTACCGGCAGGCCGAGCTCGGCGACGGTCGCGTGCACCTCGTCCATGTTGTGACACACGCGGGAACGCGCGGACTCGCCGCCAATGGACTCGACGATGTCCTTGAACTTCTGGCGGTCCTCACCACGCTCAATCGCCTCAATGTCGGCGCCGATGAGCTCGATGCCGTACTTGTCCAAGATGCCTGCGCGGTCCAACTGCACCGCAGCATTCAGTGCGGTTTGTCCGCCCAGGGTTGCAAGCACCGCATCAATCTTGTGGCCTTCTTGCTGTTCCTTAACAATGATCTTTTCGATGAACTCAGGGTCAATCGGCTCCACGTAGGTGTGGTCTGCGAATTCTGGGTCCGTCATGATGGTTGCCGGGTTGGAGTTGACCAGCGTGACACGCAGGCCTTCTTCCTTCAGCACGCGGCAAGCCTGGGTGCCGGAGTAGTCGAACTCGCAGGCCTGGCCGATAACAATTGGGCCAGAACCGATAACCAGGACGTGGTTTACATCGTTACGCTTTGGCATAAGTTTCTAATCCTCTTCCTGGTGCCTACTTGTTAGGGGTCTTTTCGGTCATCAGCTCAACGAACTGATCAAACAGCGGGTTTGCGTCATGCGGGCCCGCAGCGGACTCTGGGTGATACTGAACGGAGAAAGCCATTCCGTCCTTGAGCGCTACGCCCTCAATCGTGTTGTCGTTGAGACAGGTATGGGTGACGATGCCGCGGCCGAAGTCGGTATCGAATTCCTCGCCAGCCGGGTTCTCCTGGCCAGACGGACTAGCGATGGCAAAGCCATGGTTTTGCGCGGTGATGTCGATCTTGCCGGTCAAGACGTTGCGTACCGGTACGTTGATGCCACGGTGCCCGAACTTCATCTTGAAGGTGTCTAGGCCCAGCGCGCGGCCTAGAATCTGGTTGCCAAAGCAGATTCCGAAGAAGGGAATGCGGGCATCCAGGATGTCGCGGACGATGGCCACCATTTTGTCGGCGGTAGCTGGGTCACCAGGGCCATTCGAGACAAAGACGCCATCCGGGTTGTACTGCTTAATCTCAGCATAAGGGGTATTAGCCGGTACCACGATGGTCTCAATGCCGCGCTTGGCAAAGTTGCCCGGCGTAGCGGTCTTAACACCCATGTCGTAGGCCACGACGGTGAACTTCTTTTCGCCTTCTTCCGCCACGGTATATGGCTTTTCGGTAGCGACCTGCTCAGATAGATCCAGGCCCTCCATCGATGGCTGGCCCTTGACCTCCTCAAGCAGCTCCTCTACTGGGCGCTGCGCGTCCTCACCGGAGAACAAACCGGCGGCGATGGAGCCATAGTTGCGCAGGTGACGAACCAAGGTGCGGGTATCGATTCCGCGGATGCCGATGATGCCTTGGGCTTCCATCTCATCCGAAAGGGAACGCTCCGCGCGCCAGTTAGATACGCGCTGTGCGAGGTCACGAATAACCAGGCCGGCAACCCAAATCTGGTTGCCATGAGACTCGTTGTCTTCGTCGTTCCAGCCGGTGTTACCAATGTGCGGCGCTGCAGAAACGACGATCTGGCGGTGGTAGGAAGGGTCAGTCAAAGTTTCCTGGTAACCAGTCATTGCAGTGCTGAACACTGCCTCACCGAGGGTGGTGCCGGTGGCACCAAAGCCGTATCCGTGGAAAGTGCGGCCATCAGCCAGCACGAGAATTGCCGGGATTCTTGCTGGTTTAGTCTCAGTCACAATGTGGCCTTTCTGTGGCTTGGTGGGTCTATAGGGTGCAAGGTTACTTGCCTTCAGCTTCGTCTGCGGCCAGTTCGTAGGTCACGGTGCCGCGCAGAATAGTGTGGGTGACGCGTGCGCTGAACTCCTCGCCCTCATAAGGGTTATTCTCAGACTTCGAAGCCAGCGTGGTGGAATCGGAGACCCACTTGTGCTCGGGGTTCACGATGGTGAGGTTGGCGGGCTCGCCCACTGCGATCGGACGGCCGTGGTCCGGCAGCTTGGTGATCTCTGCCGGGCGCTCCGACATCACACGGGCGACGAAGCGCCAGTCTGCGAGACCGGAGGCCACGAAAATCTTGGCGATAATCGCCAGCGAGGACTCAAGGCCCAGCATGCCTGGCTTCGCGTTTTCGAACTCAACGCACTTGTCTTCGGAACCATGCGGTGCGTGGTCGGTTGCCACGACGTCGATGACGCCGTCGAGCAGCGCCTGGCGCAGAACCAAGGTGTCGCGCTCCTCGCGCAGCGGCGGATTCACGCGAAAGACGCCGTCATAGCTCACCAGTTTTTCATCAGTAAGCAGCAGGTGATGCGGGGTAACCTCCGCAGTCAGTGGAATATCCTGGCCCTTTGCCCACTTCAGCAGCTCGACGGTGCCCTCGGTGGATGCATGGCAGATGTGCATGCGATTGCCGTAGTCACGCGCCAGCAGTGCATCGCGGGCGACGATGGACTCTTCCGCCACGCGCGGCCAGCCGCGCAGGCCCAGCTTGGCTGCCGTCTCCCCCTCGTGGGCAGATGCGCCCTCGGTCATGCGGTGGTCTTCCGCGTGCTGCGCGAGCAAGACGTCCAAGCCCTTGGCGTATTCGAGCGCGCGGCGCATCAACTGCGGGTCCTGCACGCACTTGCCATCATCGGAGAACATGCGCACTTTCGCGTCCGAGCGCGCCATCATGCCGAACTCGGTGAGGGTCTTACCCTCCAGACCCTTGGTAATAGAACCCACCGGGTGAACGTCGCACAGGCCGAGCTCCTGTGCCTTAGCCCAAACGGACTCCGCGATAATCGGCTGATCGGTCACCGGGTTGGTGTTGGCCATGGTAAATACGGCGGTAAAGCCGCCCTTGGCAGCAGCGCGGGAACCGGTTTCGATGGTCTCAGTGTCCTCGCGGCCTGGCTCGCGCAAGTGCACGTGCATATCGACCAAGCCCGGCAGCAGCACGTTGCCTTCGGCGTCGATTGCCTCATCGAACTGCGCGCTTGACTCAAGGTCAGCGCCCATATCCGCAATGACACCGTCGGCGATGAGCACCTGCACTGGCTCTCCCTCGCCGTAGGGGCGCACGTTCTTAATCAGCAATCGCTTTTCCGCAGCGGCAGAAAGACGGCCGGTTTCTGGATAGTTAGTCATGGTCTCTTACTCTCTTCCCTTTTCTTGATTCCGGCTAAATTAGATTCCGGCGTGTTCTCCGTTGGTCAACAGCGTGAACAGCACCGCCATGCGGGCGTATACGCCGTTGTTTACCTGCTGCAAGACTGCCGCCTTGTCGTAGTCAGCAACGGCATAGTTGATTTCCATACCGCGCAGCATTGGGCCCGGGTGCATTACGATTGCGTCCTTCTTCATGGCTGCGGCGCGCGCCTTGGACAGGCCATAAAGGTTCGCGTACTCGCGGTGCGATGGGAAGAAGCCGCCGTTCATGCGTTCTGCCTGAACGCGCAGCATCATGACGATGTCTGCGTCGGCCAGCTCGGAATCAAAGTCATAGGAGACCTTGACCGGCCAGGTATCGACGCCGAATGGGAGAAGAGTAGGCGGAGCCACAAGGGTGACTTCCGCACCGAGGGTGTTAAGAAGGTCAACGTTCGAGCGAACCACGCGGGAGTGCAGGCAGTCACCCACAATCTTGACCTTGAGCCCGGAGAAGTTGCCGCCCTTGATGCCAAGTCGCTGGCGCATGGTCACGGCGTCGAGAAGCGCCTGCGTTGGGTGCTGATGTGCACCATCGCCGGCGTTAATAACGGAAGGGCCATCGCCGTTAGGCGCTACCCAACCCGCCAACTGCTGCGGCGCGCCAGACGATGCATGGCGAATGATGATGGCATCCGCACCGACAGCGCTAAGCGTGAGGCCGGTGTCCCTCAAGGACTCGCCCTTTTTCACTGACGACGTCGAGGTCGACAGGTTGATGACGTCTGCGGACATCCACTTACCCGCCGTCTCAAAAGAAGAGCGGGTACGAGTGGAGTTTTCATAGAACAAGGTAAAGACGGTGCGTCCGCGAAGGGTCGGAAGCTTCTTTACTTCCCGGCCTTCAAGCGCTTCGTGGAAACGGTCTGCCTCATCGAGCAGGCCAACGATTTCGTCTTTGTTGAGATCAGCGATGGAAAGTAGGTGCTTCATTTTAAGCCTCCGCGGTCTTGCGGGTCAGGACTACCGCGTCCCGGCCATCAATTTCGGCGTTGTAGACGATGACATCTTCGTCGCGTGCCGTTGGAATGTTTTTGCCGACGTAGTCTGCGCGAATCGGCAGCTGGCGATGGCCGCGGTCCACGAGGACTGCGAGCTGAATGATTTCCGGACGGCCAACGTCGGCCAGCGCATCAAGTGCAGCGCGAATGGAGCGACCGGAATATAGGACGTCATCGACCAGGATGACGGTCGCGCCGTTGATACCACCGTTCGGAATTTTGGTGGGCTGTAATGCGCGGTGCGGCTTGTTGTGGAGATCGTCGCGATAGAGCGTGATGTCTAGGGATCCCCATGGGATTTCTACGCCGGAAAATTCCGCAATTTTTTGTGCAAGACGCTGAGCCAATGGCACGCCACCAGAGGGAATGCCAAGGAGTACGACCCGAGTTGCGTTCTCAGAGTCGAGCGCCGTCTTTTCAATGATCTGGTGCGCGATGCGTGCGACAGTGCGCGCGACGTCATCAGAGCTCAACAGCTCGTTAGACTCCGCGTTGGTGTCAATTCCACTCATCGTGACCTCCTTCCCCGCCTCACAGTGCGGTCTTTAAAGGATGCCGGTAAATGGGAATGAAGTAACTTTGCGCCCACCGTGGGCGGAAAATTGCCTCAAGCGTCCGAGCAACATGGTTGCTCACATGGACAACGATGATTTTAGCACCAGCCTATAGTTCCTCGAAGCCGTTTCATTCAGCTACTACCCCCGCACGTAGCAACGATCTCACTTTCGTCAACCTTTTCTCACGTATCGCGGCAGTCAGTGCAGCCTACCCAACCCCCTTCACAGGCGTGAGCCTGCACACTAGTTCCAGTCGAACTACGGCGCTCCCCTCCCAATTGCTATTATTTAGGGAATAAAAAGTATTTGGACTCCCTTTGAGTCCGCCGTACTGGCACCCAAATCCGCTGAATTCTTGTCCGGTACAGTCGGCATCAATATCCTGCGCGATCGGCACAGATATAAGGAGAGGAAGACCAAAACCACGTGAGCTTTTCAGCCAAACACGAAGTTCCAGCCCCACGCGAGCAGGTATGGCAATGGCATACCCGTCGCGGCGCACTAGCGCGCCTTACTCCTCCTTTTACTTTCATGACCCCGTTAAAGCAGGCGGAGTCTTTGGCTGATGGCACCTCCATCTTGGGCCTGCCAGGTGGTCTTAAGTGGGTTGCCCGCCACGACCTTTCGCGCTTTCAAACCAACGTCAGCTTCAGCGACGTTTGCCTCAACGCGCCCATGCGCTCCTGGGCCACATGGCGCCATCACCATCTCTTTGCCGATGCCACTACCGGTTCCGATAACAATGCTGGCGCTACCCAAATCACCGACACCGTCGACACCCGCATTCCGGCATGGGCCGTCAACTCCGTGTTTGCTTACCGCCAACACCAGCTCATCGAGGACTTCCAGTTTTTGAACCGTCTGCGCGACCTTGGCACCCACGCTACGGCACCGGCCGTCGATTCTTCGAACAATGTCCGCCCGTTGGTTTTCGCCATCACTGGCTCCCGTGGCGGTGTGGGACGAAAGCTCACCGCGCAGCTGACCACGGCAGGACACCAGGTTATCCAGCTGGTGCGTAATACCCCGAAGCCCGGCCAGCGCCAATGGCGCCCGAACCTGCCAGCGCCGGATCTCTTGGAGGGCGTCGACGTCCTTATTCATTTGGCCGGCGAACCCATTTTCGGCCGCTTCAACGCCACCCATAAGGCAGACATACGGGATTCTCGCGTGGACCCGACACAGCTGCTCGCTGAGGTTGCCGCCGCAACGCCTGAGCTCAAGGCAATGGTCTGTGCATCGGCAATCGGCATCTACGGCACCGACCGGGGCGATACCGAGCTGACTGAAGAGTCCAGTCGCGGTGACGGCTTCTTGGCTGACGTGGTCAGTGATTGGGAGGGCGCCTGCGAACCTGCCCGGGAGGCCGGAAAGCGTGTGGTCAATGTTCGCACCGGAATCGCCCTCTCCGGCAATTCCGGCTTGCTACCGCTTTTACGGGCGCTGTTTTCTACAGGACTCGGCGGCGCGTTTGGCAAGGGCGAATTCTGGTACAGCTGGGTCGCCATGGATGATCTGACTGATATCTACTTCCGCGCAGCAGTCGATTCGCAACTTGCTGGCCCAGTCAACGCCGCCTCGCCTACCCCGGTCCTTAACAAGGATTTTGTCCATGCGCTCGGTGAGGAGCTCAAGCGCCCAGCGGTCGTGCCCATTCCAACTTTCGGCCCGGCACTGCTCTTGGGCAAGGAGGGCGCAAGCGAGCTCGCTCTGGCTAACCAGAAGGTCATCCCGGCCCGCCTGAAGGAGCTCGGCCACACCTTCCGTTACTCCACAGTCGCAGCTGCGCTTGCACACGAGCTAGGAGGCGAGGAGTTGTGGACTCCCGCCACGCGGGCGGCCAACTAGCAGGCACGCATCCCGGCTCCGGTAGCCTTGATCAAGATTCCGATTTATTCACCATGTAAGCAACGTGAGGATTATTTTCAGTGACTGATCAAGCCGATGGTCAACCAACCATCTTGCCCGATACCCCTATCGAGCCAGTGACGCTCGAGCGCATTGCGGAAATCTTCGACTCTGAGAAGTTGGAGTACCGCATCGAAGAACAGCCAGTTTCTGAAGAAAAGACCGTCAAGATGCTGCGCACTGGTTTCTCGAACGCAGCCATCGCATTCCAGCTGCGCGAGAACGCCATCACCGCCGATTCCGTGTGGCGCGGCACCATTCCGGCATCTGAGGGCCCGAACCTTCTGATGCACATTAACCAGTGGAACCAGAACCACTTTGCGCCGACCTTCCGCTTCTTCGAAGGCCCGGAAAATACCTTGGCGGTCTCCGGCGTGCGCGAGCTGGACACCACCCACGGTGCTTCCCGCAACCAGCTGGGCGCTTTCGTTATGTCCACCTTGGACGCCATCCTGCAGTCTTTCGCTTGGATTGAGCAGCAGTACCCGCAACTCGTCACCTGGGAGGAACACGAAAATGACTAATCAAGCTTATGCTCAGCCGCAGGTCACGCTCGACCGCATCATTAGCGCAATGCAGACCTTCGACATCGAGTTGACCAAGGTCGAAGGCCGCGACGATGCCGCTACCGCTAACTTGAACGGCCTGCCTTGCCTGTTCGCGGTTCTGGATTCCGTCGCCATCGTGCGCTGCGATGTGCCAACCGACGCCGTCTACACCCAGGCCGATGCTGGCCTGTTCCTAGCCGCAAACCAGATCAACTCCGTCGCTTTCGGCGCACGTGCCGTTATCTCCGAGCACGAGAACCTGCTTGTCGTACGTACCGAGCGCGATATCCCCTGCGCCGCTGGCCTGTCCGATGAGCAGCTGACCGCTGCTTTGAAGGTTGCCGTCGACGGCGTCATCGGCGCTCAGGATGCCATGGTTGCCTCCGCCGAGGAGATGGCCAAGCTCGGTTCCGAAACCGCAGCCCAGGCTGGCGAGGCTAGCTCAGCCGGCGAATAGCGCTCCTTTAACCCCGCGAAACACCTCTAGAAAGCGTGCGTTGTGACCAACCAGTCCATCTCTGAAGTCAACATTCACCGGCTCGCAGAGCTCTTCGAGCAGCTCGAGGCCGATTACGTCCTACTCGACAAAATCGAAGACCCCGCCCGGGAGGACGCTGCCGCTGACGGCGATGGCGCAGAAGCTGGCGTCGGCGAAGGCTCGGTGCTGCAGACTGGTTTGCCACACATCACCATCCACTTCGACATCGAGAATGACACTTTGAGTGCCTTCGCGGTGTGGGAAGGTCGCGTTCCGGCAAGCGCGGAAGAAAAGGTTGGCGCATTCATTGCGGAATTCAATTGGAACATGTCCGCGCCGACCTTAAGTTATGACTTCCGTCCGAAAGGCACTGGCGCGGGAGCCAAGCAGGAGGAAGAAGAGATCGCCATCTGCGCCAACCGCGCGATGGGCGTAGGCATCGGCCTTAGCTCTAACCAGCTAGGCAGCTTCGTCTTGAGCGCCTTCGACAGCTTCGGCATGGCTTTCGACGCCGTTGCCGAAGCCTTCCCGCAGGCAGCTAAGTGGAACGATAAGGCAGCAAACAAGAAAGGTCGCAGCTAAGAATGTCTACCCCGAACGCATTTCCTTTTGACCTGTTTAGCAAGCCTGATTTTCCTGCAGTAACGCTAAAGCGCGTGCGCGAGCAACTCAGCACCCCGGAGATGAACATGTTTCCGGAGGATAACCCGGACTTTCCGGATTCCTTGAGTGCTCACCTTAATAACTTGAAGTGGGTCATCAGCGCGGCGGAAGATTTGGTGAAGCTGGAGTGCCTCCTGCCCACCACGCTTTCCTACGAGGATGTCTCCCCCGTCTTCCACGTCATCGCCAACGAGCACAACGCTTCTGCTTTCGACGGCCGCGCTCTCGTGGGCCGGAGCGAAGAAGACACCGTGGAACTGCGTGGCGACGCCACCTTCGTCACCACCGCGGGCATGAACGACGAGCAGCTTTTCCACGCGTTGAACCTCGCGGTCATCGCCGCCCAAGACGCGCTTCTTAGCACCCTGGACCGCTTCAACGAGTTCGCTCACGCGGTCCAGGAATCAGAAAGCTAAGGGAGGCTGAGGGGCCTCCGTCCCCGTTTAGAGACTAATCAGGCCACGAATCAAAGCGCTGACTGCGCCCAGGGAAGCCACGGTCAAAGAAAGAATGCGTGCCTTCTCGCGCGGCACGTGGCGCGCAATACGAGTGCCCGTGGCGATGCCGAGGAACATGCCAATGACGCCGGCGGGCCAAATTAGCCACGTCACATCACCGAATCCGCCCGCACCCACGGCCAACTTGGTGCTCACTGAGAATAGACCGCCCACGATAAAACAAGGCTGCAACGTAGCGGCGTAGACCGCCTGCGGCCAGCGCGCCGCCTGCGCATAAACGGTAATAACAGGGCCGGCTACACCAGCTAGCGTGTTTGTGAAACCGCCGAGCACACCCGCTGACAGGGAGGGGCCAAGGCCGTGCATTTCCGGCACGAAGCGCTTGCCAAAGGTCACCACGCCCAGGGCGATGAGCAGGGCCGCGCCCACCAAGACCAGCAAGGCGGCCGAGTCGATATTAGCCACCAGCAGGGCCGCCGGGATTGCACCTAGCACCATCACCGGCGCGATACGCAAGAACTTGCCCCAGTCCACGTTGGCACGCATCGAATACGTAGTCAGCATCGCGTTGACCACCGCCAGCACGTTGATAACCATGATGCCCTGGACTGGGCCCAGAAGCAGCGTCAAAATAGGTCCGCCGACGAGTCCAAGCCCCATGCCGGAGACTCGTTGCAGGCAAGAACCCAACGTCACGGTCAGCAGGATCGCGAGTGGGATTGCAATCATTGGGCGTACTTCTCCACCACCGCGCGTCCCACGTGCGCCGGGAACATGCCCGTGACGTCCCCACCAAACTTGGCCACCTGCTTGCACAGCGAGGAGCTGATGTAGCCGTACTTTTCATCGGTGAGCAAGAAGACCGTATCGATGCCGGAAAGACGGCGGTTCATCTGCGCCATCGGCAGCTCGTATTCGTAGTCCAAGGAGGAGCGCAGCCCCTTGACCAGTGTGTCCACGCCGTGTTCCGTGGTGTAGTCCACGAGCAGGCCGGACCAATAATCGACCTTGATGTGCTCGTCGAAAGTCGCACGAATAAACTGCACGCGCTCTTCCACGCTAAATAGGCCGGAAGGCTTATCCGGGTTGCCGGTGACCAACACGGTTACTTCGTCGAACATCGCCGCCGCTCGGTTGATGATGTCCACGTGGCCCAAGGTAATGGGGTCGAAAGAACCCGGGCATACTGCTTTAGTCGGCATAGGTTTTCCTTTACTCCCCGCTTGCATCCGGACGGTGGTAGATGGCCATATCAAAGCGCGCTATACCAAATGTGCGCTTCTTGAGCTTCTGGCCGGTGGGCTCAAAGCCTTCGGGCCACTGCGGTTCTGGGCTGTCTACGTGACGCTCGATGACGACAATCGCTGCATCATCAAGCACGGGCTCAATGGCCTCCAGCAGGCCCTGCACATCGTCGAAAGCATACGGTGGGTCTGCCAACACCATGTCAAAGTAGCCGCGCGGTGCGGTGGCCAGGTAGGTGGAGGCCTTCATCTCGCGTACGTCCACGCGCGGGTGCTTGACGACGTCCACGTTGTGCTTGATCACCTTCACTGCCGCCGGGTTGGATTCCACCAGAACGACTTCCTCCGCGCCGCGACTAGCTGCTTCCAGGCCCAAGGCACCAGAGCCGGCAAACAAATCCAGCACGCGGCTATCAGCAAAACCCCAGCGCACATTCAACGAAGAAAAAAGGCCCTCGCGTGCGCGGTCCGCGGTAGGGCGCGTGCCGGACTCTGGCACCTTGATGCTGCGCCCGCGGGCTTCTCCGGCGATAATTCTGGTCATCGTGCCTCCCCAATAATCGCTAGTACGTCACCGCCATAGACTGCGGCAAAGTCTTCAGTACACAACTTATCCACCACTCCACGTCCCGGGACTACGACGGGAGCTTCTAGTTTGGTGGCCTCCACGGTAGCGATGGCATCTCCCGCAGAGACCTCTTGGCCCACGCTCACGTGAAAACGCACAGTGCCGGCAAAAGGTGCGCAAATGTTCATGGGCTCTAGATTAGTTCTTTTCTAGGTATTCCTGCTCGCTCTCGGTCATGTTCCGGGTTAATTCCACCGCCAATTCTGGGTTGCGCTGCACTAAACGGTACGCATCATCGTGCGTGCGCTCAATGATGTCGCGGTCATGGGCCAAGTCCAGCAGGCGCAGCGAGCGCTGGGTTCCCGATTGCAGGGTGCCCAGGATGTCTCCCTCGTGGCGCTGTTGCAGGTCAATCTCCGCCAACTCGAAGCCTGAGGTGGTGTCCGCAATCTGCATGATGCGTTTAAAAGAGCCCGTGTTTTCCGCCGCGGTGGTATGGAACAGACAGATGGAAGCATTGCCGCCGCGGCCAACGCGGCCCCGCAGCTGATGCAGCTGCGAGACACCAAAGTTCTCGGACTCGCGAATGAGCATCACCGTGGCATTGGGCACGTCAACGCCGACCTCGATGACGGTCGTAGAGACCAACACATCTGTTTCACCCCGCGCAAAGCGCGACATGACCTCATCTTTATCGTTCATGCGACCATGCAGAACGTCGAGTTTAAGGTCACGTAGCGGTCCGGCCTGGAGTTGGGACGCCACCTCGAGTACGCCACCTTCTCCCTCGATGCGCGGGCAGACGATATAGGCCTGGTGGCCAGCCTGCACCTCCTCACGGATGCGCGCTAAAGCACGCTGCACCCAGGCTGGTGCCCATTCCGGAACCACGCTGGACTGGATGGGCTTGCGCCCGCCAGGCAGCTCGCGCAGGGTAGATACCGCCAAGTCACCGAAGACAGTCATGGCGATGGTGCGCGGAATCGGCGTTGCCGTCATGACCAGCATGTGTGGGCTCGTGCCCTCTCGAGTTTTCGAGCGCAGGCTATTGCGCTGCTCCACGCCAAAGCGATGCTGCTCGTCTACTACCACGAGACCTAGGTCGAAGAACTCTACAGAGTCCTGGATAATGGCGTGCGTGCCGATGACGATGTCGGCCTCGCCGGAGACAATGTCCAGCAGTGCCTGGCGCTTTTCCGCAGAGCGCTGGGAACCGGTCAGGACGGCGACCTTGACGCCATCGGGCACGCTCGCGCTAATCGACGCCCCGTGCTGCGCCGCCAGCACCTCAGTCGGTGCGAGCAGTGCCGCCTGTTTGCCTGCATCGACCGCCTGCAACATCGCACACGTAGCCACCATGGTCTTGCCGGAACCAACCTCGCCCTGCAGCAGGCGCATCATGGGCAGTGTGCCGCAGAGGTCTTCGTCGATTTCCGCAATGACCTTACGCTGCCCTGCCGTTAGTTCGAAGGGTAGGTTGCTCAGCAGCCCATCACGGTAGCCGTCCAAGATGGAAGGCATCGCCACGGCGGTACGCGCCTTGAAGTCGCGTTGGCGCAGGGCCATGACGAGGCCAATGGACAAAGCCTCGTTGTACTTCAAACGCTGAATAGCTCTTTCCGGGCCAGCCGCTGTGGGCTCGTGGACTTCACGGATAGCTTGGTCAAGTTCCACCATCATCCGGTAGTCCAGCGGCTCGGGGATCGTCGGAGTATTCTCCAGCACCATGTGGATAGCGCCCATGATGTACCACGAGGTCACCTTGCCGCTGGCGGGATAAATAGGAATCCACTCGCGCTCAAGCAAAGATTCCAGTTGCCCGAACTGCGAGAGGTTACGCAGCGAGCCTGTAGCCGTAACCTTGCCGCCGCTGCCTCCGGAAGGCGCTGCGTCGTAAAGCGCGTTGCTCGCGCTGCCTGCACCGCCTGCATCGATAACCACGAAGTCAGGATGTTGGAGCTGCGGCTGCCCGCGGTAGAACTTCAGCTTGCCGCTTAGCATCAAACGCATGCCTTGGCGCAGCACGCGGGTGAGATAGTGCGCGTTGAAGAAGGTGACGCTAATCCCATTGTCCATCGCCAAAGTGAGCAAGAAGGTCTTGGCTGTGTTCCGCTGCTGGAGACGCACCACCTGGCCGGTGACGGTGACATAATCGCCTTCGTTGGCACCGCCCAGGCCTACCTCTTTGTTGTGGCGGATGTAGTCACGCGGATAGTGGCTGAGCAGCTCGCCGCAGGTGGTGTACCCAAATGCCTTTTTGATTTTGGTGGCGTCTTTGGCCGGCAAGATCTCTTTCAACTCCCGCTCGTCCCGCCATCCCAGCATGCTTACTCCACTCCGATCTCAGTCTTGATGCCCTCAACATGGATGGCAACGACCTCCACCTCGAGTGCCTCAGACAGGTAATCATCATCCAGCTTAAGGCTGGTGAGGACGGTGACTTGCTCTCCCCCGGCAGCCAACATTTCACGGCTTTTGACCAAGATAGAGTCAACGTCTTCATGCGCAGGTTTATCCACGCGCATGGAACGCGCGGCATCCCGCATAACAGAAACCATGGAATCGGTGTCAGGATTATCCGGCTCATAGACGGAGATTGCCGCCAGGCCTGCAACCAAAGACTCAGTGGGCACCACGCGGGCCTCCCCGGCATCGCCCTCAAACCCGTTGGGCAGGTAAATATCCTGCGGCTGCGAAACCGTGACTTGCTCGCCTGGGCGAACAATCTTGGCGCCTACGGTTTCAAAAAGTGCTGCGACCGGGCCTGCCGGCGCTACCGCAAAGATGCGCCGTGATGACTCATCCACTACGGGTTCGTCTGCTGCCTCCGGCAGTACTTCCAAGCGCAGGTTGCTTACCACGCCGGAGCCGAAGGCCATCTCGATGACAGGGCCGGCCTCACGGGTATGAATGTGTACCGAGCCGGAGTTCTCAGTGGCGCGGGCAATGACGAGGCTATTGCCATGCTCACCTATCTTTTCACCAAGTGCGTCCAGATCCCCTTCGAAGAAGAAGACCACCTCGAGCTCGGCCTCAACCTCGTCTTCGTGTTCGGCCTCGCGCACTGCGCCGCCCTCGATCTCAGCCAGCAAGGCCTCAAGCAGGATGACGAACCCGGTACCGCCAGCATCGACCACACCGGCCTCTCGCAGTACAGCAAGCTGCGAAGGGGTCTTGGACAATGCAGTGCGGGCGGCAGTGATGGTTTCGACCACAATGTCGTGGAATTGCTTGCCAGGCTGCTCAGCAGACGCGGAAGCCGCAGCTGCCGCCGCACGCAAGACCGAAATGACCGTGCCCTCCACCGGACGCGCAATGGCGCGTTCCACCAGCTGCACTGCGAGGCTCAAAGCAGACGCAAAAGTCTGGCCATCCACGCGGGAATCAACCGTGGTATCCGCGATGCCGCGCAGCACCTGGGATAACACCATGCCGGAGTTGCCACGGGCGCCGCGCACGGAACCGATAGCAAGTGCCTCGGCTACGTCGCCTCCCTTTTCCACCTGCTCGAGTGCAGCCTCCATGGTGTGGGCCATGTTGGAGCCGGAATCGGAATCTGGAACCGGGAATACGTTAAGCGCATTGATTTCAGCGCGTCGGTGGGAAAGTTCACCAACAGTTCGGATCGCCCAGTTATGAAGACCACGGGCATCTAACGAACTCGGATATGACATGCCGAATAGTTTACAAGTGCCAGTCGACATCCGGCGCGCCCTGGTCGCGCAAAAGCTCATTAGCGCGCGAAAACGGCCGTGAGCCAAAGAATCCTCGGCGTGCGGAAAGAGGCGAAGGATGCGCCGAATTGATAATCGGCACGTCCGGCAAGAACTTCGCGCAGGCCTTGGCATCATTGCCCCATAAGATGGCCACCATCGGCTGCCGGTTGAGCGCCCGGATTGCAGCCTCCGTGATGGCCTGCCAGCCGAGCTTACGATGCGAGCCTGCCTCACCCGGTGCCACCGTGAGCACGCGATTTAAAAGCATGACTCCCTGGGACTCCCAAGCGCTCAAGTCACCGTCTTCGCGCGGGGCGACGCCTACGTCCTCGCTTAACTCTTTGTAGATGTTGTGCAAGGAACGCGGTGGTTTAACCCCAGGTGCCGTGGCAAAAGACCTACCTACCGCGTGTCCTGGCGTGGGATAAGGGTCCTGCCCCACGATGAGCACGCGTACTTGGGGCAAAGGCATGCGAAAGGCAGCAAAGACATTTTCGGCCGCTGGCAGGAATCCATCTTCCGGCAGCTGCTGCAATTGCTGCTCAATGGCCGGCAGGTGCTCTTCTAGTACCGGCACCAAGACCGGCAACCACGAGCTATCGATTACCGACGTATCAAAAAGTTGCGAGTACGGCGCAGTCATCATTTCCTCCCCTGAAAATTCCTCGCTGCTTTAAAAGCTCTGCCAGCCAGCGTCATACCTCGGCTTCTTACCATCCACGGTCAGCCCAGTGCCGCGGTTGACGGTGCCGATGACGCGGAACCCCGATGGCGCTTCCTTGTTGGTGGTAGCCACCAAGGTATGGTCCTCGCCGCCAGTGAGCACCCATTCCCATGGGTCAACGCCCAAAACCACGCCGGCTTCAGTGAGCAAAGCGTCAGGAGCGATGGCGGTGGAATGCAAGTCGATGTGCACGTTGGAGCGCTTTGCCACGCCCGCGATATCTGGCACGAGGCCATCCGAGTTATCCGTCATGGCGGTAGCCCCCGTGGCGCGGGCGATTACGCCGCGGCCTGGTTTGAGCGAGGGATTGCAGTGGGCGTCGATAAGCGGCCATAGCTCCGAAAGCTCGGGCGGTAGGTCGCGCCCATATTCCTGCAGCAATGCAAGCCCCGCCGCGGAGTAACCAATCTTTCCGTGGCTGACCAGCTTCTGTCCCGCTCGTGCCCCACCCAGGGTCAATGGGGGTTGGCTTCCGCCCAACGTGCCAATTGCGGTAACGGTGATAACCAGCTGTGAACCGCGCGTGAGGTCACCACCGACCAGCTCTGCGTTATAAAGGGCGCAACGCTGGGCGATGCCTTCTGCAATACCGCGCACGAAGGACACGTGGGTCTCCGCAGGCGCCGCAATCGCGAGCAACGCTGCAGTGGGACGCGCGCCCATCGCCTCGATATCGGCAAAGTTGCGCAGAATCGCTTTCTGGCCCACCTCCATCGGAGTGGACCAGTCACGGCGGAAATGCCTGCCCTCCACCATCATGTCGGTGCAAGCCACCGTGCGTGAGTTCGGCGGATCCGGGAACATGACGGCGGCATCATCACCGTTTAGCGCGCTGGGCGCCGCGGCTACGATTTCACCGATGACATGTTGCTCGCCTGCTTGCCCAAGGGTATGCGACAAATGCACGATGGCCTTTCTCAACGGGAGGTTAATACTGACACTACTTAACGCGTTAGGATGAACGCTTATGACCAACCAATTTAACCGCACCGCCGTATTTATCTCACTTGGACTATCCATTGCGATGGTATTCGCGGTTATTTTTGGCGCGAAGTTCTACTTCGAAAACACGGCCAAAGCCCCAGTTGCGCTGTCCCCCATTCAATCAGACGACGCTAACTCCGCGGAGTGTAAGGCCGTCGTCGCCGCAGCGCCCGAGGAGTTCATGGGCCAGCCCCGGGCCGAAATCGCCGAGCCGGTTCCGGCGGGCGCCGCTGCGTGGGCAAAACTTTCCTCCGAGTCGGTCAGCTTGCGCTGCGGCGCCAACCTGCCGTATCAGTACACCGCCTACTCCCAGACCGAGGACATCGACGGCGATGCCTGGCTCAAGGTCAAAGACATGACCCCAGGCTCCAACCTCACCACGTGGTACAACACCGATCGCAGCCCTGTGGTAGCAGTGACCACTTTCAACGACGAGCGTCCCACCGGTTTGGAAAAGACGCTCGAGCCGCTGCGCAAGGAGCACCACGAGCCCCGCCCGGCACCGCTTTTAAAGCTTGCCGACGGCCCGGATAAAATGTGTACCCCTTTGGAAAAGGCGCTGCCGGAGCACATCGCGGATGGCTACACCCGCCGCAGCGACATCGAGGACAAAAACACCTACGTCTGGAGCGCGGAAGGCCGCGAAGACATCGTGGTGCGTTGCGGCGTCGGCGCACCCGAAAACTACAAACCGGGCGTACAGCTCCAGCAAGTAAACGATGTGCCTTGGTTCGAAGACACCACCTTGGCCGAGGGAACTACCGGCGGAACCTGGTTCGCCTTGGGCCGCGCGAACGACTTAGCCTTGTTCGCGCCCCAAGACGTTGCCAACTCTGCGCTGGTGCGCATGAGCGACACTTTGGCCAAGCACACCCCTGGCCAGTAGCGAAGGTTATTTCGCGCGAGCGAGAGCGTTGTCTACCAGGGCGTCGAGAAGCGCTGCGTAATCGACGCCGGTGGCGGCAAATACCTGTGGATACATGGAGATCGGGGTAAAGCCCGGGAAGGTGTTGATCTCGTTGATGTAGAAAGCATCTTCGGTGATGAAAAAGTCCACGCGGCTAATGCCCTCACAGCCCAGTGCGCGGAAAGCCGCGATGGCGGTCTCTCGCAAAGTCTTGGTTAGGTCTTCCGCCAGCGGGGCCGGAATCTGTGCACTGACGCCTTCATCGATGTACTTGGCATCGAAGCCATAGAAGCCTTCGTCAGCCTCCTCAATGCCATTGAGCTGTGCCGGAACCGAAGCAATGATGGAACCATCCGCGTACTCCAGCACGCCGATTTCTACCTCAGCGCCCACGATCTCAGGCTCGACGAGCACCTTGCCATCGCTTTCGAAGGCCACCTCGGCTGCGTGCGGGAAATCCGCCCAATCCCTGACCTTGGAAACGCCGATGGAAGAACCACCACGTGCAGGTTTTACAAAGACCGGCAAACCCAGTTCCTGCTTTTCTTCCTCGGTCAACGCGGTGCGCTCCTTGAGCACCACCTCGGGCGCTACCGGCAGGCCCTCTGCCTTGAGCAGCTTTTTGGTAAATTCCTTGTCCATTCCGGCCGAAGAAGCCAGAACGCCGGTGCCCACATAAGGAATATCGGAAAGCTCAAACAGCCCCTGGACAGTGCCGTCTTCGCCATATGGTCCGTGCAGAACCGGGATGATGACATCGACTTGCGCATAATGGTTGTGCTGAGTGACGTTGTGGAAACGGCCCTTGGTGGCTGGGTTTAGGGACAACGCCAATTCATCGCCCAAGGTCACCTCCGGCATAACGCCATCGATGATTTCTAGGCCTTCGGTGGTTCCCGGCGTCCACTGGCCTTGCTTAGTAATTCCGATAGGCACCACCTCGTACTTCGCAGGGTCAAGGTGATTCATGATCGCGCCTGCGGAAATACAAGAGACAGAATGCTCGGAACTACGACCGCCATATACAACGGCTACACGGATCTTTTCGCTCATAACGGCAAACTTTACCCTCGCACTATTCCGACTTCTTTGAACGCCCCATCAACGCGACGATCATGTCTTCGACGTCGACGCCGCGGTGGCAAACTCCGTAGACCGCTTGGGTAATAGGCATCTCGACGCCCACCTGCTGAGCCAACCGGAAAATAGAATCCGAGGAGATAACGCCTTCTGCCACTTGGCCATTCGTTGCAGCCTTGGCTTCTTCCAGCGTGCCGCCCTGGCCCAAGCGGTAGCCAAAGGTGCGGTTACGAGAGAGGGTCGAGCTACAGGTGGCCACGAGGTCACCCATGCCAGCAAGTCCAGAGAAAGTAAACGGGTCAGCACCCAAAGCCACGCCAAGGCGAGTGATCTCCACAAGACCGCGAGTGATGATGGTGGCCAGAGTGTTATTGCCCAAGCCACGACCAGAGGCCATGCCGCAGGCGAGGGCGATGACGTTCTTGCAGGCACCACCGATCTCGGCACCAATGACATCGGTGTTGGTATATGGGCGCAGATACGGTGCGGCCGCTGCATGCTGGACAGCCTTCGCGCGCTCCTCGTCGGTGCACGCGATGACGGTGGCCGCCGGCTGCTCCTCCGCTACCTCTTTAGCCAGGTTCGGGCCGGAAAGTACTGCGATGCGCGATTCATCGACACCAGTTGCATCAGCGATGACCTCGCTCATGCGCTTTAGAGTTGCTGCCTCCACGCCTTTCGAGATGGACACCAAGGTGGAATCAGCAGGCAGCAAGGGCGCCCACTTTTCCAAGTTGCTGCGCAAGGTCTGCGAGGGCACACCGAAAATCACGATGGCGGAACCGTCGAGCGCCGCTGCGGCATCCGACGTCGCAATAAGGCCCGAGGGCAGCTCGAGGCCCGGCAAGTAATCAGGGTTGATATGCGTCGTATTAATAGCCTCAGCCAGCTCGGGGCGGCGCGCCCACAAGTGGACCTCGCTTCCCGCATCAGCGAAGACTTTCGCCAAGGTGGTTCCCCAAGAACCCGCGCCCATTACTGCAACCTTTTGCATTAGCTCTCCCCTTTGCGTATCTCGTGCAACATACCTAGATTAGCCCAACCGGCCCGCACAAAAGACAAGCTTTTTCAGCCTGCGGGCCAACTGGGGGTAAGTGAAGTAATATTCAGCCAACCGAGCGCGAAGAACCGGCGCGTGCGGATGCAAAGCGCGCTCAAAAAGCGCAAGATAGTTAAGAATAAGCTGCGCAGCCATCTGTTAAGGAGCGAAATGCCCAAGGCAAAAAACATGCATGAGACGGACAAAGACGCAAAGTCTGAGGTCTTCATCTCGGGCCGTCATCAGGAAATTCCTACCAATCCCGCCAAGGAATTCAAGCGCACCACCTTGGCAGCCGGCGCCGTGTTGTGGCGTGGCAATCCCCAGGATCCCGAGGTAGCGGTAATCCACCGCCCCCACTACGACGATTGGTCTTTGCCTAAGGGCAAGGTCGATCCAGGTGAGTCCCTGCCCACCACTGCGGCGCGCGAGATCCTTGAAGAGACCGGCTATGATGTCAAGCTTGGCAAGCTCATCGGCAAGGTCACCTATCCAGTCCAAGGCCGCACGAAGGTGGTCTACTACTGGTTGGCCCAGTACCTTAAAGGCAGCTTCGAAGACAATAGCGAGACCGATGAGCTGCGCTGGCTGCCCATCGATGAGGCCTGCGAGCTGCTTACCTACGACGTCGATACTGACGTTTTAGCTAAGGCCAAGAAGCGTCTGCGCTTGGCTCCCACCACCCGCGTTCTCTATGTGCGCCATGCACGCGCCCATCAGCGTCGCAACTGGGAGGGTGACGATAATCTGCGCCCGTTGGATAAAAAGGGGCGTCGCCAAGCAGAAATGCTCGTTCCGATGCTTTCGCCCTACCACCCCACCGCCATCTACTCGGCGAGCCCACAGCGCTGCCAGCAAACCGCAGCGCCGCTTGCCGATGAACTCGGGCTCGACATTGCTGTCAACAAGGACTTCGGGGACGAGGGCTGGCAAAAGTCTCCCGCAGCTGCCGAGCAAGCCTTCCAACGGGTGGTGGCGAAGGGCGGCGTGCCGGTCATCGTCAGCCAAGGTGAAACCATCCCCGGCATTCTCGAAAGCCTAAAGCCACAGTTCCTCAAGACCGACTTCGAAGACCTTCGCTTCAAGAAGGGCTCGGTGTGGGTGCTCTCCTTCAACAACGGCGTGCTCACCGGCGCTGACTACCTCGCTAGCGCGCTGCCAGTTCGCTAGCAAAACGTATTGAACTCGGATCCTATTTTAGGAATCCGAGTTCTTTAGGTTTTCGCCGTTTTATACCCAACGGTGAACCGGGCGGCCAGTGGCTTGCCTGTAGAAAATCATCATCATGAATGCCTGGATGCCGAGGGCGAACGAGAGCCCGACGATTGGAATGCAGGCCAAGAGGCTAACGAGCAATCCGCCCACAATGAGGCACAGGAGAGACTGGCCAACGTTATTCTTGGTCAGATTGAAGGAGGTGCGGAAAGTTTCGCCGAGACTCATCTCTGGGTTATCCGCCTTGATATATGGAACGAAGGAGAGGAAGAAGCTGGCAAGCAAACCCGGAATGATAAGCAGGATAAGGCCCACATACACGATGATTTGGACCACGATGTAGTGACCCATTAAGCCAAAGGTATTTCCGCTTTTAAAGAAGTCTCCAAAGCTCGCGCGTTGGCCGTCCGTCTCTTTCGCGGCGGCTCTGTAGACGTTTGCTGTCATCCAAAAGCAATAGAACAACATGAAGACTACGCAGAAAACGCCCCCAATCGGTGCCAAAATATTTCCAGCTTCGGAAGGATCGGAAGTGCTCGGTGCTAGCCCCGCGACGATTGCTACTATTACCCCCGCGAGCAGAAACATGATGACAAAGTGCGCAAGCGGTGCCAAAATCCACGGTCCAGGATTGCGGAAGAAGCCCTTAAACCCCTGTCCGATGGCGTCGCCGGCATCTAACCTTGGCGGCGGCCCCTGCAACTGACCAGTCATCTGGTTGCCATTAGGGGCGTTGCCAGCACCGGCATAACCCGCGCCGCCCTGTGCGCCGTACTCGCCGTACTCGCCATATGGAGGCAGGCCCGGATTAGGCTGTCCGCCCTGAACAGGTTGGCCAGACTGCCCGAAGGGATTGTTCGGGTCGTTCTGGTTAGCGTTCGGGTAGTTACCGTTAGCGTTAAAACCGTTATTGTTTCCAAATTCTTGAGTCACGACTCACAGACTATTCTGACGCGTGCAAGGTTTCTAGAGAAAAATCAGTCCTGTTACCGATTGTTAACGCAACAGGGGTAAGTGACTGGCAATTATCAAAAAGAAGCAACAGAAGGTTTAAAAGTTGGACGCCGGTCTTCGTAGTCTGTGATCGCGTCTTCGTTGCGCAGCGTCAGCCCTACGTCATCGAGTCCCTCCATGAGGCGCCAGCGCGTGTAGTCATCAATCTCGAAGGAATACTGATTGCCGCCAACGCTTAAGCGTCGCGCCGCCAGGTCCACCGTCACCGAAGTCTCGTTTTGTTCCAGCTGCTTCCATATCAGCTCAATGTCTTCCTGCGCCATGATGCCAGTGAGCAGCCCCGCCTTGCCGGAGTTGCCGCGGAAGATATCCGCAAAGCGCGAGGAAAATACTGCCTTGAAACCGAATTCCCGCAGCGCCCACACCGCATGCTCACGCGATGAACCGGTACCGAAGTCGGGGCCTGCGAAAAGCACCGAGCCGTTGCAGAAAGGCTCACGGTTAAGCACGAAGTTTTCATCCGCGCGCCAATTTGAAAAAAGTCCCTCGGCAAAGCCCGTGCGCTTGACGGACTTTAGGTAGCGGGCCGGAATAATTTGATCAGTATCGACATTGGAAGCGCGCAGCGGCACGCCGATGCCGGTATGGGTAGAAAATTTTTCCATGGTGGTTGCCTTCTTTGCTTAATAGGGTTTGATGTTGGTACCGAATCTAGAAACGGGTGGATTGGCCTAGCTAAGGTCTGCTGGGCTGGCCAGGTGCCCTAAGATCGCAGTCGCCGCGGCCACGGCGGGAGAAACCAGGTGGGTGCGCCCGCCTGGGCCCTGCCGGCCTTCGAAGTTGCGGTTTGAGGTCGAAGCAGAACGCTGCCCCGGCTTTAGCTGATCCGGATTCATGCCCAGGCACATGGAGCAGCCCGCCGTACGCCACTGCGCGCCAAAGTCCTTGAAAATCGTGTCGAGGCCTTCTTTTTCAGCTTGGGCCTTGACCAAGGCAGAGGAAGGCACCACGAGCATGTTTGTCTCGGGATAAATGCGTTTTCCTTTAACCACCGCGGCGGCCGCGCGCAAATCCTCGATTCGCGCATTCGTGCACGAGCCCAAGAAGACGGTATCGATCTTGATGTCTCGCAGCGGCGTGCCGGGCTCAAGATCCATATAGGCCAGAGCCTTTTGCGCCGCGGCCTTAAGGTTCTCATCACCAATATCCTCTGGGTCTGGCACATTTGCACTCAATGGCAAGCCTTGGCCCGGGTTGGTGCCCCAGGTGACAAATGGAGACAGCTCGGAAGCATCGATTTCCACGACCGCATCAAAATTCGTGCCCTCATCGGTAGGAAGGGTCTTCCAATAGGCCACGGCGGCTTCCCAGTCCCTGCCCTTCGGGGCAAACTCGCGGCCACGCACATACTCAAATGTGGTCTCGTCCGGAGCGACCATTCCCGCACGCGCGCCCGCCTCGATAGACATATTGCAGATGGTCATCCGCGCTTCCATCGACATGTTGCGAATCGCCTCGCCGCGATATTCAATGATGTAGCCTTGGCCGCCGCCGGTACCAATCTTGGCAATGATGGCCAAAATCAGGTCCTTCGCGCTCACGCCTTCCGGCAGGTCGCCGTTTACCTCTACAGCCATGGTTTTGAATGGCTTTAAAGAAAGCGTCTGCGTTGCCATAACGTGCTCAACCTCGGAGGTACCGATGCCCATGGCGATGGATCCAAAAGCACCGTGCGTCGAGGTATGCGAGTCGCCACAGACGATGGTCATACCCGGCTGCGTAATTCCAAGTTGCGGGCCCACGGTGTGGACGATTCCCTGCTGCTCCTCGCCCATCGAATGCAGCCGCACCCCAAACTCTTCGCAATTTTCTCGGAGGGTCTTGACCTGTGTACGTGAGACCTCGTCCTTAATCTCCAGCAGATTTCCCGTGGCAATCCCGCGGGTTGGAACGTTATGGTCCTCCGTTGCCAGGTGCAGCTCTGGGTGGCGAAAAGGACGGCCAGACAAACGCAGCCCATCGAAGGCCTGCGGGCTGGTAACTTCGTGGAGGAGTTGAAAGTCGATATAGATGAGATCTGGTGCGCCATCGCTTCCCTTTTGGACTACGTGATCACGCCAGACTTTCTCAGCCAAAGTCAGTTTTTCCGACATATTCATCACTCCGCTTGAAATCTCATGAATTGGAACGTAAATTTCATTATATGGGAGAGTATAGCGAAATATCCGGAATCAAGGTTTTAGATCGCGCCGTCGCCATCATGATGGCAGCCGCCAACCGTCCGTCCAACCTCAACGAACTCTGTGAAACCACCGGCCTGCCTAGGGCAACCACGCACCGCCTCGCCACCGCGCTTGAGGCTCACCGCATCTTGACTCGCACCCCGGATGGCAAATGGGGCGCCGGGCCCGCACTCCCGGGCAATCGGGATCATCTCATCGAAGCAGCCGGCCCCATCATGGACAAGCTGCTCGCAGACACTGGCGAATCCGTGCAGCTCTATCAGCTCTCGGGCAATTCTCGTACCTGCATTGCCACCCGTGAGCCCGAGTCCGGCCTGCACAACGTGGTTCCCGTGGGCCGCCAGCTCCCTCTTACTTCCGGCTCGGCCGCCCGCATCTTCGCCGCCTTCGAAGATATCGATATCGAAAACGCGACCTTCAGTGTCGAGGACGTCGAAAGGGCCCGCAGCAACGGTTACTCCGAATCCATCGAAGAGCGCGAAGCAGGTCTTGCCTCCATCTCTGCACCAGTCTTCGACCCGTCCGGCACACTCGTCGCGGTAATTTCCGTGTCCGGTTCCGCCGAGCGCTTCCGCCCTTCCCCCTCCGAGAAGTACGCCCCGCTGCTTGCCGACGCCGCGCAGAAACTCACTGCCCGCCTATAAGACATGAATCTATAAAACTTCGAATAAGCCGCCACCTCAGAAAAGGTGACGGCTTATTTCTTTTAAAGGGCAGGCTTTCTACCTCAGCCGCCTACACCCGGTTGCCTAGATAATGATTCCGTAGTTATTTGCAATGCCGCGGATCGCATCGATACCAAAGCCCTCGCTACTGGTGGTTGCCAGCCCTTCAGCTTGATCACCCGCCTTGCGGAGCTCAACGCCCGGCACCTCTACGATGTTGCGCGGCGGTGCGATGTTGGGGCGGCGCGGCACGAAGCCCTGATGCGGCAGGCCAGCCAATTCATTGGCATAAGGCATGCGCGCATAGTTTGCAAAGGAGGCCTGCTTGCCGTTGCGGCTGACCACGGTACCGCCCTGGTAGATGCCAACGACGCCCGGACGCCCCGGCATGAACACCCCGGAGCCGCTGTCGCCGTTTGCCTTGGGCAGGTTCGTGGCGTAGTGCATGCCGTCGAAATCCTTCGGGCCGTCGATTGCCTGCGCGCAATCATTACCGCTGAGACGACCGGTTACACAGACCTGCTCGCCAGCACGCGGAACCGGATTGATGCCGTCGCCACTGAGCGGGTTACCTTCGCTGTGGGTGCCGGCCGCAAACTGCACATAGGCCAGGTCATGTTCTGCTGCACCGGAAGGTTTAAACCACCGCAGGGTACCCAGGTGCTGGCCATACTCGTTGTAGACTTGCTGCCCCGAAAGACCACAGTGCGCGGAGGTCCAAGCACGCGAACCTTCCACATATCCCACTGTGCAAGCAGTGCCTTCGGCAGTAAGAATTACCTGCCCTTGCTTCACGCCAACCCCCGGATTGGCATGGGCCACGGCCTGGCCGCCCAGCAGGGCAAGCGTTGCGCCGGCAACGGCAGCAAAACCCTTTATTAGTCGCATAGATCCCTTCCTCCCTTGCGTCACTTCCTTAACATAGCGTGCCGAGAGCGTTTTTCATACATCACCCACACCCCGCGCGTCACTAAAGAAAAAGTTTTGAAAAACTTTGGCCGCCTTATTGAAATCGAAATGAAAACATTGTTTAATGGAAACAGATTGAAAACGCGGAGCAACCGCACGACCCACAAGGAGTAGAAACCATGGCACACACCATCCACGAAGACCACGCACACACCCACGGCGAGGGCTGCGGCCACGTCGCATTCCCACACGGCGACCACACCGACTACCTCCACGATGGCCACATCCACCGTGAGCACGAAGGCCACTGGGACGAGTGCGAGAGCACTGAACATCACGAGCATGCGGACCACGACCACCAGCACGGTGAGGGCTGCGGCCACGTTGCGGTTCCCCACGGCGACCATGTTGACTACCTGCACGATGGCCACCGCCACGCCGCCCACGAAGGCCACTGGGATGACCACTAATCGGTAGCGAACTATAACCGTTACCTCAACCGTCACCTCTTTCTTAGAGGTGACGGTTTTAATCTTTTCGAACATACGCCACACGATCCGCGTTAGGCTTAGGGCATGTTTGCTTCACGACGCCTTCCGCTAACGCTCGCCACCATCGCACTCGCCGGCGGGTTTACTGCGGCTTGCAGCCCCGCCCCGAGCGATCACCCCACCCCGGCTGAGCCAAGCTTCAACAACAGCTTTGAAGAGTTAAAGGCCCTTCAGCAAACCAACGGCGCTTCCGTCCCCGATGCCCCGCAGCCCACGCTGGACCCCAACGCACCACAAACAGTGGCGCAGCAGGCAACCCCGCAAGGTGGTGGCCAGGAAGACGCCAACAACCACGTCACCGACCAAGACGCACGCCAGAATCTCATCGACTCCCTCGGCGTACAGGCAGGAGACGCTCCAGGAACGAAGGTGACGGTTAACGGCACTCCATCCGAGCTGTGCATGATGGGTGACGGTTACCACATAAACTTCCTCATGGCGGGCCCAAACACCAGCTGCGACTTTGCCAAGGAAACCACAAGCGCGCTTATCAATGCCACCCCAAGCCCTGCAGAGGACCTGCGCGGGTATATCCCCGGTTCCTTAAACGTTGCTAGCCCAGTAACCGGCAAGACTTATCAGATGAGCTGTAACGTGGCCGAAAACGCGCTGATCACTTGCAAGGGCGGCAACAACGCCACGATTTTCATCGTCTAGGGCGTTGAGCCAAAAGCACCAACGATTGGTACGCGCGAGTTTTAAACCATAAGCAAAAATCTCGAAACACTAACCACCTGGAAAGTGTTTCGAGATTTTCTATTTGTACCCCGTACGGGATTTGAACCCGTGTTACCGGCGTGAGAGGCCGGCGTCCTAGGCCGCTAGACGAACGGGGCTCGTTTAGCTGTCCGTTGCGGACTTGATAAGAGTAAACGATGCGTAAACAGTTAAACAAATCGCCTGCTAGCAATAGAAAATCCCGAACCCTTTGGCGCTTTTCTTGCGTGGTTAGCAGCTTGCTTTCTCTTAGGCTGGGCGCGGATCGAATCAGTGGTTATTCCGCTTGCAATCTGTTGATAGACAGAGCCTGGAAATCTAGCGTGCCAACTCGGGTTCGGGATGACGCTTAACGTCTAACAGCATTCGCACGAGGCTCCTACTTCTACGAGAGTTGGTTTAAAAGGAAGTTATGGATTCTAGCGATGCTGCCTAGTCGAAGGCGTTAGAGTAGCGTCGGTGAAAATGATGCGTTTCAATATCCGCCATCTACTCTCCTTTCATCCGGTAACTGCTTATATCTGCAGTCTAGGCACCGAATATCAGCCGCGGAAGCACTTTGGAGAACTTCCCAGTGGTCCCTCCCCTGGTACTAAAGCCTAAGACAAGAAGTGCTCGAGATTTAGCGCGCTGGTATGGGGTAAACAAGGACCGGTCCGCGCCGCCAACATAGGAAAAATCTCGAAACACAATCTTTGACGAAAGTGTTTCGAGATTTTTAATTTGTACCCCGTACGGGATTTGAACCCGTGTTACCGGCGTGAGAGGCCGGCGTCCTAGGCCGCTAGACGAACGGGGCTTAGAACTGTGATACGACTTGAAGCAGTATCACTGCTGGCCTACCAGGACTCGAACCTAGAATGACGGTACCAGAAACCGTTGTGTTGCCAATTACACCATAGGCCATCATTGCTTTGAGCTTTTAACCACCTTGGAGGCAAACCCCGCGGTGTTGCTCGCTGCAACGGTTTATTACTATAGCCACCGTTTCGGTTTTCACACAAATCGCCACGTCATCGCAGCTTTTTGAACTTGAAAAGGTGCGTTTTAGCGCGTTCTAATTACAACGTTGCGCTTTGCACCAGCCGCCGCTTCCGACTGTCCAAAACGGTCGCGGCCCCACTCCCAACGCATTGCGGGAATGGGGCCACGAGAAGCGCCAGCTAGTAGCTACAGCTTTGCCCCTACTGCTGCGCAGGCGCCTGGAACGGCGTGACAGCCAGAGCGGCGCGCAAGCGATTGAGGGTGGACTCCTTGCCCAGGAGCTCCATGGACTCAAACAGTGGCGGAGAGACCTGCTGGCCGGAGATAGCTACGCGCAAAGCTCCGTAGGCCTTGCGCGGCTTCAGCTCAAGCTCCTCAATGAGGGCCTTGGACAGTACGGACTCAATGGCATCCGTCTTCCACTCCTCCAGCTCCTCCAAGCGAGCGATGGAGACCTCCAGCGGCTGCACCGCATCTTCCTTGAGGTTCTTCTTTGCGGACTTCTCGTCGAGTTCCAGCTCGGCATCCGGAGTAACCAGGAAGCTCATGAGGCCATAGGCGTCGCCAAGCATCTTGATGCGGGTCTGCACCAGGTCTGCCACGAAGGCAAACTTCTGCTCGTCATAATCTGCCGGGAAATCGGTATACTCGGTCAGGTAATCACGCAGACGCTGCGCGAAGACCTCGGGCTCTAGCAGGCGAATGTGATCGGCGTTGATGGCCTCCAGCTTCTTCTGGTCAAAGCGAGCCGGGTTACCCAGAACGTCTTCCACATCGAAGTTCGCAACGAGCTCGTCCACGGAGAAAATGTCCTGATCCGCAGACAGGGACCAGCCCAGCAGGGACAGGTAGTTGAGCATGCCCTCCGGAATGATGCCGGCGTCGCGGTGATTAAAGAGGTTGGACTGCGGGTCGCGCTTGGAAAGCTTCTTGTTTCCCTCGCCCATAACGAACGGCAGGTGACCAAATTCCGGGGTCTGCTTAGCGATGCCGAGTTCCTTCAGCGCCTCGTACAGTGCCAGCTGACGCGGAGTGGAGGAAAGAAGGTCCTCACCGCGCAGAACGTGCGTGATGCCCATCAGCGCGTCATCGACCGGGTTAACCAGAGTGTAAAGCGGCGCGCCGTTGGAACGTGCAACGACGTAGTCCGGCTGGGTCTCAGACTTGAAGGTCAACTCACCACGAACGAGGTCCTTCCAGGTCCAATCCTGCTCCGGCATGCGCAGGCGCCACACTGGTTTGCGGCCTTCCGCCTCAAACGCCGCAATCTGCTCGTCGGTGAGATCGCGGTCGTAATTGTCGTAGCCCAGCTTCGGGTCACGGCCGGCCGCCTTGTGGCGCTCTTCCACTTCCTCGGCAGTGGAATAAGCCGGGTAGACGTAGCCACCCTCCTTCAGCTTCTCCAGAACATCGGCATAGATGTCCATGCGCTGGGACTGGCGGTAAGGCTCGTGCGGACCACCTGTCACAACGCCCTCGTCCCAGTCCATGCCCAGCCACTTCAGGGAGTCAATGATGGCCTGGTAGGACTCTTCGGAGTCACGTGCAGCGTCGGTGTCTTCAATGCGGAAAACCAGCTTGCCACCAGTATGGCGCGCGTATGCCCAGTTAAAAAGCGCAGTACGAACCATGCCCACGTGCGGGGTGCCGGTGGGCGATGGGCAGAAACGTACGCGTACGTCAGAAGTAGTTTCAGTCATGCCCACCATGGTAGTGCAGGCCCTTTAGGCCAGCGCCACCACCCAACTCCCGTCACTTCCAGGGCTTCACCCAAAATGGGGTAACTGAAAATAGAATTCAATAGTTTCTGCCAGCGGTTTCACAATCTACATCAGACTACTTAAACAAAATGGAAACTATTTTCTATAGTGAAGGCCTTGGATCAGAACTGAAGAAAGGTCTCCACGCTGTGGCACGTTCTACCACCCGCTACCTAGCCATCCTTACTACTCTCTCGCTTATCGCCCCGGCACCGGCCTTCGCCGGACCTGACGACGGAAAGGCAATCGCCACACAGGGACACGTCGATTCCCCCAAAACATTTTGGAAAGACGATAACTTCGTGCTCAAGTCTGAGCATAACTCCACCACCACAGACCTAGCAGACACCGTCGCGTGGATCGGCAAGGGCTGGAATGTCGACGGAGGAAACCAATACCAATTCACTCTGCCGGACAACGGCGCTTTCGATTTCATTGGTCAAGCAGGCAAGACCTACTACACGGCACCAGCCAACGTCTTAGGCAGCAACGATCCAATCTGGATTGGCTTCGGCGCGGATTCCGGGCTGCCTGAAGATGACTTCCGCGATAACTTCGCCTCGCTCGACATCCTCTCGGTAGACGGTCCTGGCGATTTCGAGCTTTTCAGGTATCGCGACTCCGAGGGCGGCCTCGACCGCTTCATCGGCACCACGTCGAACTCCGCGTATTCTTCGATGCTGCACGCAGGCTCCCACACCCATAACTACACGCTTTTCACCAAGCCTGGCCGCTACGAGGTCACCTACCGCACCACCGCGCGTAAGAAGGACGGCACGCTCGTCGCCTCGGAGCCGACCACCACTTCCCTACAGGTAGGAGGCATGAAGCCTGCCGATAACACGACTCCTTCCTTGCGGGAGCGCTACGACGCCGCGACTGACGGCGATGCCTCTGCGGCAGGCTACAAGCTCGACATTGCTCCGAAGTCCAATCCTGAAAAGGACGGCGACAAGAACCTGTCCACCATCAGCTTCAATGCAGAAAACAAGGCTTCAGGCACGCTGACGCTGCTTATCGACGGCTATTTCCTCACCGATCTGCCTGTAACCGACGGCCAGGCCGAGTGGGACGAATTCCTTGGCCCGGAAAAATCGAACATCCAGGCCGTCTTTACTCCGGAAGGCTCGGAACCACGATGGATCTCGCAACAGGTTGAATACGCTCCAGGCGCAACAAATTCGACGGATTCGACCAAGTCTGCCGATGCGTGGGAAGAAACCCACAACGTGCGCAAGCTTGCACCGCAGGAGGAGATGACTCCAACGAGCAAGAAGTTTCAGGCCAAGATTGAGCCGGCCGGCAAGTCTGCATCCAAGGTCGTCGTCGATACTGAGGACAAGAACTTCAATGGCTTTATCAGCGGCGGCTTCTACAAAAACGACAGCGATATCGCCACTCTTGATTTCACGGGCGCTGTTACCAACGGCCACGGCGAGTTCCTTGTGGACGAGGCGACCTTTTATAACGACTACAAGCTCAAGTTGACGCTGAACCCGCATCCGACGGTCAAAGCGGAGTCCGGCTCGGTCGTCGTCGCTGATTCCTATGCCTTCGGTAAGACCTTCGAAAAGGACGGTGCTCTGGGTACTTCCCCACAGCACCAGGACGCCGACAAGCGTGAGGAAGGCGAGAAGGAAGAAGGCGCTGCCGATCCTTCAACCACGTGCAACGAAAAACTCGTCCTGAACCGCGGCCACATCGACATCATGGCCACTCGAAAGGACGATCACTTCGATCTGCGTCTCAAGGACGAAACCAACATCGGTGCAAACAAGATGGTGATGCGCCGGCTTGACGACGTCGTGATTTCCGTGCGCGACAACGCCCTGATGAAGCGCCCCGAAAAGTTCGGAGGTGCCGAGTACGACTTCATGAACCCAGTCGGCGAAAAGACTTATGTCTTGCCGCAAACGCAGAACCGCGACATCATCTGGCCGGGCTACAACACTGAGAAGCTTGATTATTCGCAGTTCAAGGACGGTAAGGTGCACCTGAACCTGCAGCCAAAGGAGGTGCCGGAAGGCGCCACCTTTGGCATGTGGACCACCGGCGGTCTCGGCGGCAAGGACCAGGTTCTCATGGATTCGAGCAAGGACGACTTCACCATCGATACCGTCTTCGCATCACACGCCCACACCAACTGGGCCTTCAGCAAGCCAGGCGTCTACAAGTTCGACGTGACCTACACCGCCACCACCACCGACGGCAAGAAGGTCGAATCTGAGCCACAAGAGCTGCTATTCACCATCGGCGACGAGGCCACCAACAACTGCGGTAAAGACAAGCCAGCACCGAAACCAGAGCCCAAGCCGCAGCCGAAGCCGCAACCCAACCCAGAGAAGGAAGGTTCTTCTGCTGAAGGTTCTTCCTTCAACCCGTGGAGTCTGGTGCTCCCGCTCGTGCTGGCGACCATCTTCCAGGCGGCGCTGAACTTCATCCATGATCACCGCGCGGAGATTGATTACTGGGTAAAGGGAATCACTGGCCGCTAAATGGGCCCTGACCGTTCCTAAACCGCATTTGTTAATTGCAGAGGACTTAAATAGTTATGGACACACTCTCTCCTATGCCGTCCCGGGTCGTACCTCGGCCTGCGCTTTACCGTCGCACCCTGGGCTGGTTGTTTACGGTGATGCTCGTAGTCTTTTCGATGCCGCTTGCTGCGGCACAGGCCCAAGAGACGGAATTTGATTCCGGTCACGTCGACGTCTTCTACGTCACTGCGCCGGATGGCCAGCTCTCACTGTCGATGAAGGAAGACATCACCGGCTCAGAGGTCGAGCGTCCCGGCGATGACGTAGTGTTGCGGGTCAACGAAAACGCGTGGTCTGATGCCACCGAGAGCGTGGACGCCATCGGCACGCCCACGTACTTTCTGCCGCAGACCCAGAAGTCGGACATCATCTGGCCGGGCTGGGATACCCAGAAGGCACAGCAAGCAGGCTACAAGGACGTTGACCTCAACTTCGTGGATGTTAGTGGGCCTGGTGCGGTCTACATCTTTGAGACAACGGGCTTCGGTGACATTGAATCTGTTACTGACTCCGGTGACTTGGAGCTGCGCAGCGGCGAGGTCATCAATCAGCCCTACCCTGCTCATCGCCACGTCAACTGGGCGTTTAGCGAGCCAGGTACCTACACCATGACCGTGCAGGCTTCTTCTAATGGCGATACCAGTAACAAGGTCACCTACACCTGGTCCGTAGGTGATGGTGAAGCCGCAGGCGAAGAAGATGGAGAATACGTTGAAGACGAGGACTTCGACGACGTCGAGGGCGAATCCGATTCCACCGATTCGGATGCCGAGTCCGACGGGCATTCTGCCTCGGCAGGTTCCTTGTCTTCTGCTGGTGGAGCACTAGGCGGTGCCAATGCAAGCGGCAATCGTGCGGCTTCAGGTAATCACTCTTCGGGCGCAAAGTCTTCGGGCAAGCCCGGCCGCGAAAAGTCGCGCAAGCATGTGCGTCGGGGCCACAAGTCGCACTCGGGTGCGCAAGAAGATGGCTCGGATGTGGCTTTGCAATCGGCGGGCAACGACTTCGTTGAAGCCCCCAACTACCTGCCGTGGGGCTTGGGGTTGCTCGGCGTTGGCATGTTGATGCTGGGCCTTGGTGTTATGCGCTGGGTGCTGGCGAAGGTCCAGGACTAATGCTGCACCGAAACAATCGTTGGGCTGTCGCGTCGTCGCTAAGCGCCGTGGCTCTCATAGCCGGCTGCGCGACCCCAGGTGTTGGGCAGGCGCCGGAGGGCCTGAATGTCGTGGCGACAACGCCGATTCTCGCGGACGTCATTAGCCACGTTGCAGGCGAAGACGCCAACGTCACCACCCTTATCCCCGCAGGTAAAGACCCACATACCTTTGAGCCTTCGCTGCGCACCATCCGTAACGCGGCGAACGCGGACGTCGCGTTCGCAAACGGCTATCTGCTTGAGCCGCAAGGGCTCATGGATACTTTGCGGGAGACCACGCATGTCCCGGTTATCGAGGTCGCAGACCAAGCTTCCACCCGCGGCGCAAAGCTCGTTCCGCTCGTGGAAAACACTGCCCTCGATACCGTGTGGCTGGGACTGCGCATCCAGGATGCCCCGGCCAACTCGCACGCGGTGGAGCTCAGCATGGTCTCTGCCGAGGGTCCCGGTGACGTGGCAGCTTACGTGGTCTCCACCTTCGGTACGCCGGAGGTGCTGTTCAACAGCGCGGACGGTATCAACGATCATGAGGACACCGCCCGCTTGCCCGCTAACGCGCACACGCATGTCTCGTGGGGCTTTTCCAAACCCGGTATCTATCGCATTGGGTTTAAGGCCCACTCTGAAGACGGCGATACCGCGGTGCAAAATATCACCGTCGCCGTGGGCGTTAATCCCCCAGAAGGAATGCGCGCACACGATGAGGGGCACGTGGACATCACAGCGAATATCGCAGCGGGGTCCATTGATCTGCAGGATAACGGCGCCCACTTCGATCCCAACACCACTGCGGTAGCTTTGCCTTCTTCAACATTGCAGCCGATTCCGCCGAATCCGGCGTATCGCTTCTTGGGCCGTCCGGGCAGCGAGACCTATCTCCTGCCACAAGCCGTGCTGGGCAAGCACATCCATGGCGAGGTTGACCCACACCTGTGGCACAACGTCGACAATGTCATCGCAGAAACCGAGGTGGTGGCCGATAACCTCGCGCTGGCAGACCCTACCCATGGTGCGGCCTACCGCGAGCGCGCGGCGTCGTATATCGAGCAGCTGAAGGAGACCGACGCTTTCGTTGCCGAGCAAATAGCCTCCATCCCGCAGGCCCAGCGCCATCTGGTCACGCCGCATCACGGCTATGCCTACCTGGACCAGGGCTACGGCATGCAGGTCGCAGGCTTTATCACGCCGAATCCTGCCATCGAGCCCTCCCCGCGCGATGTCATTGCGCTGCGCAGGACGTTGGAGAACCTGCACCTACCGGCCGTATTTGTAGAGCCAACACAACAAGCAAGCACGGCAACGCTCACCGAGGCAGCCTCGCAACAAGGAATCCGCGTCTGCACCATCTACGGCGACACGTTGGATGAAAAGGTTCCGACGTACATCGACATGATGCGTACCAATGCGCAGACGCTCCACCGCTGCCTTAGCCCTTCGCCCTAACCAGTCACACCTAAAGAAAATCTCTGAGAAACAAGGAATCCACAAATGAATTCAACTTTCACGAAAGCCACTGGGCCGCTAGGTCGCATCCTCGCGAGTGCGACGGTGGTCTATGCGTGCTTGGCCGTTCTCGCTGCGATCTTGGTAACCGCCGCCATCCCGGCGCCTAGTGCATGGGCCGGTGACCTCGCCCAGGTGGTCAAAGACGACGAAGAATTCGCCCCGGCAGGCACCGAAGCAATCATCGACCATGGCCACGTGGACGTCGGCGCGCAGTTTACAGGCGAAGGCGCGCACTTCCTCGCGCGCGACGATTCCGCAGCCACACCCGTATGGCGCGAGCTTGACGACGTCGTGTTCAAAGTAGGCGACGAAGCCCAACTCGCGCTCCCAGACGATGAGCAATTCGGCTTCGTCGGCGGCAATGCCGGCGAGAACGTCTGGGTCATCCCGCAGACGGAGCAAGCAGGCGTTCCCTGGGTGGGCTGGAATACCCAGGCACCCTCGCTTATCGATGCCGCCGACCGCGGCGTGAACATGGAGTTCCTCGGTCACACCGGCCCGGGTGAGTTTTCGCTCTTCCTCCAAAATGGCGGCTTCGAAGCACCCCAGGTGCTCTGGTCCACCGCTAAGAACCAGCGCGAGGATTTCTGGGTAGACCTCAACACCCATACCCACGCCAACTGGGTTTTCACTGAGCCGGGCATCCACCAGGTGGGTATCCGCCTTAAGGGAAAGACCAAAAATGGAGAAGACTTCAGCACCGACGGCATTTTGACCTTCGCGGTTGGAGCAGAGACCGACGTGACTGAGGCCAACGCCACCGAGTGGGATCAAGAGGCTGCTCAAGAAGGCTCCTCTTCCTCCATCGCTGGATGGATTTGGGTATTGCTCGGAGCCGGCGCAGTCGTGCTTATTGTCTCGGCTTTCCTTCTTATCCTTGCAGCGCGCAAGAAAGGCAAGCATGCCGACCAAGACTAAGGAAGCACTGATAGATCTAGACCACGTGCGCGTGACCTTGAGCGGGCGCCGCGTTATCAACGATGCATCGCTGCGCGTATACCCTGGCGAATTCATCGGTCTTTTAGGCCCCAACGGCGCCGGCAAGACGACGTTGATGCGCTCAATCCTGGGCTTGGTTCCTGCCAGCGGGCACATTCAGTGCGCGGCGTCGGTGGGTTATGTGCCACAGCGTCACGACGTAGAGTGGGACTTTCCCATCAACGTCTATCAGGCGGCGTTGAACGGGCGCACGGGTTTGATTGGGTGGTTCCGCAGGCCCCGCGCCAAAGACCACGCGGCAACCAAGCGCGCGCTGGAGCTGACGAACCTCACGCACTTGGCAAAGCGGCCCATCGCTGAGCTTTCCGGTGGCCAACGCCAGCGCGTGCTCATCGCGCGCGCTTTAGCCACAAATCCGCAGGTGCTCCTGCTTGATGAGCCTTTCACGGGTCTCGATGCCCCCAATACGGAGGCGTTGCTCTATCTTTTCGACGAGCTCTGTGCAGGTGGCACGAGCATCATCATGTCCACCCACAATCTGGCGGAGGCTGCGCACACGTGCCAGCGCTTGGTGCTATTCAATAAGGAAATCACTGCGGATGGCCCTGCTGAGCAAGTGCTTGGCGACGCCGCCGCCTGGACCGCCGCCTTCGGCGTCAGCACCGATTCCCCGCTCCTTTCCGCGATTGGGGTGGCCGCATGATCGAGGTCTCCCTGTTTGATTTCTTTAGCGATCTGGCTAACCCGCAGCTAGACTTCCTCGCTCGCGCGGTGGGTATCTCGATGCTGTCTGCGGTGGTCTGTGCCGTGGTGGGCTGCTACGTGGTGCTGCGCGGTATGGCTTTCATCGGCGATGCTGTCTCCCACGCGGTGTTCCCGGGCCTGGCGGTTGCTTTTGCCCTGCAGGGATCCATCCTGCTGGGTGGGGCGGTTGCCGGCACGGTCGTAGCATTGCTCATCGCTTGCTTTTCGCAGCGCCGCAGCGTGCGCGCCGACTCCGTCATCGGAATCTTCTTTGCGGCTTCCTTTGCCCTCGGCATGGTGATCATCTCTCGGACTGAGGGCTACACCGCATCGCTGACGAGCTTTCTCTTCGGCACCTTGACCGGCGTATCGAAAGCGGATCTCTACACCGCCGCTGCAGTCACCGTGATCATCGTGGGCCTCATCGCATTGCTTAGCCCACAACTTACGGCCAACTGCCTGGACAAAGAAACGGCACGCGCGATGGGCCTTCCCGTCTTCGCCCTCGACATCGTGCTCTACCTCTGCGTAACCGGCGCGGTGGTCATCTCGGTGGGAACCATCGGCAACATCCTGGTGCTGGCACTGCTTATCACTCCCGCGGCTACTGCCCGCCTGCTAACCAACTCGCTGGGCACGATGATGCTCACCTCCAGTGCCATAGGCATCTTCGCGAGCTTCACCGGCATCTACTTGGCGTGGGCCATCGACCTACCGGCGGGCGCCACCATCGTGCTCGTGCTTACCACCCTCTTCCTTGCGGCATGGGCAATCTCCCCGATTCTTCAGAAGAAGACTTCCGAATCCAAGACCAACTCATAGAGAGGACTACCCCACATGATTTTCTCGCACTCCCGCGTACCACGCACCGTCGTCGCCCTCGGCGCTGCGACTTTCCTAGGCCTTTCCGCACCACAGGCTTTCGCGGAGGATACCTGCGCCGTGGCGGATAGCTACCACATCGAAAAAGGCCACCAGGATGTCGCAGTGCGCGACGACGACGGCCCGCTGCGCTTTACCGTGGACGACGACAGCTCCGGTGAGCACGTCGAGCGTGACTCCCGCGATTTCGTCGTGGTAGTCGATGACAACATGACGGGCTCTCTCGACGAGCTAGGCTTCCCCGGCATTTCTGGCGATGCATGGCTGCTTCCCCAAGACCAAGACCATGACCGCCCGTGGTTCGGTTTCTCGCTGCTGCACCTTTCGAACATGACTAAGGATGAAACCGCTCAGCTATCCATGGAGCTTCACGACGCACCTGAGGGCGGCCGCGTCCTCGCTTGGCAAACCGGCGACTTGAGCGACTCAGAGCTCAAACTCGATAGCGAAGACCCGAGCATGACATGGGATTACCCACGCTCCCATACCCACGTCAATTTCGGCTTCACCCAGCCGGGCGCCTACGCCGTCACTTTTACCTTCACCCTCCCGGACGGCTCCGAGCACTCACTCGACGCCCCGTTCCTCGTGGGCAATTCAACCGATGATTCAGAGCTCTGTGAGCTCGATTGGGGCGGCAGCTCCGCAGGCAACTCTGGCCCAAAGAGCAAGGCTGAGCAGTTGACCTCTGACATCAACGATACCGCAAAGGCCATCGGCACCCTCGACAAGGCCCTCGATAAGACCCTCGACGAGGCCGACAAGATGGTTGCCACGGAGGCGCCTAAAGCCAAGTCTGACAAGAGCAAGAACGAAAGCAAGAACAAGACCGAGCAAAAAGACAAAGACAAGGCCAAGGACAAGAACAAGGACAAGTCCAAGGCCAAGGACACCACCAAGGCCCAAACCGAAAAGAAGGCTGCTAACCCGCAGCCACAATCGACGCCAGGCGGCACGGTTATGGGCAGCAAGCCAGCAGTCCGCTCGGCTAATACGGCAGGATCCACTAACACAGGAACCAAGTCAGCACCGTCGAAGTCCGAACAAAAGGAAACAGAGAAAAAGAAGAAGGCGTCGGCAAGCGCACACCGCCCCGGACGTGGAAATAGCCTTGCCACCGAAGACGGACAAGGCTATGTAGAAACGGATGCGCAAGAATTAAGCTATGGCGTCCCGATGCTCAACTTCTGGGCCGGCGTTCTCTCCGGTATCGGTGCATTCGCATTGCTTTTGGGCACCGGTTTGTTTATTTGGGCCCAGTTCTTCCGCAAGCCAAAGCGCAATCAGTCACAGGAACTAGGCCAAACCCAGCAGATCCTTTAGTTACTTGCGCTTATCCGAAAGGAAGTTCCACACCTCGTTCGAGGTGTCCGGCTCGTACCACCAGGTGTGGTCGCCCTTGACCTTGAGGAGCTCAACGTTTTTCAGGCAGTTGTTAAAGCGCAGGCGCTCAGCCATTGGGCCGTTCTGCTCAGCCTGGAAAGTCATATCGCAACGGTTGCGTTTGAGGTAGCCGCCAAGAACCTCACGAACCGGTAGGTAGCCGGCCTCATGGCGGATGCCGCCCTCGTACTGCATCATGCGGTCATTCACTCCGTGCATGAGGAGGGTGTGCATCGGGGCGTCAACGCAGTTCTGCTCGACCGGATTGTAGAAAGCGCCGGAGACGGTTGCCACAGCAGCGAAGGTCTCCTGCGCGTGGCAGCCCAGAACAGAAGTAAAGCCGCCGCCATTAGACATTCCCATCGCATAAACGCGGGAGCGGTCGACGCGGTAATCCTTGTCGACGTCGTCCAAGATGCGCTGAATGAAGCGAATATCCTCGCCGTCGTGAGTCTTTGCATACGGCGCAGCCTCCCAAGCGCGCTCGAAGCCCTCAGGGTAAACGATGATCGCTTCCTTAGCGGCGCCAGTATTTCCCATGCGGTTGTAGCTGGAGAAGTTCTCTGGGGAATCCTCCCAACCGCCGAAGCCGTAGAGTACCGGTGCTGCCACGTCCGGGTTGTAGTTGTTCGGGATCCGCAGCAGGTAGCGGCGAGTTTTGCCCTCGTGCTCCATGTTGATAGAACGCATCTGGCCATTTGAAATCGGCTGAACTGGGTTCACGGTCGGGTCCGCTGGGACTACCGGCTCAGCTGGCGCGGCAGGATTAACATTTTCTGGCGGCAGCTGCGGCTGAGTTGCCAGCTCAGGCGATACGGCCGGGGTCGATTCCTTAACACCTTCAGGAATCAGATGAGAGCCATCAGCCGTAGGAGCAGGTGCAGGTGTAGGTGCAGGTACCGGGGCTGGCGCAGGGGCCGGAACGGGTGCGGGAGCTGGTGCCGGAGCAGGCGCTTCCTGAGCGGCGGCGAAACCAGGCGCGCTGACGACGATGGCCGCGGCGGCGAGGGATACCGCTGAACGTTTGAGCTTATTCATCCAGCTTTGCGGGCTAAGCACCTGGGACTCCTTGGGTAGGGAAAAGATCACTGTTGACACAGTAATCACACTTTTCACACAGGCCTCATTCAACACACGGAATTCTGTCAATTTTCTCCAAGGAAGTAAGCTTGATTCTCATGCACGAGAACAGACCAGCCACCGCACCTGACTTTTTGCTCTCCCGAGCCACGGGATCGGTACGCACACAGGGTTCTCAACGCACCTTTACCGACGTCGAGAAAGCAATCGCCGCACTACGCGATAAGTCCGCGGAGATGATTGTTGGCGCGCTGCCTTTCAACACGGACGATCCAGCCGCACTCACCGAGCCTGCTTCCATCATTCGCGAGGACGGCCCGCTCGAACCGCCGGCCTACTATCGCCAGGGCACGCTCAACGCACGGGTTACCGGATTCGACCCGGAACCAGAAGAACACCTGCGCCGCGTCGACGCCGCAATTGCCACGATTCAAACCTCCAAGCTTGACAAGGTGGTCTTAGCGCGCGCCGTCGACCTCGAATTCACCGAAGCAGTCGATCCACGTCTCGTGGCCGCAAGGCTTATCGATCTTTCCGCGAACCGTGACGGCTTCATCGCCGATCTCACCCCGGCTGGCCGCGAGGGCGCCACGCTGGTCGGCGCATCCCCCGAGGTACTGGTCAAGAAACAAGGCTCGACTGTCACCGCTTTCCCGCTAGCAGGCTCCGCGCCACGCCAAGCTAATAAAGCCCGCGACCATTTGGCTGGGCAAGACCTACTGCGTTCCGCGAAGGATCTCCACGAACACTCCTTTGTGGTCGATCACCTACGCCGCATCCTCAGCCCGCTGTGCACCACTCTCGACGCACCGAGCACCCCGGAACTGATCAACACCAATGAGATGTGGCACTTGGGCACGCCTATCGCCGGCACCTTGAAGGAACCCGAGCTAACCGCACTGGAGCTTGCCATGCTGGTTCACCCCACCCCGGCAATCTGTGGCACGCCCACCGAGGCCGCCCAAGCACTCATCGAAACCGCAGAAACCGATCGAGGCTTCTACGCGGGCACCGTGGGTTGGTGCGACAACAACGGCGACGGCGAGTACATGGTCGCCATCCGTTGCGCCGAAGTAGCCGGCAACGGCCTTAGCGCCCGCGCCTGGGCCGGCGGCGGAATTGTCGAGTCTTCTAATTCGCAGGAAGAACTGGCTGAGACCACCGCAAAGCTACGCACCATTCTGCGGGCGTTGGGCCTTTAAAACCACGTCCGCGTTGTGAGTAACGCTCCTCGAATTCTTCCCGGGTAGGCAACGAAGGCTTTAAGCTTTAAGCCTTTTCAATCGGGTTCTTAAGCGTGCCAAGTCCCGGAATCTCGATTTCAATCGTATCGCCAGGGAACATCGGCGCGGTACCTGCCGGAGATCCGGTTGTGATGACATCACCAGGCAGCAAAGTATAGGAGGCGGAAATTTCCTCGAGAATTCCGCCCATCTTCACAATCATCTGGTCAGTGTTGGAGTCCTGCTTCTGCTCGCGCTTACCATCGTGAGTCAGGTAAGCATTGATCTTCTGATCATCCAGATTCAATGAGTCCAAGTCAGTTTCAATCCATGGACCCAGCGGGCAGAAGGTATCGATGCCCTTCGCACGCGCCCATTGACCATCCTTGAACTGCAGGTCACGGGAAGAGACGTCATTGCAGATGACGTAACCCAAAACGTGATCCTTCCAGTTCTCAGCCTTGATATTCTTCGAAACCTTGGAGATCACAACGGCCAGCTCACCCTCGAACTCCACCTTCGTGGCAAATTCTGGGATCTTGATTGGCACGTTCGGGCCGACGACTGCGGTGGAAGGCTTGATGAAGATTGTCGGCGGGAGGTGCTCGGCGGACTCTTTGAAGACCTCCGCGACATGGTCTGCATAATTACGGCCAAGCGCTACAACCTTGGTTGGCAGGGTCGGAGCAAGCAGGCGAACTTCGCTCAGCTTCCACTCGCGGCCAGTCGGTTCTGGGGTGGTAAATGGAGTACCGGCAATCTCCTTTGCCGTCAGTTCCTCGAGTGGGGCATCCTTTGGCCCGTCGATGATGGCAAAGCAGATTCCTTCTGGGTGAGCTATTCGTCCTAAACGCATAACGGCCATGCTACCAATTTGCGTTCTTCACTCGTTAGCTAAGGGTGCGTGTGAATTCTTTTCACACCCGAGCTTAGGCTAGCGCGGCCGCAATCCTGTCGCCAACTTCTGCGGTATGAATCGTTTCATTGCCCCGCTTGGCGACGTCGCCTTCCACAGCGGCTTCAATCCGCCCCGCGTTTGCATCGTCTCCGAGATGCCGCAGGAGCATCGCCGCCGACAAAATGGCCGCAGTTGGGTCGGCAACCCCCTTACCCGCAATGTCCGGCGCCGAGCCATGCACCGGTTCAAACATGGAAGGATTCACGCCTGAGGCATCGATGTTTCCAGAGGCTGCGAGCCCGATACCGCCCGTGATGGCACCGGCCAAATCCGTGAGGATATCGCCGAAGAGGTTGTCTGTAACAATGACGTCATAGCGCGAAGGATCCGTCACCATAAAAATGGTCGCAGCATCGATGTGCTGATAATCCACGGTTACTTCGGGATACTCCGCGGATAACTCGTCGACGGTGCGCTGCCACAGCCCACCCGCATTAACCAAGACGTTGGTCTTGTGTACCAGGGTCAAATGCTTGCGGCGGCACGCCGCCCGCTCAAATGCGTCACGCACTACGCGCTCGACACCAAAGCGGGTGTTTTGGGAAACCTCCGAAGCCACCTCATGTTTGGTGCCTTCCCGCAAAGTTCCACCGTTGCCACAATAGAGACCTTCGGTACCCTCGCGGACCACCACTAAGTCAACCTCCCCCGGGTTTGCCAAAGGCGAGGTTGCCGTGGGATGGAGCTTGGCAGGGCGCAGGTTGACGTGATGGTCAAGCTCGAAGCGCAGCTTTAACAGCAGGCCCCGCTCCAGGATACCGGGCGCAACCTTATCGGGCGCGCCGATGGCGCCAAGCAAAATCGCATCATGCTCACGCAATGATTCCAGGTCGGCAGCAGTGAGAAGCTCGCCATTGCGCAGGTAACGGCGGCTACCGAGGTCAAATTCGGTCACCTCGATATCGTCACGCACGGTACGCAATACCTTGAGCGCTTCCGCAGTGACCTCAGGCCCAATGCCGTCTCCACCAATAACCGCCAGTTTCATGATGCGGGATTCCTTTCTCACATAATGGATGTGAGAATCAGGTTAGCAGACCCTTCAACGCTATTTCTCGAATTTCCACCTCCCTCTTTAAGCGTCGAGATCCAGCTGCACGCACTCCGCACCGAGAGCCGCCTTAATGTCTTCAATCATCTCGTCTGGCACCTCTTGCTCGACGCGAAGAATGAGAACGGCGTCGCTTGGTGTCTTGCCCTGCGTCAGTGCAGCCGCCACGATGTTGATCCCGGCGGCCCCCAGCTTGGTGCCCACCGTACCGAGCGCACCGGGGGCGTCATCGTAGCTAAAGAAGAGGTTGCGGCCCGTTGCCCGCATGTCGACGCCACGAGCATTGATGCGGATGATCTTCTCCACGCCATCGATGCCCGTGATGGCGCCGGTCAGCTGGGAGGTCGAGCCATCCGCGCCAATCACCATCACCACGAGCGAGGAACGCTGCCCCTTCGATTCAGCCTGGGTCCGCACGTCCACCTCGACACCGCGCGCATGTGCAATCTGCATGGCGTTGACAAAGGTCACAGGCTCGTCGACGACGCCACTGAACAAGCCGCGCACAGCCGAAAGGCCCAGCGCCGAGACGTCCTCGTTAGCGAGTTCACCGCGCGCCTCTACCTCGATGGCAACCGGCGCCTGGCCCAGCAATTTTCCTGCGGCAAGCCCCAGCTTTCGTGCGAGATCCAGCCAACCGGCCACTTCCTCGCCCACGTGTCCCGCGGACACGTTAACTGCATCGGCAACGAATTCGCCGGAGAGCGCCTTTAGAACAGAGGCCGCCACATCCGTACCTGCTCGGTCTTGCGCTTCCACCGTCGAGGCGCCTAGGTGCGGCGAAGCGGTCACCTGCGGCAGCTGAAATAATGGCGAATCAGTGCACGGCTCGGTTTCGAATACATCGAATCCTGCTCCCCTATGCCTGCCCGCCTTAATGGATTCCGCCAGCGCAGCCTCATCCACAAGACCACCGCGTGCGGCGTTGATAAGGATTTGCCCCTCCTTCGCCTTAGCAAGCAGCTCCGCGTCGAACATCCCCGCGGTTTCCTTCGTCTTAGGCAAGTGAATAGTTACGAAGTCAGCACGGCGCATAAGCTCCTCAAGCTCCACGAGCTCGACTCCCAAAGCGGCAGCACGCGCTGGATTGGCATAAGGATCATGGGCGATGATGGTGGTTTCAAAAGCCTTCAAGCGCTGGGCAAACAGTTGGCCAATGTGTCCAAAGCCGACGATTCCGACGGTCTTGCCGTAGATCTCCACACCCTTGAACGAGGAGCGCTTCCATTCGCCGTCGCGCAAGGACTTATCGGCTGCAGGAATTTGCCGGGCGGTAGCAAGCAGCAGGGCAATCGCCTGCTCGCAGGCACTGTGAATATTGCTGGTTGGCGCGTTGACCACCATGACGCCACGCTCGGTGGCAGCAGGGATATCAACGTTGTCGAGCCCCACGCCCGCACGCCCGACAATCTTGAGGCGCCGAGCTGCGGCGAGCACTTCGGCGTCGACTTGCGTGGCGGAACGCACGAGCAAGGCATCCGCTTCCGGCACCGCAGCGAGCAGCTCGGCGCGGTTTGGCCCATCGACCCAGCGGACTTCCACCCCGTCTCCCAATGCTGCAACGGTGGACTGGGCAAGCTTATCGGCGATTAATACGACCGGCTTCGACATGACTTCCTTAGTTAGGTTGTATTGGGCAAACGCATGAACTGTGTATACGTTGCAAGGAAGTGTAGTTTATTCTTGCCAGCCTTGAGCGATTTTCTCGCTAAATTCTTTCGGTTGACCGAATTCGGGGCCGAGGGCCACTACCGGCCCGTTTTCGAGACCGATAACCATGGCCGCGCCTACCTTGGTTGCCGTGGGATCCGGGTCCGGCATCAGCAGAATGCTGCCGCCATATGCGTTGGCGTTGGCAACATTGACCAGCGGAGTCTGCGCCGTGGCAACGATGTTCGGCGCCATCTGCCCGTCCCTGCGGGTCTGGCCAGGAATAGCCGGCATCTTCTCGTGGGTTATCTCCTGCGGCAGCGGCTGCCATGCTGCCTTCAGCTCGAAGCGGTCGTTTGCATCCAGTCTCGCTACTTCCTCGACCATGCGTGCAGGATTCGCGATCACCTTCGAGGTAAATGAATAGGCTGTGTATTCTCCCAGCGCCTTAGTGTTTCCCGGGTCATGGACAAATTGATGCTCGTGCTCATGGCCCGGATGGAAAGTATCGGCGAAGGGAACATCACCCACCGTAACCACGAGCCCAGCTCCGATGTCGTCAACCAAGCGTAGAATCTCGCTGCGGTTGGAATCGTCGTAGACCACCATCGGCGCACGTTGCGCGATGGCAATTGAAGCCGAACGCAGTTTTGCCGCGTCGGAATTTTCCGCCACGAACAAGGTATGCGACTTATTAAAGAAAAGTCGCGCTGATTCGATGCCCCATTCGTCCTGGACCACCGTCACTTTGTCGACGAACTTCGGGTCGATAAGTCGGTTCGTGTTCTCCGCATGCGCGCGGGTTAGATCGATGTCCTCGTCAGCCATTCTCGCCAACGCAGGCGTGACAAGCTTTTCCCCACGCCCGATGTCAGAGCATGCATAAAGCGTGGGAAGCATCAGCGCGGTTAACGACGCCGCGAGGACCTTCTTAACGCCCAAAAGCTCGCGGGCCTTCCTCGCCGCCAGAGAGGTTGGCTTCATCAACGTCGCGGATTACCTCCTTGTCGAGCGCATATTCAACGATGCCGACGAAGCGTTCACGTCGATCCACGAAGAATTGCTCGGCCTTGGTCGAACGGAAAAGGTCAATATTGAGCTCGTGCGAGGAAAGTACGGCGTCGAACTCGGCATCTTCCATGATCGACTTGGACTGTACACGCGGCAGGTAGCGCTCCGGCGCATAGCCATCTAGAACTACCTCGGTGCGCTTGCCCATCGGCGTGCGGTTCAAAACGGAATTGGCAAGAACGTCACTGATGCCATGACGCTTGCACCAGTTCAGCGGGAAGACCGGATAAAAACCCGGCTTGAGCTCCTCGAAAGTCTTGCGACTAAATTCGGTGCCGGTGCGCCAATCGCGTGCGCCGCGGGCCATGAGCAGCGCATATAGACCGTGCCAAACTCCGTCGTGCTCGCCCACCGAAAGCAGGCGGGACTCGCGGAACGAAGCATCTTTCACGGTCTTCGGCATCTCCTCGGTATCGCCAGCAACCCAGGCGGTGACCTCGTCGACGTCGCGTGCCGCGCGCAGCATAACTGCTGAAGAGCCATAAAGCTCACCAAATACGCCACTCCAGAACCAACGGTTTAAACGGTCCCAGGACTTCTTATCCGCCAAGACGCCCCGACGACCGGCCAGGCGAGCCAGAATTACGGCCAACGGAATGATCTGCTCGTTATAAGGCACCTGCTCCAGGCTCAAGATGCAGCGATCCGCCAAGAACTCTGCGACCTCGCGGAAGGTGATGCGCAATGTTGCCGAGGCATTCTTATACTCGTCCAGTGACAGCTGCAGGATATCCTCACGCTGCCCGCCGGCCGCTCCCTTCTGCCCAGAAACATAAAGCGAGACCGCAGAAAGAAACTCGGTGCGCCCAATTCCGTCAAGCGCCGCGCACTTGCGCAGATCGGCCTCGACAAGCGCCCAATCATCCGCCAAATGGAACTTTGGATCCTCAGAAGCAAAGACTGCGGTGAGCAAATCGAATACGTCCATCTGTAGGCCGGCGGAGTTTGCCTGCGCAAAGATTGAGCCGATGCCCGCCTGCGCTGTCTCGCGGGAAAGACGAATCATCGGAACGTTATAGCCAGAAAGCGGACGCAGGATGCGGTTGTTAAAGGCCGCGACAACCTCTCGGTTGATGCCGTCGCCGACTGCAGCCAGCTCGAAGAGCATGCTGGTGCCCTCTTCGCTCAGCAGCGCCGATACCGGAATGCAGCAAGCACCTAGCGCAGATTCACGGTCCACGATGGCGCCTTCGATAGCCGGCGCAAAGTGGGAGCAAACCTCACCGCGCTCATCGACGGCGAAGACCGCTTCATCCGGCATAACTTCATGCGAGATGGCCTTGCGCAAGTCCAAGTAGAAGGTGCGGGTTACCTTCTTCGAACGGAAGTCGGTAGTGGCAACCGAGCCGTTGCCGCGGAAGCAATGATAGAGCGTGGTCAGACGCTGTTGACCATCCAACAATAAAAGTCCCGGGTTGACGCCGGTATCGGGAGCGCCCGCAAGCGCCCGGGGCTGGAAGCGCATCGTTTCGTTGCGCGTATCCAGCGCCATGAGCGCGCCTATGGGATATCCACGTAACACCGTGACGATGAGGGAACGGATGCGATCCTCGTCCCAGGAATATGAGCGCTGAAAGTCCGGAAGCTGAATATCGCCGCGGTCAATGCGTGCGAAGAGGTCGTTGAGGTCGTAGCTTGGCGTCGTAAAACCCATAACTTCGACAGTACCCTCGCTCACACGGCATTGCCCGTCCAGAAATATATCTCACATATTCGCAATCATTCAGACATCAAAGCCACACCGATGGCGTTCTAGAACCCGCCCTGCGCCGGCGTCTGCACCCAGCTCATGAGCTCACGCAGCTTCGTACCGGTCTCCTCCACTGGGTGCTGGGCAACCTTGGCGCGCATATCTTCCAGTTCCTTGTTGCCGCCTTCAACGTTCGCGACCAAGCGTCGCACAAAGGTGCCGTTCTGAATGTCAGTCAGCACATCCTTCATGCGTGCCTTCACGGAAGCGTCGATGATGCGAGGACCCGCCAGGAAACCGCCAAACTCAGCCGTATCAGAAATGGAATGATTCATGGCGCTCAGGCCACCTTCGTAAATGAGGTCCACGATGAGCTTGATCTCGTGCAGGACTTCAAAATAAGCCATTTCCGGCTCGTAGCCAGCCTCAGTCAGCGTCTCGAAGCCATACATAATTAACTGCTCGAGGGAGCCACACAGAACCGCCTGCTCGCCGAAGAGATCGGTTTCGGTCTCGGCCTTAAACGTCGTTGGAATGACGCCGGCACGAGCACCGCCAATAGCGGCAGCGTAGGAAAGCGTCAGATCGCGGCCTTCCCCACGCGGGTCCTGCTGCGTTGCAATCAAGCAAGGCACGCCCTTGCCGTCGATAAACTGGCGGCGCACCAGATGGCCCGGCCCCTTCGGCGCAACCATGCCGACCGTGATGGACTCATCCGGCTTGATGAGACCGAAGTGAATATTGAGTCCGTGACCGAAGAAGATCGCGTTGCCAGGCTCCAGGTTGGGTGCAATATCCTCGGCAAAAATCTGCGCTTGCGAGGTATCCGGAGCAAGCAGCATGACGATGTCGGCCCACCTAGCGGCCTCAGCGTTGCTCATGACCTGGAAGCCAGCTTCTTTCGCCTGCACTCGGGATGCGGACTCCTCGCGCAGGCCGATAACAACCTCCACGCCGGAGTCGCGCAGGTTCTGCGCATGCGCATGGCCTTGAGAGCCATAACCAATGACGGCAACTTTTCGATTCTGGATAATGGACAGGTCAGCGTCGGCTTCGTAAAAAGTCTCGATTGCCATTTCTTTAATTCCTTACTGTGTCAATGGTGGGTGTGGAACCTAAGTCCACTTGTACCACACTGTGAGATTGAATGTTCGTGTTGTGAGATTCTTATTTGGAGGGGGCCAGCGTCTTAGGCCCACGCCCCAGCGCCACGTGGCCAGACTGCGCTAGTTCCCGGATACCGAACGGCTCCAAGACGTCGAGCAATGCTCGTAGCTTACCCGGCGTACCGGTTGCCTCGATGACAACTGACTCTTGCGCGACGTCGACTATGCGGGCCCTAAAAATATTCACTGCATCCACAACCTGCGGGCGGTTCGTGTTGTCAGCATTGACCTTCACCAGCATGATCGCGCGGGCGATGCTTGCCTCTTCTTCCAGCTCCACCACCTTGAGAACCGGCACGATCTTATTCAGCTGCTTGGTCACCTGCTCGATAACGACGTCGCAGGCATCGACCACGATGGTAAGCCGGTTAATCCCCTCCACTTCGGTGCGCGCCGAGACGAGGGAAACTAAGCTGTAGCCGCGCCTGGTGAACATACCGGTCACGCGCGAGACTATTCCCTCAATGTCCTGACCAATACCGACAGGGTATGGCGAGTAACTTCATTCGTTGCTACCTGACTCACTTTTCTTCCCCGGCTTTCTCAAACAATGGGCGCAGTCCCCGCGCGTATTCAATTTGTTCATTGGATGCGCCACCGCCAATCATGGGCCACACTTGCGCATCGTGCCCCACGATGAAGTCGATGACCACCGGCCGGTCAGTTATCTCCCGCGCCCTGCGTATGGCAGGTGCCATCTCTTCCGGAGTGGTCACCCGAATCGCTTCGCATCCAAGAGCCTTGGCCAGTTGGACAAAATCCGGCAGATACTCGTCAGGCTCGCGCAGCTTGGTGTGCGAGTAGTTCCGGTCATAGAAAAGGGTCTACCATTGGCGCACCATACCCAGGTTGCCGTTGTTTATGACGGCCACCTTAAATGGCAGCCCCTCGATGGCGGCAGTGACCAATTCCTGGTTGGTCATCTGAAAGCATCCATCACCATCAATTGCCCACACCTCTTTATCTGGACAGGCAGCCTTTGCCCCCAGCGCCGCGGGGACGGAATAGCCCATCGTTCCCGCGCCACCAGAATTCAGCCAGGTACGTGGATGCTCAAAGTCAATAAACTGAGCCGACCACATCTGATGCTGACCAACTCCCGAGCAGTAAATGGCTCCAGGTCCAACAAGTTCGCTGAGTTGCTCAATCACATATTGCGGATTCATCGCCCCATCCGGGGTCGGCTCGTAGCCACGCGGGAACTGCTCGCGCAGCCCCGCCAGATAACTCATCCACTCCCCAATCTCGGGCACGGCTAATTGATCGTCCCGAACGAAAGCCTGCCGCAACTGGATCAGCACCTCTTTAGCATCGCCAACGATGGGTACCTCGGCCGCACGAATCTTGCCTATTTCGGCTGGATCAATATCAGCGTGGATCACCTGCGCACGCGGAGCAAAGGTTGCCACTTCTCCCGTAACTCGATCATCAAAGCGCGCACCGACCGCTATCAGAAGATCCGCTCGTTGCAGGGCGGCAACCGCAGATACAGTTCCGTGCATACCGGGCATACCGAAAAATTGCGGGTGCGTAGACGGGAATGTTCCCAAGGCCATGAGGGTAGTAACCACGGGGATACCAGTAAGCTCCGCAAACTCCCTTAGCTCCTGCGCAGCATTAGCCTTGATTACGCCACCGCCGACATACAGCACCGGCGCCTTCGCCGAAGCAATCAGCTGGGCGGCCTGCGCAATCTGCCGCGGGTGTGGAATGGTGTTGGGCTTGTATCCTGGCAGATCAATTTCCGGCGGAAACTTGTACGCCACCCGCGCATTTTGCACGTCCTTAGGGATATCAACCAGCACCGGACCAGGCCGGCCTGTGGACGCCAAATGAAAGGCCGCAGCAATGGCAGTGGGGATCTCCTGCGGATCGGTGACGATGAAGTTGTGCTTGGTAGTCGGCATCGTCACGCCCCTGATATCCGCTTCCTGAAAGGCGTCGGTGCCAAGGAGCCCAGTGCCCACCTGCCCCGTAATGGCCACCACCGGCACGGAGTCAAGGTTGGCGTCGGCAAGCGGCGTCACCAAGTTAGTCGCCCCAGGGCCAGACGTTGCGATCATGACGCCCGCCTTCCCTGAAGCTTGTGCATATCCCTCAGCGGCATGACCCGCACCCTGTTCATGACGCGTGAGCACGTGCCGCAGCTTCGCAGAACGGTTCAGCGCATCGTAGAGTGGCAGAACTGCGCCGCCTGGGATACCCAAAACAATCTCAGTACCAAGATCCTCTAGGGTCCGAACAATGGCCTCAGCGCCACTTAGCGTTGCCGGTTTCCCCTGCAATGCAGAGGCTACCGTTGCCGGTGTCGGCATTTTTGTAGCAGCCACTTCTAAAACGCTCCTTTTACTTGGTCTCGGTATCTTTTGAGTTTTCTCCCCAATGGGTGGCGAGGAGTCTTTAAGCTTTCAGCGCCCAGGGTGCGGCGACGAGGCTTACAAGCTGACCAGAAATAACAAAAGCCCTCGTTCCAACTGCCTGGTAGGTAGTTGGCGAGGGCGTTTGCTTTTCGACGTCGCTAAAGAAGTTGCTCGGCGACTCGATGCGGCAAACGCCGCGCCGGTACTACTAGCTGAAGTCGAATAATGATCATGGCAATTACTATACACATACAGGTATTCAGAATATGGCGAATACCCCCATTTTTGGGATGTGCATCCCATAAAATGGGATTGTTCTGGTGAGGCGGTTTACACAGCACTATCCATGTGAATTAGCATAGGCAGCTATGACGCCATCTCACCCACGGAAAGCTGACTCCGAATCTACCGCGGACGCCCAGGCCACCCATGCCCAGGCAAAGGTATTCACACCCGCCCGCGACCACATCTTAGGAATTATCTTCCTCTCCGCCATCGCTTTGCTCAGCATCGGTTGGGCCCCAAAATACCTGGGATGGCTGCTCATCATCCCCATCCTCGGAATCTGGTGGGTTCTCAAGTCTCGCACCCGCGTGAGCGAAAAAGGCATCGCCATTAGCTACGCGTTCAAAGGCTCCAAGACCATCCCTTGGGAAGAGTTCTCTGGTATCGGCTTCCAGCGTGCACACGCCTTTGCGCGCACGAAGTCGGGCAAGCAGTACTCCCTTCCCGGCATCACCTTCAATTCTCTGCCTGAGCTTTCTAAGGCCTCGCGTGGTCGCATTCCCGACGCCCTGACTGCCGGGCGCGAGGCGGCCGACGAGAAAGTCGTGGTGGTCCACCGCGACGGCCAACAAGTCTTGATGAGCAAAGAAGAGTACGCCCGCCATCTAGCAAAGCACCCGGAGCTCAGGAAAGACGCTGGTCACACTAAGAAGTAAGGATGACCCACTCCCCATGTATCCGCTGCGCTCTAAAGTTACAACCGTAGGCAGGCAAGCCTCTGGCGCCAGAGCGCTCTGGCGCGCAACCGGCACCCAAGAACATGAGTTCGGCAAACCCATCGTGGCGATCGCAAACTCCTATACACAGTTTGTGCCCGGACACGTTCACCTTAAAAACGTCGGCGACATCGTAGCGGATGCAATCCGCGCCACTGGTGGCGTGCCCAAGGAATTCAACACCATCGCAGTTGATGACGGCATCGCCATGGGCCACGGAGGCATGCTCTACTCCCTGCCTTCGCGCGAGATCATCTCCGATTCCATCGAGTACATGGCCAACGCGCATACTGCCGACGCCTTGGTATGCATCTCCAATTGCGACAAAATCACCCCGGGCATGCTCAATGCCGCGCTTCGTCTCAATATCCCCACCATCTTCGTCTCCGGTGGCCCGATGGAGGCAGGCAAAGCAGTCGTCGTCGATGGCATTGCGCACGCACCGACGGATCTCATCACCGCCATCACCGCCTCGGCATCCGAGGCAGTATCAGACTCCGACCTACGTACCATCGAGGAATCCGCGTGCCCGACGTGCGGCTCGTGCTCTGGCATGTTCACCGCCAACTCGATGAATTGCCTTACCGAGACTTTGGGTCTCGCGTTGCCCGGAAATGGCACCACTCTGGCAACCCACACCGCGCGCAAGGAGCTCTTTACAAAGGCAGGCACCACCATCGTCGACATGTGTCGCCGCTATTACGGTGAAGAGGACGATTCCGTGCTGCCGCGCGCCATCGCAACGAAGGAAGCCTTTAGCAACGCCATGGCACTCGACATGGCCATGGGCGGGTCCACCAACACCATCCTCCACACCTTGGCCGCAGCGCAGGAGGGCGAGGTGGACTTCACTTTGGAGGACATCAACGAGATCTCCTACCGCGTACCGTGCCTGTCCAAGGTCGCGCCTAACGGCACCTACCACATCGAGGACGTACACCGCGCCGGCGGCATCCCCGCCATCCTTGGTGAGCTGCGTCGCGCTGGCCACCTCAACCTGAAGGTGCACACCGCGCTCTACGACAACGCTGAACAGTGGTTGGACGACTGGGACATCCGTAACGACAAGGCTCTGGACAAGGCCCGCGAGCTCTTCTACGCCGCACCGGGTGGCGTGCGCACCACCGAGCCCTTCTCCCAATCAAATCGCTGGTCTGAGCTCGACACCGATCAGGTAAACGGCTGCATTCACGACGCCGCGCACGCATTTTCTGCAGACGGTGGCCTCGTGGTCCTGCGCGGCAACCTCGCTCCGAATGGCGCCATCGTCAAGGCAGCGGGTGTCGAGGAAGAACTGTGGAAGTTCAGCGGCCCGGCCCGCGTGGTGGAGTCTCAAGAAGAAGCCGTCTCCATCATCCTGCGCCGCGAGATCAAGGCTGGCGATGTCATCGTCATCCGCTACGAAGGCCCCTCCGGTGGCCCCGGCATGCAGGAGATGCTGCACCCAACGTCCTTCCTCAAGGGCTCGGGTCTCGGCAAGGCATGCGCGCTGATTACCGACGGTCGCTTTTCTGGCGGCACCTCCGGACTCTCCATCGGACACATCTCCCCGGAGGCCGCGCACGGTGGACTCATCGGCTTGGTCGAAGATGGCGATCAGATTTCCATCGACGTCCACGCGCGCAAGCTCACTCTGGACATTGATGAGGCGGAAATTGAGCGCCGTCGCCAAGCGCAGCTGTCCCGCGAAAAGCCCTGGACGCCCGTCTCCCGCAATCGCCCCGTCACCAAGGCACTGCGCGCCTACGCGGCGATGGCCACCTCGGCCGACCGCGGCGCAGTCCGCGTGGTCGATGGACACGTGAATTAGCCCAAATCATCACACTAACTTCGCCCATGCGCCACGTCCTACGCAGCGCATGGGCGAAAGTGTCCTATTGTTGATTCCGATGAAATCCGCGAATACTACGACTGCATCGGCGGCCAAATGGGCGCTGACCCTCTTCGGACTAATTGCCGGAACCATTGGAATGGTCAAGCACACGCGTATGACCGATTTCCCCATCGACATGGTGATCTACCGCGAAGGCGTCAAGGCATACATCGAGGGACGTTCGCTCTACTCCGAGCCAATGATGGCCGGTGACATTGCGCTGCCTTTTATCTACCCACCTTTCGGCGCGCTCGCGATGGTACCGCTTACTGCGCCCGACTGGATCACCCACGATCTAGCCGGCGACATCATGAACGTCCTGTCAGACCTGCTGCTTCTGGTCTGCCTCTATTTTGTATTCCGCGCGATTTTAAAGCGTCAAGACCTGTTGCTTCCCGTCGTTGCGCTGTGTTGGGCGGCTACCCTGGCATTTGAGCCGATTCGCCTCAACAATGGCTTTGCCCAGGTCAACATCGTGGTGATGGCATTGGTCGTCCTCGATCTGGTGCCCCGCAAGCGTTTTCTGCCGCAGGGCATCCTCATCGGCTTGGCTGCCGCCATCAAGATTACTCCGCTGGCGATGCTCCTTTATTTCTTGCTGCGCAAAGAACTGAAGCCGATCTTCGTTGCGATCGGCACAGCAACCGCGGCCACCCTCATCGCCGGCGCAGTGCGCTGGCAGGCCTTCGAGGAGTTTTTCACCTCTAAGCTGCTCGACATGGGCTCCGGCGCGGATTTCGGCGTGGCCACGGATTACCAGTCCAATAGCTCGCTCAAGGCGGTGGTCCAGCGCCTTTATACCTCCACGGAGGCAATGGAAAACAACAGCACCCTGATCAACCTCATCTGGTTGGTCGGCTCCCTCGCGGTGGTTGTGATTGGCGCACGCCTTATCCTGGCTCTTTTGAAACGCAACATGCTTGTCGACGCCCAGTTGGTCACCGCCCTCGTCATGCTGCTGATTTCCCCTGTCTCGTGGTCACACCACTGGGTCTGGCTGGCGCTTATCATCCCGGTCTTTACCTACCGCGCATGGACTTGGCGCAACCACACCTGGGTTGCGGGCTTTCTCCTCGCGGTAATGACGGCGTGGATCGCCATGGTTGTATCCGTCCCGCCGAAGTGGTGGTTCGGCGATTCCATCGACGTTCACAGCCAGCCCTACTATCAGAAGTTCTTGGTCGACGACTTCGTCTGGCTCACCTTCATCGCAGTAGCGCTCTTTGCCTACTGCCTGCGCTACGTCGCGGCTTCGCCTGCCATCTCGCGCAGAGCCGCCAAATGATTTGCAAAGGCCTCGCGGCCTTCGGCAGTCAGCATCACCCACACGGCGTCCTTCGACCGCGAGGAACCATATTCTCTAAAGCGGCTGACCAACCCTGCCTCTTCTAGCGTATTCAACTGCTTGGACAGCGTGGCGTCGGAAAGCCCCGTCTCATCACGCAGCGAGGAAAAGCGCATCTCCATGCGCATCGTGGCATCCGCCGCGCCATAAGCATTGAGCGTGGCGCAAATCTTAAAGCGGTTAATCGGGTGAATCACCGGATGAAGCTCAGGCATTGCCCACTGCTCGCTTCTGCAAATCCAGCGCACCGCTTTGCAGTGCCCAAAAAGCTCCGCACGCCCAGGCCGCGGCCACAACGACCACCGCAACGACATTGCCCTTAATGAACGGGTTGAAAAGTATCGGGCTTAGCATAATGAACGTGCCCAACCAATAGCGCTTATCCGCCTTGGGCTGGTTGAAGGGATCTTGGCGCAGAGCGGGGCGCGTCTTCTTTTTACGCTCCACAACAATCGCAATGGCGCATATTACGACCAGAAAGACCACTAAAAAGACTGTCGAGGGCGCTCCTTTTGGGAGAAGATTCATCGCGACGAGCGAACCGGCTCCAAAAATCGCAATCAGAAAATAGAGAAAAGTTTGTTTGCGGTTCGCCCGCGCGCTTACCTGCGTCTCGAAGTGCAAAGCTTCGAGAACGTCATCGGAGTTCTGCTTGTTTTCCATATAAGAAACTATGACACTTTCCATCATGGAAATCAAGGGGATCTAAAAAAACCCGCCAGCCCAATGCGAGCCAGCGGATTCCTAAACTAAAGAGCGATTTAGGCCAGTGGATTAACAGCGGCGCCGAACCACCACAGCGCTACCAGCACGGCGATGCCGATGACCACGAAGATCCACGAGGTAGCCAGTGGGCGACGCGTCCAAGAACGCTTTGCATCAAAGGAGATAAAGCCCGGGCCGGTAAACTGCAGTGCCACCGCAATAGCGAACAGCACCAGCGACAACCAGACGGAATCCGGCCAATTGAAGATGTCCAGGCCAGCGCCGGAGACGGCCAGCTCGTGCAGCGCCATAAAGCCGGTAACGACGAGGCCAATCATTGCCGCAAAAGGAGTCACTAAGCCGAGCAGCAAGAAGGCGCCAGCGATAAGCTGCATCGTCGGAACCGCGATAGCCAGCGGGGATGCGAAAGCATAATCAGCAAAGTCCGTTTCTAAGCCAGAAAGCCCCTCGCTGCCACCGAGCTTGAAGAAGGTGGTTGCACCGGCGATAAGCAAGTAAGCGCTCAGCGCGATACGCACGAAAAGCAGACCAAAGTCAATGGTTCCGCGGCGACCATACTCGCGGTAGCCATCACGGCGTACCTGCTCATCTTCCTTGGTCTCAGCCGGAACTTCATCCTCTACTTCTTCATCCTCATCGAGGTCAGCCGCGCTAGCCGGCATCGCAGTGGTAGCAAAGTCCTCGTCATCGTAGGCAGGCTCCGGCACCTCTTCCGCCTTCTCCACCTTCTCCGTCTTTGGCTCCTCCGCACGCGGCGTCTCAAACTGCCGGGTTTCAGTAGCCTCTTCCTCCTCAAGGGCCGCCTCTGGCACAGTCTGCGCGTTCGGCTTAATCTCCTGCGGCTCAGCGCGGCCGGCACGCTTAAACAAGCGGGACCGGGTGGGCTTTTCTTCAGCCTTCGCGTCGGCGTTATAGGTCGGGATATCGAGATCGTCGTCGAAGCTCGTTGCTTTATCGGGTACGTTCTTATCGCTCATACTTCAAACCTAGGGCAGCACCCAGCGCAAATGTTGCACATCACACGGCGCGGCGCGGGCTAGCCATAGATTTTTATCGACGCCTTGGCCACTTCCATTTAAAGGATGTACCATCGAGAAATAAACTTTGTTGACACGTATACAAAACTGCGCAGACCACTGGAGGGCCACTCGAAATGAGCACCAATTCAAAAGCCGACTGGGCCGGCGACGTTAAAAAGGCCTCACCCGACGGCGAATTTATCCGCGATACCAACTACATCGAAGACAGGATCTCCGGCCGGGTTAGCGAGGTTACAGCCCAAGATAACGGCACCTTCCACTGGCCACTAGAGTCCGGACGATACCGCCTGATTGCCGCCCGCGCCTGCCCATGGGCACACCGCGCCGTCATTACCCGCCGCCTCATGGGGCTCGAGGACGCCATCTCCTTGGGCCTGGCCGACCCCACCCATGACATCCGCTCCTGGACCTTCGACCTTGATCCGGGCGAAGTAGACCCGGTCCTCGGCATCGCGCGCCTTCAGGAGGCATACTTCAACCGCTACCCCGACTACTTACGTGGAATCACGGTCCCTGCGCTCGTCGAAGAGTCAACGAAGCGCGTGGTCACCAATGATTATTCTTCCATGGTGCGCGACTTCATCAAGGAGTGGACACCATTCCAGCGCGCCGGTGCGCCGAATCTTTACCCGGACGAGCACGCTGCCGAAATTGAAGAGCTAAACGACTATATCTTCCACAACATCAACAACGGCGTGTACCGTTGCGGCTTCGCCGGCTCCCAGGATGCCTACGAAAAGGCATACGCAGACCTCTGGGAGGCGCTCGATTGGGTTGAAAAGCGCTTGGGAACCCAGCGCTACATGGTCGGAGACCACATCACCGAGACCGATATCCGCCTTTTCGTCACGCTGATCCGATTTGATCCCGTCTACTACTCCCACTTCAAGTGCTCGCGGGCCAAGATGGCGGAAATGCCCAACATCCGCGGCTACCTGCAGGAGCTCTTCCAGCTTCCGGGATTCGGTGATACCACCGACTTCACTGAGATCAAGCAGCACTATTTCATGGTCCACACCGAAATCAACCCCACCAAGATTGTCCCGGTTGGCCCCAATATGGATTGGCTCGTGCAGCCACATGACCGCGAGCGCTTTGACGGTCAGCCTTTTGCTGCAGGCACCCAGCTTCCAGGACCACTCCCTGCTGGCGAAGAGATTAAGAATCCTGAGCCCTTCCAGCAGGCACTTGCCTCAAAACACTAGAGGCAGCAACCACTATCTCGGTGAGATGCTCGAGCATCTCTGACTCCAGGCGCCAGCGCTGCCAGTAGAGATCGATGTCCATCGGCTTATCATCCAAGACCTTAAGCTCCCCGGCGTCGATAAGCGGCCGCGCCTGCAGCTCACTGACCAGACCCCATCCCAGGCCGTAACGCACAGCGTCGAGATAGCCCTCGGAAGAAGGAATCTGTGAGACCCGCGCGCGGATGACATGCGAATCAATAAATCGCTCGCGCATCGCATCGTCCAAAATCTGATCGTTGGGGCCATATCCCACCAGCGGCATTGTCTCCCATGACTCAAACCCTTCAGCCAGGTTCGGGGCCGCCACCGCGAAATAGCGCAGCGAACCCAAGTAGGTCGACTCGCAGCCGGAGACCGGCGCATGCTCGCGGGTGATCGCACCCAGCACGTCGCCGCGATGCAGCATGGCCAGGCTGCGCGCTTCATCTTCAATGCGGATGCGCAGCGCCACCTCGCCGCGCTTGGCGACGTCGCGCACCACCTGCTTGAACCACGTGGCCAAGGAATCTGAATTGACCGCTACGGTAAGTGGCACGCGAGCCAGCCGGGCCTGCAGACGGGCATCCGTTTCCGCCTGCAGCAACGCCATGCGCCGGGCCGACTGCAGCAAAATCTCCCCCGCCTCGGTTGCCGTAACAGGCGTGGAGCGATGCAGAAGAATACGGCCCGTCTTCTGCTCAAGCGCCTTGATGCGCTGACTAACCGCCGAAGGAGTGATTCCCAACACTGCGGCCGCAACTTCAAAGCTGCCCTCTTCTAAAATCACCAGCAAAGTTTCCAAATGCACCGGGTTCATGAAGCTATTCTAAATCAGCTTTAGAATCATTAACTAGACTTCAGAACACTGCTCAGGCACACTAAATCTCATGTCAATTCTGCTCGCAGGCTTCCTTCTCGGTCTATCTCTGATCATCGCCATTGGCCCCCAAAATGCGTACATCATCAAGATGGGTGTTAAACGCGATCACATTAGCGCCATCATCCTCGCCTGCTTGCTTAGCGACGTCATCCTGATCAATGCCGGTGTCGGCGGCATGGGCGTCCTCGTGGAAAAGTTCCCTACCGGCCTAGTCATCATGAAGTACCTAGGTGCGGCCTACCTGCTTTACTTTGGCTTTAGCTGCTTCCGCGATGCCTTCAAGAAGGAACAAGAGGCACTCGTCGTCGAAAACACTCAGCCCACGGTGCAGCCACAGTCAGTCCACGGCTCTACTGCCGTCATAACCGCGCCCCGCCTTAAGTCACGCACCTGGCTAAAGCCCGTTATGGGAGCGATGGCACTGACCTGGCTCAACCCCCTGACATACGTTGACGTATTGGTCATGCTTGGCGGCATTGCACAGCAATATGGCCAGCAGCGCTGGCTTTTTGCCGCCGGCGCGCTGCTGGCCAGTGCCGTGTGGTTCCCCACCCTGGGCTATGGAGCATTCAAGCTTTCGCCTGTGCTTGCAAAGCCCACCACATGGCGTTATGTGAACTTCGCTATCGGTTGCGTGATGATGGTTCTGACAGCGAAGCTACTTCTTCATTAGCGAGTATTTTTACTTGCTGTTTGGCGTGAAGGGCTTGGCCTCGCCAGATTCGGCAGGAAGCTCCTCGTCCTCTTCTGGGTCACCGGTAGCGCCGGTTTCCTCAATCCACGCCTTGATTTCTTCTTCAGAGCGGTCAGTCTCGACTGCATCGCGCTCGGTGTAGTAGGTCGCTTCGTTGCGGTTCTCTTCCCACTCGCCCTTATCGAAGTCGACCTCCTCGTCACCGTCTAGACTCTCTGCAACTTCGGTCGCCAGATCCTCGTACAGTGTCTCGTCCTCCATGTTGGAGTCAACGATGTGTTGGCCGATTTCGTCATCGTAACGAGCAGCGTCGTATTCCTTATCTGGGTGCAGCTTCAGGTGCATCAGGGCACGGATACGCTCGCGGCGCATGCCCTCATCCCGGATCTGGCCAAGGGAACGCAGCCACGCAACGGCCAAGATGACCACCAGAATGAAGCCAATGTAACCCAGAACCGGGTAAACGTACTGCATCAGAGTCTTGAAGCCGGCGAAAGAAACCGCAAAGCCTGCCAGGCAGCCCGCCAGGAAGATCGGACGGTAACGGTCTTCATGGCCAGCGGACAGACGCTTGCCCAGCGCGTAGAACATGCCGATAGCGGTATTGAAGATCATCAGGTAGATGATAATTGCCATGATGACGCCCAGTACTGGGTGGATGGAGTCAACCAAGGTCAGCATCGGAATGTCAGAGTCACCGAGCATATCGGTGTTCATCAGCAGCGTAAAGCCTGCGATTCCCATCAGGACCGCATAGAGAGAGCCGCCGACAACGCCGCCCCAGCCTGCTTCGCGCGGGCTGATGTTATCGCCACCGATAACCAGGGACATGGACACCGCGAGAATCAGAGCTAGGCCGTTGTAGTTGAGCGCTGAAACCAACCAGTTGGAGATCGGAGACTCGATCTCAGCAGAAGCTGCGATAGCGGCACCCGGATCAGCGGGCATGTTCATCAACGTGTAGATGCCAACGCCCAAAACCGCGATGATGATGGTTGGCGTGAGCATACCGATGACCTGCGAGACCTTGTTGACGTCGAGCATGCCCACACCCATGACCATGACGAGCATGAGCAGTGAGCCCACCCAAGCCGACCAGCCGAACTGCTGCTCTAGGTTGGAACCTGCGCCTGCCAACATCACGAAGCCGACCGCAAACAAGGTCAAGATAACGGCCACATCGAGGCACTTGGAAACGATTGGGTGGGTGACCTCACGGAATACCTGGTTGTGCTCTGAGGCATGGAAGTAGCTACCCAACTGCAGGAAGACTGTGCCGGCCAGCGTCATTACGATGCCAGCAACGATGATTCCCCACACGCCAGATAGGCCAAAGGACGTGAAGTACTGCACGACTTCCTGGCCGGTTGCAAAGCCGGCACCGACGAGCAGTCCCACGAAGGACAAAGAAATGGACAGAATATTTTTGGTAGACACGTGTGTCTGATTGCCTTACTTATTAGACGATTTAATAAACGATAGCCTCGATCAAGAGTACGCAAGCCTAGCCCGCAAATCACAAACGCCCGAGCGCCAATCCTTTAAAACCTGAAAACTAGGCTCGATAGAAAAGCGCCCGGACCTGTGGAAACCCGAGAAGTATTTAGTTATTAAACGATTCGGTATCAATTACGAATCGGAACTTGACGTCACCTTCGACCACGCGATCGTAAGCTGCGTCAACCTCGTCTACATCCACCTTCTCGATGACTGCACCCAAACCATGCTCCGCACAGAAGTCGAGCATCTCCTGAGTCTCGGCGATGCCGCCGATATTGTTGCCCGTGAGGACCTTACCGCCGCCAACAATTCGGCTGAGCTTCAGCGACATTGCCTCCGGAGGCAGGCCAACCACGGACATAATGCCGCGTGGCTTCAGCAGCCCAAGGTAGCCCTCAAGATCGTACTGCGCCGAAATCGTGGAGAGGATGAAATCGAACTCACCACGGTGGTTCTTGAAGAAGTCCTCTTCCTCAGAGGTTGCGAGCGTGCGGTGTGCGCCAAGCTTCTTCGCTTCCTCCGCCTTGCGTGAGGTACGGGAGAGCACGGTGACGTCTGCGCCCTTTGCCGCAGCAATCTGGACGCCCATGTGGCCCAGGCCGCCGAGACCGACGATGGCTACTTTATCCCCCTCCTGGACGTTCCAACGCGCTAGGGGTGAGTAGGTGGTGATACCTGCACACAGCAGCGGTGCGGCAACGTCGAAGTCGAGTCCGTCTGGAATGCGCAGAACAAAATTCTCGTTAACAACGACCTTTTGCGCGTAGCCACCCTGCGTGATGGTCCCGTCGACGTCTTTAGAGTTATAGGTGCCAACGTTGCCGTTCAAGCAGTTCTGCTCCATAGCGGCCTGGCACTGCTCGCACTCTCCGCAGGAGTTGACGAGGCAGCCGACGCCGACGCGGTCACCAACCTTGAACTGGGTGACGTTCTCGCCCACCGCGGAGACAACTCCGGCGATCTCGTGACCGACGGTCAGCGGGAAATGAGCCTCTCCCCACTCATTACGAATGGTGTGGATATCAGAGTGGCAGATACCCGCGGCCTTGATGTCGATAACTACATCATCCTCGCGCGGGTCGCGGCGCTCGATTTCCACGACCTTGAATGGTGCATCGGGAGAGGTCTTCTGAAGTGCTTTAGTCTTAATTGGCATGAGAACCACCCTACGCCTGTTTTCATTACCGGCGCCTAATGAAAATGGCTCCCAAAACTCAATTAACCCTGCAGTTTCTCCGCAATCAGCTTGTTAACCTGCGCTGGGTCTGCCTTGCCGCGGGTGGCCTTCATGACGGCACCCACGATGGCGCCGGTGACCTTCGTGTTGCCAGCCTTGTACTTCTCCACGATGTCCGGGTTAGCGGCAAGAGCCTCGTCAACAGCAGCTTCAATCGCGCCGTCGTCACGCACAACCTCGAGCCCGCGCTTAGCGACGACCTCGTCAACGTCACCCTCGCCCGCCAAGACGCCGTCGACCGCCTGGCGCGCCAACTTGTTGGTCAGCTTGCCCTCGTTAATCAATGCGATAACGCGCGCGACCTGCTCCGGGCTGATATCGAGAGCGCTAAGCTCCACGCCGGCCTCGTTCGCCTTACCCGCCAGGTAAGAAACCCACCAGGAACGTGCCTCATCCGGCTTCGCGCCAGCTTCAGCGGTAGCGACGATGAGATCAAGCGCGCCAGCATTGACGAGGTCACGCATTTCTTCATCCTTCAAGCCCCACTCTTCCTGGATGCGAGCGCGGCGGATCCATGGCATCTCCGGCAAGGTCTTGCGGATCTCTTCCACCCACTCGCGGGAAACGATAACCGGCGGCAGATCCGGGTCGTTGAAGTAGCGGTAATCCTCAGCGGTCTCCTTTGGACGTCCCTTGGAGGTAGAACCATCCGCCTCCTGGTAGTGGCGGGTCTCCTGGACGATCTCGCCGCCATCGGTGATGACCTGGGCCTGGCGCTGCATTTCGAAGCGCACTGCCTGCTCCACGGACTTCAGGGAGTTAATATTCTTGGTCTCGGTACGGGTACCAAACTCCTCCTGGCCCACCGGGCGCAGGGAGAGGTTGGAGTCAACGCGCATAGAGCCCTGGTCCATGCGAGCATCAGAAACACCGAGGGCTGCAACCAGCTCGCGCAAAGCGGAAACATAAGCCTTGGCAACCTCAGGAGCGCGCTCGCCAGCGCCGATGATCGGCTTGGTAACGATCTCGATGAGCGGGATGCCGGCGCGGTTACAGTCCACCAGGGAGCTCGTCGCACCATGGATACGGCCGGTAGCGCCACCGATGTGAGTCAGCTTGCCGGTGTCTTCCTCCATGTGTGCTCGCTCGATCTCAACGCGCCACTCGGTGCCATCCTCCAGAACGACATCCAGGTAACCGTCGTACGCGATCGGCTCGTCGTACTGAGAGATCTGGTAGTTCTTCGGCTGGTCTGGGTAGAAGTAGTTTTTGCGCGCGAACCGAGAAGACTCAGCGATCTTGCAGTTGAGCGCAAGACCAATCTTGATTGCGCCCTCGACGCCGGCAGAGTTGACTACCGGCAGTGCGCCTGGCAGGCCCAAGGACACTGGGTCGACGTTCGAGTTCGGCGCTGCGCTGAAGTTCGTCGGCGATGTGGAAAACATCTTGGTTTGGGTATTGAGCTCGACGTGAACTTCCATACCCATTACTGGTTCGAACTTCTCTAGGACCTCGTCGTAGTCCATCAGGTCATAAATCGCAGCAGTCATGGGTGCCATCTTAGTATGAAGCCACGAACGCGCATGCATTCCCCTATGATGGCCGATACGGTTACGCGGCGTGCGCCCGAAACCACCGCATAACTAAAGCGAAACTACAGCGAAAGCAAGCCACAAACAGCTAAGGAGCCCTCAATGACCACCGCTTCCCCACAAGGAACCCCACACGCTGTTGACTATGGCCTCGTCACGTCTCTGGCCACCTCCCTCGTGTTCTTCGACAGCGCGCCCGATACCGAAGCGATGAAGTCCATGATTACACAAGCCTTCGGCAAGAACCTCGGACCGCTGGAGAAATCGGAGAAGTCCATGGTCGTAGAAATCAACGACGAGTATGCCCTCGCGTTTACTCCGGCCGCAGCAACTCGAGCAGACCTTGAAGGTGATCCATCCTTCCATCAGCACCCAATTCTGTCCGGCGATCCTGCAGGCTGGGAGGACATCGCGTGCATGGTCCTTATCAACGTCTTCCCCTCTAACGAGCGCCTCGAACTCATCAAGAACACCCGCGAGGCCCGTCTGCACCAGCTGGTCACGTTAGGCCTTGCGACGTCGGCAATTGCCCAGACTCCCGGCGCAATTGCGGTCCTTAACTCCGTGGGCCGCGTGGCCGAGAGCACGGAAAACTACGTTGAAGCTGTGGCCGATAAGCTGCCCGCGCACTACCTCGCGTCCACTTGGGTGGCACAGGACGACAACGGCCTTCAGGCCTATACTTTGGGCATGCCCATGCTCGGCCACCCAGAACTCCAGATCCGCGACTTCCAGGGCAGCCCCGACGAACTGTACTCCATGCTTGCCAACATTGCTGACTACGCCCAACAAGGCGCGACCTTAAAGGATGGCGACACCATGGCCTTCGCGGAGGGCGAACCCCCGATTCGCATCACTGCGGAGCCGTGGATTGTCGACGCCGACGTGCCCGCCCTTCGCATCCATTTCTAGGCAAAACGAAAAATGTCACCTCACAGGCGAGGTGACATTTTTTATATGCGTCCTATCTAGCCAAACAACGCTTGGGCGTTGGCATAACGCTTCGGCGGAACAACCTTCAGCTTGCCCACGGCTTCTTCCAGCGGAACCAGGTCGATGCTCTCGCCATGCAGCGCCACGCACATGCCCGACTTGCCATCGTGAGCGGCGCGAGCGGCATGGACTCCGTAGCGCGTTGCAAGCACACGGTCATAAGCAGTCGGCGTACCGCCACGCTGGATGTGGCCTAGCACCGTGGTACGCACGTCGTAGCCGGTGCGCTTCTTAATCTCGTCACCGATAACCTGGCCGATACCGTTGAAGGTCTGGTGACCGAACTGATCAACTCCGCCCTCTTCAAAGTCCATGGTGCCTTCCTTCGGCAACGCACCCTCAGCCACACAGATGATTCCGTACTTCTCGCCCATCTGGAAACGGCGTTCCATCGCCTTGGTGATGTCGGCGATATCGAAAGGCACCTCGGGAATGACCGTATAGTGCGCGCCGCCGGCCATGCCCGCGTGCAGTGCAATCCAACCCACGTGACGGCCCATGACCTCCACGATGAGGATGCGGTCATGGGACTCAGCAGTGGTGTGCAGGCGGTCGATAGCGTCAGTAGCCACGGATACTGCGGTATCGAAACCGAAGGTGTAGTCGGTGGCGTTAACGTCGTTGTCAATAGTTTTTGGTACACCAATGACCGGAATTCCATTGTCGGACAGCCACTTCGCGCCCTTTAGCGTGCCCTCGCCACCGATGGCAATGAGCGCGTCAACGCCAGCGTCTTCCATATTTGCCTTGATGGTATCCAGACCAGCCTTGAACTTATCGGGGTGCAGACGGCCAGTACCCAGAATGGTTCCGCCACGCAACAGGATGCGATCGATTTCGGCGTCGTCATAAAGATCTCGCCGGCGATCTTCCATCAGGCCTACCCAACCGTCTTCGTAGCCCACGACTGTGGAACCGAATTCGTTGGAAGCGGTGCGAACAACCGCGCGGATAACAGCATTCAGGCCGGGGCAATCGCCGCCGGAGGTAAGTACAGCAAGGCGCATGAGTTCCAACTTACCCGCTCATAATTTCGCTCGCACCGTGCAGGGTGTCCCGAAAGCTTAAGGAAGCCAGCCCACCGACTACAAGCACCGCTATGATGACGAAAAGTGCAGCAGAAATACCCGCCACCTGAAGTGCGGCCGAGACTGCCGCGACGCCGAGGACCGAGCCCACCTGGCGCGAGGTGTTGTACACGCCCGAAGCAGCCCCCATTAGATCCAGCGGTACGTCGCGCATAGTGGTCGCTGCATTCGAGCCCCAGATGAAGGATTGCCCGCAGCCCAGCACAGCAACCGGCGCGCACATCCACCACGCGCCGAAATCTAGGTTAATCACCACAAACGCCGCGCTAAACGACGCCGCCATAATCACGAAACCGGTAATCGCCAACCGCCGCGGGTCCAAGCGATCCGCCAAGATCCCAGCCACCGGTGAAATCAGTAAAGACACCAGTGCCATCGGCGCCACGATGACTCCCGCAGTTGCCGCCCCAACCCCCTTGTCCTGCTGTAGCCACAACATGATGGGCAGCATCATCGACGCGGCCATAAAGCCCATAGCAACGATTGCGAAGCTGCCCGCGGAGTAATTGCGGTCGTCGAAAAGCCGCAGCGGCACCAAAGCCTCGCTGCCAGCTCGAGATTGCAGCCACACAAAGGCTCCCAGGCCTGCGAGTCCTACGGCCAACAGTGCCCAAATCCAGCCATCCCAGCCAGTCTCAGGGCCTTGCTGAATGCCGAACACGAGGGCGCTCAAAGCAATAAAGGACACCGCCACCGAAACGCCGTCGACCTTGCGCGCTGTGGTCTTCAGCGCCGGAACACACATGGCCGAAAGCACCACTGCCGCAACCACGAAAGGAACGTGCACCCAAAACACTGCCGGCCAGCCAAAGCCACCAACAAGGAATCCGCCCAGCAAAGGTCCCAAAAGTGAAGCGACCGAACCAATAACTCCCCACACTCCAAGCGCACGTCCCCGCCGCTCACGGGCAAAGACGCGATTGATGACAGCCATCGACTGCGGCATCTGCAACGAGGCGCCGACGCCCTGCACCGCACGAGCGGCAATGAGAACCGAAATATTGGGCGCTAAAGCACAGGCCAGCGCACCCAAACCGAATACACTCACGCCCAGTTGGAACATTCGCTTTTGCCCGAAAATGTCTCCCAGGCGGCCCGTGCACAGCAATGGAACGACCACGCCCAACAAATAGATAGCCGAGACCCACAGCACCTCGTTGATAGAGGCACCTAGCCCTTTCTGGATGCTAGGCAAAGCAACTGCGATCATTGACTGATCGAGCAATGACACGAAAAAGCCCAGAGACAAGGCGAACATCGCCCGCCACGCCTGCCGCTCTGGTGGTAATCCTTCAGCTTCAAAAGTGGGCACATTCATGACTGCGAAGTCTAGCGACAGCCACCGACACGGGCCTAAACTGGCCGTCATGGCAATGATCGATATCAAGAAACCACAGCAAGTATCCACTGCTACCACCGTGGCCTTTGGCCTCATCGGTGGCTGGCTCAGCGCCAAGGAGACCGGCATTCGCCCGTTGGGCGGCGTCATCCTCGGTGCAGCGGGAATCTGGGCCGGCCGCAGCTGGTTGGCAAAGACCAACCCAGCTACCACCGCGGCCCTATCCGCACTCTATGTAGGCGCATTCGGCGCCTCGCACCCGCTGGCCAAGAAGATTGGCGCGTGGCCCGCCGTGCTGAGCGTAACGGCGGCCTCCGCGGGTGCTTCCTACGTCCTCTCAGACGCGAAGTAAAAGCTAGCTACTTACGGCCAGCTTCGTAGGCAGCGCCGACCTTGTACAGGCGGTCATCTGCGAAGGCCGGGGCCATGATCTGCAGGCCCGTCGGCAGGTTGGTATCAGATGCCATGCCGGCGGGCACGGACATGCCGCACACACCCGCGAGGTTCAATGGCAGCGTGCACAGGTCGAAGTTGTACATCGCCATCGGATCCTCAACCTTCTCGCCCAGCTTGAATGCGGTGGTTGGGGTGGTCGGGGAAACCAAGACATCGACCTTCTCGAAGGCCTTCTTAAAGTCCTGCGCAATCAGCGTTCGCACGCGCTGTGCCTGCAGGTAGTACGCATCGTAGTAACCCACGGACAACGCATAAGTGCCCAGCATGATGCGGCGCTTGACCTCAGGACCAAATCCCGCCGCACGGGACAAAGACATAACCTCTTCTGCGGAGTGCGATCCATCGTCGCCCTCGCGCAGGCCATAGCGCATGCCGTCGAAGCGCGCTAGGTTAGAAGAAACCTCACACGGCATAATCAGGTAGTAGGCGGCCAGCGCATCATCAAAGTGCGGGCAGTCCACCTCGACAATCTCCGCGCCCTGTTCTTTAAGCTGCTCTACCGCTGCGTGGTAAGCCTCCATGACGCCCGGCTGCCAGCCGTCGCGCTCAAATTGCTTAATGAGGCCGACCTTGACGCCAGTAAGATCGCCCTTTGCTCCTTCGCGAGCAGCCTCCACGACCGGCGCGACCGGCTTATCCACGGAGGTTGCATCGAATGCGTCGTGGCCAGCGATAACCTCATGCAGCAGCGCAGTATCCAGAACCGTGCGGGCGGTGGGGCCAGCCTGATCCAGAGAAGAAGCAGCAGCGATGAGGCCATAACGAGAAACGGTGCCGTAGGTCGGCTTCACGCCGACGGTATTGGTCAGCGCTGCCGGCTGACGGATCGATCCGCCAGTATCGGTACCGATGCCCAACGGCGCCTGGCCTGCCGCAAGAGCTGCAGCAGTACCGCCACCGGAGCCACCCGGGGTGCGCTCGGTGTCGTACGGGTTATGTGCCGGGCCATACGCGGAGTTCTCATTGGAGGAACCCATTGCAAACTCGTCCAAGTTGGTCTTGCCCAGAATCGGGATGCCCGCCTCACGCAGCTTGGTGACCAAGGTTGCGTCATAAGGAGACATCCAGCCTTCCAGCATCTTGGAAGCTGCGGTAGTCGGAGCGTCGGTAGTAACCAGTAGGTCCTTCAGAGCTAGAGGGACGCCAGCCAGTGCGGAGGCCGGCTTTTCGCCCGCATCGAGCGCCTTATCGACGGCGTCGGCAGTAGCCAGTGCCTGCTCCGCACCGACGTAGAGGAATGCGTTGAGCTCGTCGTTGGTCTCCGCGATGCGATCCAAGAATGCCTGCGTCACCTCGCGGGAGGTCAGCTCACGGGAATGGATCTTATCCGCCAGCTCCGCAGCGGAAAGGCTTAAAATTCCTTCTTCAGGTGCAATGAAAGTCGACATTATTCTTCTCCTCCACCCAAAATCTGCGGTACTACGAAACGATCATCCTCGGCAGCCGGAGCCTGATCCAAGGCCTGCTCGGCGGTCAGGGTGCGTACGATGACGTCCTCACGCATCGGAGCGACCACAGAGTGCGGGTGGGACATCGGCTCGACGCCCTCGGCGTCGACCTTGCCCACAGCAGACACGGAATCGACAATCTTGTCGATCTGCGTCGCAAACTGCTCCAGCTCTTCGTCGCTTAGCGCAAGGCGCGACAGCTTAGCCAGGTGCGCGACCTCTTCACGCGAAATCTCAGACACGCGTTCTCCATCCTTTAATACACAGACGTGATTGGTTACATTCTTGTAGCTATCGCACCATGGTACTGCACGAACAGGTTCCGACACAGCACCGGTCCCCGATCACCTACGCGCGAATTTAATTCCGGTTTTCCAGAAAATTTCTATTGAACACTGTGGAATTGGGCTTGTACGATAGTGAAAACTATTCTTACGACCGAAAGTTAAAAATGTCCTTCCTCGTCCGTGTCCTCCTTCCCGATACCCCCGGTAGCTTAGGCAAGTTAGCGGACGCTTTAGGCAACGTCGACGCCAATATCGAATCCGTCGACATCGTGGAAAACTTCCCTGATGGTTCAGTCATGGATGACATCGTGATTGAGCTACCCAAGGGCGCAATGGCCGATGAAATCATCACCGCCGCCCAAGGCGTCGACGGCGTCGATATCGATTCGATCCGCCCCTTCAGCGGCCGCGTCGATCGCCGGGGGCAGATTAGCTTGCTTGCCGACGTCGCTTCCAAGAAGAACGTCACCGCCGCTATGGAGGAGGTCTGCGCGGCCATCCCAAAGGCACTTACCTCTAACTGGGCCATCGTAATCAACAACAATGCCCCCATCAGCCGCGTGGTTGGCTCCGATGCCGCTCCCGCCGACGACGGCACCATCCCCGAAAGCATTGACGTCGACACTGCCCGAATCTTGAACCCAGACCGCGAGGATTGGATCCCCGAGTCCTGGTCACTTCTCGATTCCGCGCTGGCCGCAGCCCCACTGGTTGGCACCAACTACGTCATCGTCATGGGCCGAGTCGGCGGGCCGGATTACCTCGCTTCCGAGGTAGACCACTTGGGCAATCTCGGCACGATTTTGGGTGCTTTCCTCCGCTAATCTAGCGGCTCAGCCGTCAAGCCCTGAACAATCCTATCCAAACAGAGCAGGTAGTCCTCAAATTGCTGCCTGCCCTGCTTCGTAAGCTTCAGATTGGTTACCGGCGTGCGGGAAACAAATTGCTTATCCACTTTCACTAAGCCGGCCTGTTCCAAGATTCCAATGTGCTTAGTCAGAAGCGAATAGCTGACACCAAGGGCATCCTTTAGCGTCTGATAGTCAACCGAGTCAACTGAATTCAGCGCCCCAAGGATGCTCAACCGCACTGGAGAATGCAGCGTTCCATCAAGGCCATTTCGCGCTTGCGATAAGTCCATCGCTTTATCCCCCTATGCGTTTTTACGAGCCTGGTTTACAAACCATAGACCCAAAAGCGTGATTGGAGCTACGGACAAAGCACTGGCAATCACGACTACAACCGCATCAGCCAGATCGTTTGTCTCTGCATTCCACAGCCAACCCCCGAAAACGGCTAACGCTAGCGGAGGGATTGCACTCAATGCGTAGATGCGCCCAAATCCCCGAGGGTGAACACGACGGTTCTTGGTTTGCTCATCGCGAAAGCGCCACACCCAAGCAAGCCATATAAACAGCAAAATCACACGCACTAAGGCTCCCCACCCCTGCGTGTCTATAAGAAAATTCACCACTAGGAAAATTGCGGTTGCTAACCCAATCTTCACGAAGCCCCACCCCTCAGCTTCGCTCAGGCCACTTGGAAGACCCAATTTCCTACCACTAAAACGCTGTGTCATGACGTACCCCTTCACTACTTCTGACCTGACATTCATCAGAGTAACAACCACCTTACAAAACGTAAAGTGGTTTACGCCCCAGCTTCCAGCAGCTCCTTAAAGCCCTCCTCATCCAAGATGGTCAGGCCCAAATCCCTCGCCTTCGTTTCCTTCGAGCCGGCGTTCTCACCAACCACGACGTAATCCGTTTTCTTAGACACCGAGCCAGAAGCCTTTCCTCCCCTTGCGATGATGGCCTCCTTCGCCGAGTCGCGGGAGAAGTCCTCCAGGGTGCCGGTCACGACGATGGTAAGCCCCTCGAGCGTCTGCTCTAGTTTTTCGGTGACCGTATCTTCCATAGTCACGCCAGCATTCGCCCACTTTTCCACGATGTTGCGGTGCCAGTCGATTTCGAACCACGCCTTAAACGACGCCGCGATAATCCCGCCCACACCGTCGGTGTCCGCCAGCTCGCTTTCCGACGCCGCGCGCAGCGCCTCCATCGAACCGAAACGCGTCGCCAATGCACGCGCGGCAATCGGGCCAACGTGGCGGATCGAAAGGCTCACCAGCACGCGCCAAAAGTCAGTCTGCCGCGCGCTTTCCAAGTTCTTCAGCAGCTTCTTGCCTTGCGCGTTGAGCTTGCCCGCTTTGGTCGTATAGGCAGAAGACTGCAGCAGCTTTTCCTCATCCAAATCGAAGAGTTCCGCTTCGTCGACAAGCACGCCCGACTCGATGAGGTCAATGGCGGCCTTCTCACCCAAGGCCTCAATGTCCATGCCTTTGCGGGAAGCCAAATACTCCAGGCGGGCGGAAAGCTGCGCCGGGCAGCTGCGCGTATTGGGACAACGCCAGTCTTGATCGCCATCTTTTTGCGGTGCCAACTTCGTGCCACAGGATGGGCAGTTTTCCGGGAACACCCACTCATGCACGCTATCGTCGCGCAGTTCAAGAACGGGCCCCAGCACCTCAGGAATGATTTCACCGGCCTTGCGGATGACGATGGTATCGCCAATCATCACGCCCTTGTTCTTGACCTCGAACTGGTTGTGGAGGGTCGCCTTCGACACCGTCGAACCAGAAACGAATACCGGTTCCATCACTGCAAACGGCGTTATCCTGCCGGTACGTCCCACACCGACCTCGATGTCCAGTAGCTTCGTGGTCACTTCCTCCGGAGGGTACTTGTACGCGATGGCCCAGCGCGGCGCACGCGACGTCGCGCCCAGCGCCCTTTGTGAAGCCAAGTCATCGACCTTGACCACGAGACCATCCATCTCGAAGTAAGCATCATGACGATGCTCCGCCCAATACTTCACTTCCTTTTGCACGGCTGCAGCCGAGCTAACCTTCTTTGTATATGGCGAAACCGGTAAACCCCAGGCCTCCAGCGCCTTGTACGCATCATGCTGGGAGGTCGGCTCGAAACCCTCACGGGCACCGATGCCATGGCAGACCATGTGCAGGCGACGCTTCTTCACCTCATTCGGATCCTTCATGCGCAATCCGCCCGCTGCCGCATTGCGCGGATTAGCAAAGGTCGGCCTGCCGTCTTCGCGGCGTGCCGCGTTAATCTCCGCAAACTCGTCAGGGCGCATGTACACCTCGCCGCGGATTTCCACCAGCTCCGGAACGGGATATTCATCGCTGCCGCTGAGTTCATGCGGGATATCCGGAATAACCCGCGCATTCGCAGTGATATCCTCGCCGATGCGGCCGTCGCCACGCGTTGCAGCCGTAACAAGCTTGCCGCCGCGGTAAACCAAATCAATGGAAAGTCCGTCAATCTTCAGCTCAGTCAGATAGGACTTCGCCGGAGTCCTATCCAGCCAATCCTGCATCTCTGCCTCATCGAAGACATTGTCCAAGCTGTAGAGGCGCTCCAGGTGCTCAATATCCACGCCCTCGGCTGGGGTCGCGCCGACCTGCTGGGTCGGAGAATCCGGAACCGCCAACTCCGGATGCTCTGCCTCTAGCTGCAGAAGCTTTTGGAAAAGCTTGTCGAAATCTGCATCTGGAATCGCGGGCTCACCGTTGTAATAAAGCTCCCGGTGCTTGCGCACTTCCTGCGCTAGTTCGGACCATTCGCGTTGGATATCTACTGGATTAGTCACAGTGAAACAGTCTAGCCAGACTCCATGTCTGGCCGAAGCGCTAGAGTGTTCCACATGAACTTCGACGCCAGCCGCATGCTCTCCTTCGACCTCGAAACCACCTCCGTAAACCCAAAAGAAGCACGAATCGTCACCTCCGCATTGGTCCGTATTGATGGCCGTGAAGTGGACAAACGCGAAATGCTCGCCGACCCAGGCGTTGAAATCCCTGAGGCCGCTGCAAAGGTCCACGGCATCACCACTGAGAAGGCCCGCGCCGAGGGCCAACCGCATGACGAAGTCCTCGAAGAGACCGTCCGCTCCATCAAGCAGGCGTGGGAAGATGGCCTCACCCTCATCGTCTACAACGCCGCATACGATCTCTCCGTCCTGCGCGCGCTCACCGGTGATTTCACCGTCACCGGCCCTGTTTTCGATCCTTTCGTGGTTGATCGCGTCAAGGACAAGTGGCGCAAGGGCAAGCGCACGCTTGGCGACGTTTCCGCACACTACGGCGTCACCCTCGAAAACGCGCACGAAGCAACTTCCGACGCCCTTGCCGCAGCCCGCATCGCGTGGATGCAGGTCCGCCAGCGTTACCCCGAGCTTTCACAAATGAACACCGACGAGCTCATGGAGTACCAGGCCGTCGAGTGGTACAAGGACCGTGAATCCTTCAAGAAGTACTTGGAAGGTCAAGGTAAGGACGCAAGCGACGTCTCCACTGCGTGGCCGATGATTAGCTAAACATTGCAGATTTTTTAAAATTCTGGAATTCTAGAAATGTGAATTCCAGTACCTCTTCGAACCTTCTTGAGCAGCGACTCGCATCTCTTGAACAGCGAGTCGCCACTCTTGAAGGCAATACTCATGTAGAAGCACAATCCGATTCCCGCTACTGGCTCGTCGAGGCCCTCGAAGAAGGGCCCGGCATTCCCGACGGCTCCGTCATCTTTGGCGGCGACGTCACCATCGGCAATCGCGAGTACAAATACCAATGGCAGCGCCCCACCCAATTCGTCACCGACGAGTCTTGGGAAGAAAACATCAAACGTCTTACCGCCATCGCACATCCCACCCGCGCGGAGATCCTGCGTCGCCTCCTGTGTGCGCCCGCCAGCGCCAACGACCTTGTACAGGAGGGCCTGGTTAGCTCCACAGGAACCACCTATCACCACCTCAACGAACTCAGCAGCGCCGGGTGGATCGCCAAATCCAAGTCCGGCACCTTCGAAATCCGGCCGACCCGCGTCATCCCCCTCATGACAATCATCACGGCGGCGGAGGCGCACTAATGAACTTTTCCATTGGCAAACTCGCAATCGGATTCCTGGTCACTGTTCTCGTGGCATCCGGCCTTGTCCTGGTAGGCCCTCACCGCATTGCCCTGGCAACCGAGGCCACTGGCTCGACCGACCTAGCCCAGAAGCTGCGTGACAATGCGCAGCGCGGACACCACAATCTGACGGCCTTTACGCTGTCGAACGGCAAGGTCTCCTTCGCAGGCCTTGGCGCCGATGAGCACACCGAAGTCGAAATCGGTTCGGTAACCAAGATGTTCACCGCGGAACTCATCCGCCAAGAGGTCTCTGAAGGCAACCTCAAATACGACGCTAGGGTTGGTCAGTTTCTTGATACCGGCGATTCCCCTATCAGCGATGTGCGCATCGAAGAGCTAATGGAGCACACATCAGGGCTACCAAGACTCGCTGCAACTAATCCCTTTACCGGAATCTCCACCATGCTCACAGGAGGCAACCCCTACGCGAAAGAAACTAAAGAGCAACTCATCGATGCCGCCACTTCCTCCGACCTCGCAGGTCGCGGCGAAGAGAATTATTCCAACCTCGGCTACGGACTTCTCGGGCTCATCTTGGAAGAGGCTTCCGGTAAGCCTTTCGAACAACTGCTGCAAGAGAAAATCTTTGCACCGATTGGAATGCACGAGACTTACCTCATGACCCCAGGCAGCGTTCCTTCCGATGCCCCGCATGGCTACACCAGTCGCGGAGAAAAGGCTCAACCCTGGGAATTTCCAGCAAGTGGCGCCGCCGGCGGTATTCGGTCAACACCCAAAGACATGAGCTTGTTCGCCAATTGGCTCATCGTACAAGGCGACTTCCAGCATGGCTGGCAAGAAAACGAGGCCCCAGTTCCCGCTGGTTACTGGCACAACGGAGGCACTTACGGATATTCGACAATGCTCATTATCGATCCGCAGAGTTCAAAAGTAGCCTTCGTCTCAAACGACACCGAGAAGGGCACTGAAGAACTCGCTCGCACTATTTTTGGGGAGCTAGATTGATGTTTTCACTTGTAGTAATTATCGGTCTTCTGCTGAACATTGCGTGGCACCTCGTGAGAACTAAAACAGTATCCACAAACCGCATAGTCGACGTTTGCATAACCTGCATTGTCGTTGCTCTCCTCGGGCGAACCCTGCCTTGGAACTCCGATCTCAGCGTGTTCTGGTGGTACGCTTTGGTAGCCATGACGGCACTTTATGCTGGAAAGGTGGCCTTTCACGGAAAGTCTCCCAAATCTCCGGCCGCCAGAAAGTCTCCTAAATCTCCCAAACCTCCCATCTTGAGGTAGTCTTGCCGTCTATGAGCACCCGCAGTAATCCTTTCCGCCCCACCTTCGGAGTCCCGCCTCTTTATTGGGTGGGCCGTACTGCTGTGCTCGATGCATTCCGCAATGCCCTGCAGTCCCCAGCCGGCGCCTCCGCTCGCACGATGATCGTCAGCGGTGCACGCGGTATCGGAAAGACAGTTCTGCTCAATGAACTGGAGGATTCTGCGAAAGCACAAGGCTGGATATGCATTCGAGCTTCTGGGCGCACCAACATGGTCGAGGAACTCGTCGAGACCACCATTCCGCGGTTGATCGAGCAACTCGCGCCCCGAGATAAGCGGAAAATCAACCGCATCGGCATCGGCGGGGTCGGCTCAATCGGCCTGGAGCACAACACGGATGAGCCTTATAAGCCCACGCTAAATACCCGCCTCCGCGATCTCCTCGCCGAACTCTCAGGAGTCGGAATTCTGCTCAGCATCGACGAAGTGCAAGACGCCTCAGTAGAAGACCTCACTTCTATCGCTGTGGCCTACCAGGATCTCCTGCGCGATGAGCTCGACATTTCCTTTGTCGCCGCTGGATTGCCGCAAGGCATCAACCGCCTGCTCGATCTCCCAGGCGTTACTTTCCTGCGCCGCGCCCAAAGATTCGTTCTGGGTCCGCTTTCTGCAGGCAACGCCGCCGAGGCCTTTACTGCCACCGCAGCTGACTCGGGCCTTAATTTCTCATCGGAGGCCATCAGCAAGGCCGTCGAGCTGTCGAAGGGCTACCCATACCTCGTGCAGCTGGTGGGTTCCTTGGCTTGGGAGCGCGCAAACGTCCGCAACGAGACCCAGATTGAAGCTTCAGACGTAGACAGCATTGCCGACGAAGCCATTTCCATCCTGTGCACTCAAGTGCACTTGCCCGCCGCGTCTTCGCTGCCTCCTGCTCAGCGCCAGTTCCTTGACTCGATGTCTAGCGCTTCCGTTGATGGCATCGCCACGATTACGGAAATTGCAGAAAGCCAAGGCCGCACGGTCCGCTCGCTTTCGGCAACGCGCCAAAGACTCATAGACGCTGACCTCATCGAGCCCGCCGCCCACGGCGAACTGCAATTCGTCATCCCCTACATGGAGCGCTTCTTCAACTCCACCGACAAGCTCGGCAGGGTCGACTAGCTATAGATCACCGGCGTCGCGCACCAACATGCCCGCCGTCTCCACAGCCGAGCGCAGCGTGCTTGCCGACGCCTCCCTTGGCACCACGTCCACCGCATCCACCAGGAGCTGCCGTGGCATTCCCATGCGGTCGAAGTGCCGGGCCACAGCCACTGCTTCTGCCCGCGCATCGACGCCCGCGATTGCGAAACCGATTCGCTTGCCTTTGCTTAAGAACTCCCCAAGTCCATCGATGTTTTGCGCGGTGCCCAGTCCTGCAGAATCAGTCACAAAAGTCTTCGCCGCGCCCGCTACTTCCCAATGCGGCCCCGCGACTAGGTAATCCGCCCCCAGCTCCTTCAGCTTCTCCCGAGCAACCTCCGCTGGGACCGCGCGAATCTCGTCAAAGTCGGTGGTACCGGGCACCTTTCCAGTAAGGACGTCGCCAAGCAAAGGCTCGTCCACCTGCACCCGCACCTCACCGTGGAAGCGACGCACCAGCTTCTTCACGTGCTCCCCGATGCCCATCTGCAGGGCTTCATGCAGATCGCGGGTAGCACCGGCGTCGGAAAGCACGCGGTGTCCATTCGCAAGCTCTACCGCCGCTGCTAAGCTCCACGGCCCCAAAACCTGCATCTTAAATACGGGGACAGACTCGCCCCATACCTCTTGGATGGCGTCCAAATCACGCTCCCACAGATCCCAGGTGCGTCGCATCATCAGCTGTGGGCGCTGGGTCATCTGCCACGCGCGTGGGCCGCGGTCAACGTTGACCGCTTCTAAAAGCGCGGCCGTAGAACCCACGGCATCCGCACCGAGCCCGCGCTCGGGAAGCTGCGGAATCGCCGGCAGATGTCCAGACTCGCCCATCACGATGTCGGCGGCCTCCTCCATGGAAACCCCACGCATCGGACCCAGCGAAAATCCCGTCACTATGCCGTCCCGCAGATGGTGCCGGAACCGAGGACGATATCCCCCAGCTCATCGGGGCTTGGCAGGTACAGCACTGCGGCCTGGCCGCGTGCAACACCGGAGAGCGGTTCTTTTAGCTCCAGCGTCATCTTGTCGCCCTCGCGGTCCACAAACGCCTTGCAGGGAACAACCGACCCGTGCGCGCGAACCTGAACCTCGCACTCCAGCGCGCCGTCCATGGCCGGGTGCAGATACTTCAAGCGATCTGCCTGAATGCTCGTCACCGCCAAGTCCTCGCGCGAACCCACGGTCACGGTGCCGCTCGCTGCATCGATGTCGGTGACATAGCGCGGGCGACCGTCTGCCGTCGGCTCCTTGATGTCAAGGCCCTTGCGCTGACCGATGGTGTAGTTCCATGCACCGTCATGTTGCTTGAGCTCCTGGCCCTCCTGGTCCACGATCATGCCTGGACGCAAACCAATTCGCGAGCCCAAAAATGCCTGCGTATTGCCATCCGGAATAAAGCAAATGTCATAGGAGTCAGGCTTTTTGGCCGTGGAAAAACCATGACGGGCCGCTTCCTCGCGAATCTGCGGCTTTGGGGTATCGCCGATCGGGAAATAACAATGCTCTAGTTCCTCCGCGGAAATAACGCCCAGAACATAGGACTGATCCTTGTTTTCATCCTTGGAACGGCGCATATAGCCGGCGTCGTCAAGCGTGGCGTAATGGCCCGTTGCTACGGCGTCGAAGCCCAACGCCATACCTTTTTGGAGTAGCGCGCGAAACTTGATCTTCTCGTTGCAGCGCAGGCACGGATTCGGAGTCTCGCCGCGGGCATAAGAATCCACGAAGTCCCCGATGACCTCTTCCTTAAACTGCTCGGAAAAATCCCAAACGTAGAAAGGAATACCCAGCTTGTCACAAATGCGACGCGCGTCTGCAGAATCCTCCAAGGAACAGCAACCCCTGGCCTTTTCGCGGGTTTGTTGTGCATCTTTGTGCAGTGCCAAATGCACTCCCACTACATCGTGGCCTGCTTCCACGGCGCGGGCCGCGGCCACAGAGGAATCGACTCCGCCTGACATCGCTACGAGAACTCGCACTTAAACTCCTTTTCTTCGGCGGCCAAGCTTACTCTTCCAACCCATTAAGCTTAAATGCATGCGCAAAAAGGACGATCTCGTTGGCACCTACGAAATTTCTACGGGCACCGCGGAGGTCGTGGCGGACGAGTACCACGATAGCGGATACACACTTATGGTCAATGGAGTACCTTCAAGCCACATCGTGTTGGGCGCACCGGAAATCCTCGAGTTTGAGTACATGCGCTGGATTGCCGCCGCAGTCGAAACGCTTCTGCCAGTAGCACCCGATACCCTCCGCATGACACATCTGGGTGGTGCAGGCTGCTCGCTCCCTCGCTATTTCGCCAGCATTTGGCCCAAGTCCCGCCATACCGTAGTGGAACTCGATGCCAAGCTCGGCGAATTAGTACGCACGCTTTTCGACGTCCCCCGTTCCCCCACCGTCAAAATCCGCGCCGGCGAAGCTCGCGCGGTCACCGATGGCTTCGCACCCGCTAGCCGCGACGTCATTATTCGCGATGTCTTCGCTGGCGACAAGACCCCACATCCGCTTACTACCCGCGAGTTCTTTCAATCGGTCCACCGCGCCTTGGTGCCTGGAGGACTCTACGTTGCCAATTGCGGAGATCACCGAGATCTCAAAATCGCAAAGTCGGAATTGGCCGGAATGAAGGAGGTATTCGAGCACGTGGCCGTAATCGCGGATCCCCCGATGCTCAAGGGACGGCGTTACGGCAACATCGTTCTTCTCGCCTCAGATCGCGAAATGCCAGCTGCCGGCTCCGTGGAAGCCGCACAACTGGCAAAATCACTGCTATCCGGCGCTGTCCCCGCCCACTATAAGCACGAGGCGTGGACCGCGAACTTCATGCAAGGCGCTACTGCGCGAGCTGATTAACAGCGTCCTGTGCTTGCTCGACCTGGTTCGGGTTGGCACCGTTGGCGGTGGCAACGTGGCCGGCGTTGTCTAGAAGGATTGCAAGGTCACCGACGGTGAAGTCACCGGAGGCCATGCCAACCAGGTCCTCAATCGGCAGGTTACCGTTCTGGGTTAGCTGCTTGACAAAGTCGGTAAATACACGTGCTGCGTTTCCGTCCAAACCTGCCTGCTGCGCGGCATCGATAAGCTGCGGGCTCGCAATGATACCTGCTGCCAATGCGAGGATCGCGCCGATCAGCGGTGCGCTGTTGGAGCTCAGGTCTGGCGCGTCGTCGCCAAGCACAAGCCCCTCGAGGATGCCACCGATGTCCAGGTAGTTGCCGTTGCTGAAGGAATCCAGCTGACCCTCGTTGCCGTTAAAGACGTTCATATCGACCGGACCGGTGATGCCGTTGACGCGGCCAGAGCCGGAGCGCTGCCAGAACGAAATCTTATTCCAGCCACCGACTGGATCCGGCGCCTCATCCTGGTAGGCCGCGAGCCATAGCGGCATGTCGGAGAACTCCGTGGTGTTCCCCATCTGCCCCATCCAGAAGTACTTATAGGTATAGATCATCGGGGTACGGCCGGTTAGCGTGCGTAGCTCCGTGGTGAAATCACGGATCCACTGCTCGAGCTGCGCCGAAGAAAGACCTTCATCAACCTCAATATCGAGCACGGGCGGCAGCGTTTGATTCGGAACCAGCGCAAGCTGTGCAGCAAAATGCGCCGCCTGGCGCGTGGCTGACGACGCCGGGCGTGCGTAGTGGTAAGCACCAACCTTCAGGCCGTTCGCTGCGGCAGCGTTCGAGTCGGTGATGAAGTGGGGATTCGTCCAGTCGGAGCCCTCGGTTGCCTTAACGAAAGCAAAGGACTGGCCGTCGGACTTTACTTCGCCCCAGTTGATCGGAGCCCCGCCCGGGTGCTGATGGTTTGCAATATCGATACCCGTGGTCGCACCGGAGGTCCAGGCGCCGGCTGTCATCGTGCCTGCGACAGCAAGCGCCACAGAACCAACAACGGCGACGATAGCCTTGCGCATTCCCTTAGATGAAGTCATGCGCGCTACTGTACCGACGAAACAACACAATCCCCTTTAGTAACACGCGTATCTTTGCTTTTATTTTTGCCCAGTTTTCTCTTCCCTTATCATTCGTACATATTTTCGATTTTCTGTTGATTGGGTTCGGTGGGCTGGATATAATGAGGGCATGAAGATTTCAAGGCAGTTTATTCCAACGGGGGTATGGAAAATTGGAAGCATATTACCTTGTAAATGACCCTTCCAGCACATTAGCAACCTCAGCCCGCAACATCCGTAAGCTCGAGTTCAAACAATGGGAAAATAGCCTCCCTGATCTCGATTCAGACATCGAACTAGTTATCCATAGTTTGGCCACACATACCGGCCTTGGGAAAACCAAAACTAAAAACATCGCCTTCGCGCTCTATCGCCTACGCGAACTTCCACGCCTGCGTACGATGCAGCTCGATTCCTACTTCCTCGATATGACACGCCTGTGCACTATCGACTCCGCCCTTAACAAGCTAGGCGCACCCACTCCCGAGATTCTCCAACGCGTCGACGAAGCCCTTTGTGAGTTCTTCACACCCACCAGCCCAGCAGAAGTCTTGCCTTCTAGCCGTGCCATCCGCACCTTTATCCATGACCTCATCAAACTCCTCGCCCCAGAAATAGATCCTGAAAAAGGCGAGGAAGAAGCCAACAACTCCTACTCCACTTACCCTGTGCCCGGTGGAAAAGAAGCCATTAGCGCCGAATACGAACCAGCAACTGCCTATGAGCTCGACCAACGCATAAAGGACACCGCCGAGAAACTGGAGATAACTCCGGCAGAAGCGCTCGAAAAACTCATCCGTGGAGAGGCTAACTCCGAGACCATCGTCATCCTGAATATGTACCGCGCCTCGGATATTCCCAATGCACCCGCTTTCATCCAGGGTGCCGGCTGGGTCTCTCCCGAGATCGCAGATTCCTTCGAGCCAAAGGTCGTACGTGACATGGCCAAGGCCGCTACCGCGGAGAGCCCTAGCTACACCACACCTTCTACCATCGGCGCTTTCATCGAAGGCCGCGATGGCACTTGCCGCATGCCACACTGCGACAGACCCGCGCAGGACTGCCAGAAGGATCACCGCATCAACTTTGCCGAAGGCGGACCAACCGCAGGCTCGAATCTCGCGAGCCTCTGCCAGCACCATCACAACATCAAGACCGATGGCCGAGCCAACTACATCATGGACCCACTCACCGGGGACATCGTCTGGCTCTTCGACGATGGGCACTGGGAGTATGACGAACCGACCGGCCCGCTAGCGCCCAAGAAGCGCAACTGGGTACAAACGTTTGCCCAAGCCATTGAATCCCGGCGAAGGGAGGCGCACGCTAAGTGTTTGAATGACGAAGTGCCTTAAGCGCCTCGGTGGCCTTCAGATTCGGAAGGTAAGCATGGACCACCGCGAGGCCAATCGCTGGGAGGGATAACTCATCCTCATAACACAGGAACCACTTGTGCTCCTCCGGCTGGAACTTGCGCTTGCTTGCGGCTAAAGACCGAAAGCCGTAAAGCGGTTCCATCTGCTCGCCGAGTTTCATCAGCAGTGAATCTAAGGTCGAAGGATTTTCGGTCGTCCCTGCCAACGGAGCGCCCGAAAGCGAAATCCATTCACAGCCCTCACCCGCCGCGATAACCAGTGCCTCAGAAATCAACAGCTCCATGACCCCTTTGAAACCTCGCTCATTACGGCGCATCACATCGAGGGTGTAGCCCACCAACTGCCCATCACGCCGCACCGGCAGCCAGCTGGTCATGCCGTGCACCAGACCATCATCGTCTAGAGCCAAAAGGAGACGAGTACCTGAAACCTGCATCTCGTCGATACCTCCCAGAGTAAAGCCCATCTCCGGAAGGGCCTTCTCGCCGACCCATTCTTCGCTTAGCGTGACCAAAGCGGCGGCAACAGCAACATCGAGTTGATCCCACGTGGTCCACACGGTTCTCACGCCTTCTTTTGCTGCCTTATTTCGCGCGGTGCGGATATTCTGGAACTTCTTGCCCTTGAACTCCGTGTTTTCACAGCTCAACACCGCCTCGTCCGCGACCTGAAGCCGCTTCAATCCAGGATGAGAAACCGCGAAATCGCTTGCCACCGAATACCACGCAGGAGTTAGTCCCTGAGATTTGACGAACTCCTCGAACTCGCGAGAGATGTCATCGCCAACCGGTCCACCCAATGTCAAAGCAACGCCATTGGAAGCGCGATATGCCACGAAGGAATCGCCAGCGAAGAAATATCTGTTTCCCTCCCACAAGGTCATGAAGGATAGGTGGTCGCCAGTTCGGCGCTGCAGGATTTTCCGTGCCCGCGAGCGGTCCGATTCCCGTTGCGGGTCCGAGGGCGCGGAGAAGCACCGCCACAGCGCCCAAATGACGCACAGCCACCACACGTTGCCGACCCACGAATAGACAAACCAGCCAAATCCACTTGCCGGCACCAATTCATGGGGAGAGACGAGCGTTATTACTACAGGCAAGAAACGCAACGGCCACTCCGCCAACGCTGCGCTTAGCGACGCCCCGCCCACAAAGGCAGACTTCAACAACAAGGTAGAAAGCAACCAGGTGGCAGAACAAATAAGGAATACCCCGCCCAGCCAAGCCGCGTGCTTTTTAATAATCTGCGGCGCTTCACGAACTTGGAAGAGCCGGCGGGAGTACATGAGCACAGCGAGGCAGAACAACCAGGGCAACAGGGCTTCAAACAGGTTAAGCCCGTAGATGAAGAAACCGTCTTGGTCTAGGTCCCACAGCTGAACGAGCAGGAAGGCCAAGGAAGCAACTTGGATGAGGCACGAAAGTACCCACGCAGCATGGCGGCCACGCACGAGCCCGAAACACAATACAAGTTGGATAAGCAGCGGCATGAGGTTGGCAAGCAAGGGACCGACACCATGCATGCGTGCGACGTCAGCCGCGGATATACAGTCCCTGGACGTTTCGTCGAGAGTGCAGAGAACCTCAACCGCGACGTCGGAAAGCGCAGGCCCCCACATCAGCTCGGTGAGGAGGGAAAATGGGCCTTCGGCGATTGGATTGATAGCAACCAGCACCGGGCTAATGGCAACCGCGATGAGGATGAAAGCTACGAGCACGCGCCGCTCGCGCAACGAGGGCTTTGCGGTCTCCCGCGGATGACGCCACAGGCCTAAAAAAAGGCCGAATACCGCGGCGGTAAGTCCCAAGATGTCGGCCATCGAACCAGCATAAAAGACGTTCGTGAACGCAAGAACGAGGATGATAACCCGAAAACGGCGCTTCCACAGGCGCGGCATCTTCGCCGAGGCATACATCGCAGAGCCGAAAATCCAGCCTATTGGTGTAAAGAGGTAGCTGTTGAGGAGATCGTCGCCCCATCGGTTCAGGCCCGATACTTCGACGCCTCGCGCGATGAAAAAGGCAATCGGTAACGAAAGAAACTGAAGGAAAAGGCCAACGACGAGGTATTTCCTGCTGCCCAAGACTCGCTCGGCAGGGCCACCGAAAAGAATGGCGAAGAAGGTTACAACGACGGATCCGCCAATTGTGACGGTGGTCAAACCGGTTGCCTCAACCCAATCATTGTCCACGAAGTGGAGAACCCACATGACCACAATCAGGAGCAAAGTTACGGGAAATTGCTTAAGTATGAACATCGTTGTCCTCGATTCCATGGAATGGGTCATGGATGGCTGTAAGTCCCCCGCGGCGCGCAGCAAAAGCGAAGGATTGACGCAGTGCTGGGCGCCACACCCCGAAGGAGTGGCCACCGCTTAGAGCACCGACATAAGTCTTTCCGCCTGCCCCGCGAACGAGCTCAGCAAGTTGGTTTTGAGCAGCAATCGCGGGCTTGTCCTTGTCGCCTGCAAAGAAGACGACACTGAGCCCGGGATAGCGATTTTTCTTCAGCAAGAAGGCCGGATTTTGCGCCTGGAAGGCTTGCTCATCTCCGCCAAAGAACTTCTGGACGGTATCGGCATGCTTGCCGATGGTCGGCTCCGCCTCACCGGAGAAGTCCAAATACGTTCCGAAGGCCTCGGGATGGTTGGTGGCAACCTGCAAAGTACAGGTACCTCCGTAGGAAAGGCCGCCGAGAGTCCAATGCGACTGGTCTTCGTCAACGCGCAATTGCTTTTTGATCTGGGCTGGAACGTCTTTGGTCAGATAGGTCATTACCTTGGCGGATTGAGAGTCCGCGCAAACAGGGTTAGCGGTTTCAGAACCGGTGGCGTCAACTGCTACGACGATGGGCGATACTCCCCCGTTTGCCTTCTGAAATTCATCGGCGGTCTGTGCGGCTTCGCCAGTTCCAAACCACTGGGTTGGGCCACCGGGATTGCCATGGAGCAAAACGAGCACCGGCAGGCGCTTTCCGCTCCAATAGGCTGGCGGCAAATAGGCGGTAGCTTCGCGGGCTTTGAATCCTTGGCTTGGTAAGTCGAGATGAACCAGACCGGCGGAATTGCCCGCATGCGAGGCTAGTTCGGAGGCGGGAATAGTTTGGGCCACCGGTCGCGGATCGAGGGAACCGACCGTGGAATAGGTCTGGTACTCGAGGTTGACTAGCCCGACGACCGCAACGAGTGATGCGATGCCCGCGAGCGTCGTGGAAAGTTTCGGCTTACGCAGCAGTGCGGCGAGGCAGATACCAGAGGCGACGAAGACATGAGCAGGGATATCCCAATGCTGGAGGAAATACCAGGCACCAACCGATATAAACAAAGCCAAAACAACAGGCACAATCTTGCGCGCCCATGCAACAACTATCGCGGAAAGAACCACGATGACCGCATATATCGCCCCATTTACGGGTTCGGCCAGCGGCAGGCCAAGGAGGAAATTCACTCCTAAATCATAGGCCTGCGCTGGCCAAATAGGCTGTTAAGTACCTGGGAGGTCGGTACTTATACGCTGCGGGCGCGCTTGACGACGTCGGGAAGCTGCGCCAGGACGTACTCGACGTCGGCAGGCGTTGTGTTCCTACCAAGGGTAAAACGCAGCGAACCGATTCCATCAGAGTCGGACACATTCATCGCCTCAAGGACGTGCGACATGCGGTTGACGCCCGAGTGGCAGGCGCTGCCGGTCGAGGCCTCGATGCCCAAGGAATCGAGCAACATGATGAGGCTGTCGCCATCGGTGCCGGGGAAGGACACATGCAGGTGCGAAGCCAACATAGGTTCCTCGCAATTGAGGATGACGTTGTCGATGCTGGAGAGAATGCCGGCACGCAGCTGGTTACGAAGAGCACCGACGCGCTTGGTCTCGGAATCGATCTCAGAGACAGACTCCTCGAGCGCAGCCGCAAGAGCAGAAGCACTGGCGACGTCCACGGTGCCGGGGCGGATGCCCCTTTCTTGGCCGCCTCCGAAAGCGATGGGCTGCGGGGCTGGGCTGCGTTTTGCAAGCAGCAAGCCGATGCCACGTGGGCCGCCGAACTTGTGGGCGCTCGCCGCGAGCGTGGTAGCACCGAGCTCGTGGAAGTCGATGGGCAGCTTGCCTGTGACCTGAACTGCATCGATGTGAACTGGGGTGCCAACTAAGTTTGCGCGGCGCACAATCTCGGCAACTGGCTGGATGGCACCGGTCTCGTTGTTTGCCCACATGCAGGTGGCAACGTCGGCAGGCGTATCTAGTGCGGAGAAGTCGCTGACGTGGGAATAACGATCGACGGGCAGAAGATCGACCTGTGCATCCGGCAGCTGGGCAACGCTATCGCGAACGGCTGGGTGCTCGATAGGAGTCGAAACCACGCGGTTGGTGGTGCCCAGACGGTACAGGCCTTGGATGGCGATGTTGTCGGCTTCGGTGCCGGAGGAAGTGAAGATGACCTCGATCGGCTCACAGCCAAGAATATCCGCGACTTTCTCGCGGGCGTCGTCAAGCACGGAGCGAGCCTTTCGGCCCGAGGCATACTGCGCGCCGGAGTTTACCGCGCCAGAGGCGGCAACCCACGCATCGATGGCCACCTGGCGCATCGGCTGAGTAGCCGCATAGTCAAAGTAGTGCGACATTACTTGCGGGACTCCAGCTCAGCGACCAAAGCCGGGGAAATCTCGTGGACGTCACCAACGACGCCGAGGTCAGCGATCTGGAAGAAAGGCTCGTCCTGATCCTGGTTAACCACAACGATGGTGCCGGAGGTCTGCATGCCGGAGGTGTGCTGGATAGCACCGGAGATGCCAAGCGCGATGTACAAATCCGGGGAAACCGTGACGCCGGTCTGGCCCACCTGGTGTGCTGGGTCGTAGAAGCCCTGATCGACTGCATCGCGGGTGGCACCGACGGCACCGCCGAGGGCGTCGGCAAGCGGCTCCACGATGGTGGAGAAGTTGTCGTCGACGCCGCGGCCACCAGAGACAACTACCTTCGCGGCAGTCAGCTCCGGACGAGCAGACTTCTCATGCGGGGTAAAGGAGGTGACGGTGACGTCCTTGGCAGTTGCGGCCGGCAGGGGCATCGGCGCCGGAGCGGCGGCTACCGGCTGCGGATCCGCGGCGATTGCGCCTGGGCGCAGGGTGTAGATCGGGCTCGCGCCAGATGCTGTCGCAGTAGTCTCGTAGGAACCGCCGAAGATGGTCAGGTGCGCGGAGCCGTCGGCGTTAATCTCGTCGACGTTGACGAGGGCGCCGGAAGCCAGACGCGCGGAAAGGCGGCCGGCAATCTCGTTGTTGGTCGGGGTCGCAGCTAGCACGATTGGGGCTGGGTTCGCGGCGGCGAGGGCGTGCAGGGCATCGACCTCGGGCAGGATGATGCGGTGCTCGTAGTCCTCAGCGCTTGCCTGCACGATCTGTGCGGCGCCAAGGGCGGCCAGCTCGGAATCGAAGGCATCTGCTTGCTTGCCGACGACGACTGCGGAAACGGTACCCAGCGCACGCGCTGCGGTAATCAGCTCACCGGTAACAGGGCTAAGGGCGTTATCTTCGTGCTCTACAAGTACGTATACGTGAGACATTTTCGGCTCCTAGATAAGGTTCTTCGCGGCGAGGAAGTCGGCAATCTGCTTTGCGGCTTCCTGCGGATTCGGCTCGGTGATGACCTCACCCGCGGTGCGGGCAGGACGCTGGGCGGCGGCTGTCACCGTGGTGGTTGGTGCCACGGCATCGATGCCAAGGGAGGCCACGTCGAGGGTGGTGATCTCGGCCTTCTTGGCCGCCATGAGTCCCTTGAAGTTCGGGAAGCGCGGCTTATCGGCCTTATCGGTGAAGGTCGCGATGGCTGGCAGGGCTGCCTCCAGCTCCCAGTGGCCGTGAGCGTCCTCGCGCACACCGCGCAGGACGCCGCCCTCGAGGCTCAGGGACTTCAGCTCGGTCATCGCCGGGAGCTGACGGTACTCAGCGAGCAGGCCAGCCAGCAGGCCGGTGGAAGCATCAGAGGAGTAGTTGCCCAGGGTGATGATCTGGACGTCCTCGATAGTGTTGATGGCCGCGTTGAGTGTCCAGGCGGTGGAGAGTGCATCGGCGCCGGAAAGGGCGTCGTCAAGCACGTGTACTGCGTCGTCTGCGCCCATCGCAAGGGCCTTGCGCAAAGCTTCGTCAGCGCCGGCGGGGCCCATGGTCACTGCGACGACGCGGAAGTCTGGGTTTGCTTCCTTGATGCGCAGGGCCTGCTCGACGGAATACTCGTTGACCTCGTCGATGACGTTGTCGACGCTCGTGCGGTCGAGGGTGTGGTCTTCCTCGAGGGACTTGGTGGACCAGGTATCCGGTACGTGTTTGACCAGAGCCACGATTGCGGGCATTGGACACTTCCCTTTCCGATAGATTTATGTTGCGTAATTATCCTCGGACGATACTACTCGTGGTCCGCACAGCAACGCGATTCCCTTAGTTCCGATGCGTGTCATGATGACGGCCATGGAACGGCTTCCTTTGAGCTTAAGCTTCTTCCGCAACTGATCGGGGTCGACGTCTAGACCGCGGACCAGTATCTCGAGGGAGCCAGCATCGTGTGACTGCAGTGCGGCTTTGAGTTTCTTGACTGGCACCGCCTCGATGAATTCAAATCCGGACGTGCCTGCCGGGATGCGTTGCCCTGTCAGGTAAGCGATGCGCGGGTCCAGCTGGTGGAGGCCTTCGCGCTTGGCGTAGTGACGCACGAGCCCCGCGCGTACAACCGCGCCGTCTGGGTCCATGATGTAGGTGCCAATGTCGTCGGCTTCGGGCAGGTCGGCCTCGTCGAAGTCGGTGTTGGAGAGAACATCAGCCTTTCCGCCTTTGATCATGACTGCGCTGCGGCCAACGCCCAGGCCGGGTGTATACAGGCAGGCCTCTTTGACGTTGCCGTCGACGCTGGCGACGGATACTAAACCTTGCCAATCTGAAAAGTCGAGGCCGGGGGCACACTTGACGGCGAGTTCGCACTCGTGTGCCGCCAGAAGATCGGGCAACGGCGGCAGGAGCTTTGCGGGATCGGTAATGCGTTTGCCGCCGCTTCGGCGCGCTGGATCGGCGATGATAACGGGTGCCGTTGAGCTCTGCGTCAAAGCGTCTGCGCAGAAGAAGGGATGCGGGGTGTTGTGCTGCGCCATCTTGATGCGCGAACGGTCGAGGTCAGAGCCTACATATTTTCCTGGAGCCCACGCAGCCCCTTCGGTACCGATGGAACAGGTGACATCGTGGACGAGTTCGACCCCCAGGCTTGTCAAGAAAGCGGCACGATGTTTGGCTACCTCGAGCGGGGTGGCCTGCTGCACGGAATCGGAGTCCATAAGCCAGTCGCTGGGCAGCTTTTTACTGTTTCGGGCTTTGATGAGTTCGGCTACGGCACGGGCGTGCTCACCGAATTGTTGCTGGAGCTTGGCGACGTCGCCTAATTGGGAAGCCTTGCTGAATTCAAGGTCAAGGCCCGCTATCTCCGGTTGGTGCTGGACTAAGAAGTCGATCTCGGCGAGGGTATAACTCATATTCTGTCTACGGGTTGAGTGCTGAAGAATTCGCGGTAGCGCGGGTCGTGCTCGGGGTCGCCGATGATGGGGCGAAGGTCGGAGAAAGAGGCGTCGTCAAGCGCTTCTCGCACCGTGGAGTAATTGCTCAGGCGCAGCATTTGCGCCCAAGTGGGAAGAGCCAAGCGGACAAGCCCGGCGCGCCACCCGTCGAGGACGAGGCGGGGCGGGAACCATCCGGCGTCGTCTGCCTCCGTGGTATCGCCGTCGGGCTCTTGGCCTTCCGGTAGAACGGCGATGAAGAAAAAGGTATCGAACCATTGTCCGCAGTCTTCGCCCGCCCACCGAGACCACGGCATGAGCATGTCGGCGTCGGCGCGCATGCCGTTGTTCATGAGGAATTCGGTAAAGGAAATCTCGTGAGTTTCCAGCATGACGCGTTCGCGGTGATAGCGCGAGGCGTCGGAGACGATTCCGTCATCGCGAACGGCGAGCAAGGTACCGGATTCCTCGAAGAGTTCTCGGATGGCGGCGAAGACCAAGGCATGGGTCTTGTATTTGGTAACGCCCATGCGACGGGCCAAGGAAATAACGGAGCGGCCCGCCCAGAGATCGCCGGAACTCCACATTCTTGGCGGGAAATCGCGGGGGTCTACTCCCCCGCCCGGAAACACTGCGTGCCCCGGGTAATTGCGCATCGTGGAGACCCGTTCCTGGAGCCAAACCTCGAGCCCTTCTTGGCCGTCGCGCAGCAGCAGGACGGTAGCGGCCAAGCGTCCACCGTTAAAACCGGTGGTTTCGCTGTGGTCGATCGCGTCAAGGCGCTCGTGAATGGGTCGGGTCATGCAAAGTTCCGTTTAGCGTATGCGGCGAGCGAAGTAACGTTCACCGATTCGATCCACCTGAATTGGTTGGTGGAAAGCCTGCGTAAGGTTTTCTGAGGTAAGGACCGTATTGATTAGTCCCTTCGCCACGACCTTACCCTCATCGAGGATCATCGCATGGGTAAATCCATAAGGGATTTCCTCGACGTGGTGGGTAATCATGACGATTGCTGGTGCATCGGCATCCATTGCCAGCTCGCCCAAGTAGCCCACGAGATCCTCGCGGCCTCCTAGGTCCATGCCGGCGGAAGGCTCGTCGAGGATGAGTAGCTCAGGGTTGGACATAAGGGCACGTGCCAAGATGACGCGCTTCTTTTCTCCCTCCGATAGGGTTCCCCAGGTGCGCTCGGCCAAGTGGCGGGCGCCCACCTGGTCAAGGATTTCGAAGGCGCGGCTAAAGTCCATGTCTTGGTACTCCTCGCGGAAGCGTCCCAGGACTGCGTAGCCGGCGGAGATAACGAGGTCGTCGACTCGTTCGCCGTCGGGAATGCGGTGCTGTACTGCGGCGGAAGAAATGCCGATGGCGGCACGCAAATCGCGCATGTCGGTCTTGCCGATCTGCTCGCCCATCAAAAAGGCAGTTCCTTTAGAAGGAAACTCTTCCGCAGAGGCAATGCGGACCAAGCTGGTCTTGCCGGCGCCGTTTGGGCCGATGATGACCCAACGCTCGTCGAGCTCTACTTGCCAATCGACTGGACCCACCAAGGTTTTTCCGCCACGGCGCAGCTCGACGCCGCGGAAGTCGATGAGCCAATCTTCGTCAGTTACGGGCATTGTTTCGTTATTCACAGCATTCACGTCCTATATTGTTGCGGAAATTCTGGTTGCCCGGTGAAACTGACACAGCTGCACTACTCTAAAGGGCATGACTACACGCCTCGCCATCGATGATGTCCGTCCTAGCTTCTCTCCCACTAAGGCCGTGGTTAATGAGGTGGTTCCGGTAACCGCGTTGGTCTGGCGGGAAGGCCATGATGCGGTGTCGGCAACCCTTTCGGTGTGGAATACCGAATCCCCTTCGGTTTCCTCGGTGACCATGGACCAAGACCCAATTGACCCTGACCGTAGGCATGGTGTGTTTACTCCGCTTACCTGTGGGCGCTGGTTCTTCCGTATCGATGCGTGGTCAGACCCGATGGCAACGTGGCGCAATGCGGTGGAAAAGAAGATGGCTGCGGGGCAGACGGCCGCCGAGCTTTCCAACGATCTCCTCCATGGCGCGGAGCTTTTTGAGCGGGCGGGAATGCCCGATGTTGCTAAGTCGCTAGCGAATGAGTCTTTGGACCTGTCCTCGCGCGTCGAGGCAGCGCTTTCCGACGCCGTGGCAAAGAAACTGCATGCGCACCCCTTGCGGGATTTGCTCGTGGAAGGCGAGGTCCACGAGGTACTGGTCGAGCGCCGAGAAGCGCTTTATAACTCTTGGTATGAGCTCTTCCCGCGTTCTACGGGCGGTTGGGATGAAGAAGGCAACCCAGTCCACGGCACTTTCAAGACCACGGCCAAAGCGTTGGAGCGAGTCGCAGACATGGGCTTCGACACAGTGTATTTCCCGCCGATTCACCCCATCGGAAAGGTTCACCGCAAGGGCAAGAACAACTCGGTGGTGGCTGAACCGGGCGACGTCGGCTCGCCGTGGGCAATTCAAGATCATTCCACCACTCACCCAGACTTGGGCACGATGGACGATTTCAAAAAGCTGGTTTCTCGCGCGCAGGACCTGGGGCTCGAGGTAGCGCTGGATCTGGCGCTCCAGGCCGCACCGGATCATCCGTGGGCCAAGACGAACCCAGAGTTTTTCACGGTCTTGGCTGACGGCACCATCGCTTATGCGGAGAATCCGCCGAAAAAGTACCAGGACATCTATCCCCTGAACTTCGACAACGACCCAGACGCGATCTACAACGAGATCTTCCGCATCGTGATGATCTGGATCGAGGCGGGCGTAACCACCTTCCGCGTGGATAACCCGCACACCAAGCCGGCAAACTTTTGGACCTGGCTCATAGACAAGGTGCACGTGACCCATCCGGAGGTCATCTTCCTTGCGGAGGCCTTTACCCGCGCGCCACGGCTGTTCGGCTTGGCGAAGGCAGGCTTTACCCAGTCCTATACCTATTTCACCTGGCAAACCTCGAAGCGCGAGCTGACCGAGTTTGCCAAGATGCACGTGGAGCAGGCGGATATTTGCCGCCCCAACCTCTTTGTGAATACGCCTGACATCCTGCACGAGTCTTTGCAGACCGGCGGGCGGGCCATGTTCGCTATCCGCGCGGCTTTGGCCGCGACTCTGTCTCCGCTATGGGGCGTGTACTCCGGCTATGAGCTTTATGAGCACGAGGCCGTGGCGCCGGGCAGTGAGGAGTACATGGACTCTGAGAAGTACGAGCTGCGCCCGCGCAACTTCCAGGAGGCGGCTACCCGTGGCGCATCGCTGGAATCCTATATTCGCCTTCTCAATCTCATCCGCCGTGAGAACCCCGCGCTGCAGCAACTGCGCAACCTCAAATTCCACGACGTCGATAACGAAAAAATCATTGCCTACTCCAAGGCAGATCCTGCGACGGGCAACGTGATCCTGGCCGTGATCAACCTGGATCCGCGCAATGCCCAAGAAGCCACCGTTACCGTAGAAATGGAAGCGATCGGCAGAGCCGACGGTGACGTCTACACCGTCCACGATGCCATTACCGGCGCCGCCTATAACTGGTCCAACCGCAACTTCGTGCGACTCGAACCAATGCGCGACGTCGCCCATCTGTTCGTGCTGCCGCAGGCTGACCCGCATTCCTTGGACCGCCTTGCCTGGCGCGACGTCAACGATTATCGACCTTAAGTCCTGTCTCCTTCGATTTAGGTAACGTGAACACATGAACATTCCGGAAGCAGATCTCGCCCGCCTCAACGAGTGTCGCCACCATGCCCCACATGACTTTTATGGCTGGCACGACGGCACGGTTTTAACTCGTCGCCCCGGCGCCGAGAAGGTGGAGCTGGTCACCGAAACTGCCGTGCACGAGATGAATGCTGTAGGCCACGACCTATGGGAGAGCGCACTAGACCAGGAGCAGGATTACCGTTTCCGGGTGACTTACCCAGGCCAGGCTCCGGTCGAGGTGGCCGACGGCTACCGGTTCTTGCCCACTGCCAGCACTTTCGATCTGCACCTGATTTCGGAAGGTCGCCACGAGCGGCTTTGGGAGGTACTTGGCGCGAATCTGCACAGCTACGACACGCATTTGGGCCGGGTTGAAGGTGTTTCGTTTGCGGTGTGGGCGCCGAATGCCAAAGGCGTTGCCGTAGTAGGCGACTTCAACGGCTGGAATCCCGCGCAGTCGCCGATGCGCTGTTTGGGCGCAACCGGGGTCTGGGAGCTCTTCGTCCCCGGCATCGGTCCCGGCGAGCGCTATAAGTTCGCGATTCAAACCGCGGACGGCCGGCGCATCGATAAGGCTGATCCGATGGCGAAGCAAACGATTGCTCCGCCGGAGACAGTCTCGGTAGTCATGGCAAACGATTACGAATGGAATGACTCCGCATGGATGGATGCTCGTAACGGCAATCTCGATGTACCGATGAGCATCTACGAGCTGCATGTGGGTTCTTGGAAGCAAGGCGCCGACTACAACAGACTGCGCGCTGAGCTCATCGATTACGTCCTCGAGCATGGCTTCACCCACGTCGAGCTGCTTCCGGTGGCAGAGCACCCCTTCGGCGGTTCTTGGGGCTACCAGGTCTCGGGCTACTACGCTCCGTCGGCACGCTGGGGCTGCCCGGATGAGTTGCGTGCGCTTATCGACGCCCTGCATAACGCCGGCATCGGCGTCCTCATCGACTGGGTCCCAGCGCACTTTCCCAAAGACGAATTTGCACTGGGACGCTTTGACGGCCAGGCACTCTACGAGCACCCCGACCCCCGCCGCGGCGAGCAGGCCGACTGGGGAACCTACGTCTTTGACTTTGGCCGCAACGAGGTGCGCAACTTCTTGGTAGCAAATGCGCTGTATTGGGCCGAAGAATTCCACGTCGACGGCCTGCGCGTGGATGCGGTGGCCTCGATGCTTTACTTGGACTACTCACGTGAAGTATGGCTGCCCAACCAGTACGGCGGACGCGAAAACCTGGAAGCGGTACAGTTCTTGCAGGAGACAAACGCTACCCTGCAACGCCTGCATCCCGGCGTGCTGACCATCGCCGAGGAATCGACCTCTTGGCCGGGCGTTACTGCTCCCACCTCGGAGGACGGCCTCGGCTTTTCCCTGAAGTGGAATATGGGCTGGATGAATGACACCCTCGAGTACTTCAAGCACGAGCCCATCTACCGCCAGCATCATCATGGCGAGCTGACTTTCTCCATGGTCTATGCCTATTCGGAACGCTACGTGCTGCCGTTTAGTCACGACGAGGTCGTCCATGGCAAGGGCTCGCTGTGGACGCGCATGCCTGGCGACGATTGGAACAAGGCCGCAGGCTTGCGTGCGCTGTACGGATATATGTTCTCGCATCCGGGCAAGAACCTGCTGTTTATGGGGCAAGAGTTTGGCCAGGTCGCGGAGTGGAACGAATCCAGCTCTGTGGACTGGGCCAACCTCGAAGGCTGGGGCGGTGAGTGGCATCGAGGCATCAAGCGCTTAGTGCGCGATATCAATATCGTTTACAAAGACACCCCTGCCCTGTGGTCCCAGGACTTTACGCAGGATGGTTTCCAGTGGGTCAAGGCTGATGACTCGAACAATAACGTCTTGGGTTACGTGCGCTACGGCAACGATGGCTCGGCGCTGCTCGCCGTGTGCAATTTCTCAGGCAACTCCATTCCGAACTACCACATGTGGCTGCCCCGCGACGGCGCGTGGGAGTTGCTGCTCAACACCGACGACGCCGTCTACGAGGGCGCGGGCAATGACTTGGCACATAAGGTGCACTCCACATCGAATTCCGCGGATCTACACCTCCCGGCCAACTCCGTGCAGTGGTACCGCTTTGTGGGCTAGCTGACCCAGGTGTCGACCTTGGCGTAAATCTCCGGCATCCGGCCGTCGACCCGCTTGCCGGCGATAAACGCCACCAGTGCGTGGACGATAGCCGGTACGGCAAGGCTCAAGATGACACCGACTGCTAGCAACGGAGCCTTGTCTTGGGTAACGGCGATGCCTAGGCAAACAAGACCTGGGGCCACGGCAATCCAGCCGAAGATGAGTCCGAAGAGGCTGGCCACAAAGGCGGGTGCGGAGTAGCCAGACTTATCAGTCCACGCATTGGTACCCGGCGCGGAGACGGGATAAGGGTTATACACCGACAAAGCGAGTGCGCAGGAGCTTACGGAAAGCAGCATTCCTATTGCAGCACAACCAAAGGCCAATACCTTCAGGCGTTCAGGGCTGATGATGAGCGCCAGGATGACGCAAATGAGGATGACAACTGCAGAAGGCGTCAGGTGCGCGCGATGGCGGGCCAGCAGAAATTTGCTTGGTGCACAAGGTGCCATCATCTTCAGCCAGCCGGAGGGGCCATCGTAGCCATAGTCGTTGACGCCGAGCAGGCCGCCCAGGAGACCGAGCATCACGAGCACGCCTAAACCAGCGGTCAAGTTGCCGTTAAAGATGTGGTAGAGACAGAATCCTGCGAGCACCGGCATGAAGATCAAGGTATTTACTAGGCGCATATCGCGGACGATATAAAGCAACGAGCGCGAGTACTCCATCATGGCGGGACTGCGATAAGCCAGGCCCATCAGGCGGAGGCGGGATACGCCGTGCTCCTTTGTCTTTGTGGCTGGCGCAGGCCGGGCGTGCTTTTGGCTTTGGGCGAATTCTGTTTTGATTAAGTGCCGCCAGACCGCGAAGAGCCCCACTGCGGTGAGAATAGCGATTAGAAGCTGTGCGAGTGCTTCCATGTAAGAGCCATTGCCAAGCGCTGTGGCCCAACCGGTCGCTGCGGTAAACGGCGTCCACGCGGCATACTTGCCGATGGTGCCGAGCGGCACTGCATCTTCAATCTGGCCGTTTAAGAGAATGACGCAGAGCATCAATACGGTGCCGAGAATGCCGCCAATGAACTTGCTGCGATCACTTTCCAAGCTGACCACGTTGCTGGCAACGCTCATCAGGCACTCCGACAAACAGATAGTGATAAACCACGAAAGCGCCATGCCGAGCACGAATGCGGGTATTGCAATGACATTGAAGTCACCGATGCTCACGAGCATGATCGCACCGACGATTGCCCAGATGATGCTAAAACCTGCAGAAAGCCAGACGCGGGAGTTAAGGAAAGAAATGCGCAGCATGGCGGGCCGGACCTCTTCTAAAGAAAGCGGCAGGCCCTTCAAGGTATCGGGGTAAAGCTGCTTTTCACCGGCGGGCATGATTATCGCGAGCATGAGGTACATCGCTACGCCGAGGAGGTTGACTGTGGTGAGAGCGTGAGCATTGCGCGTGCCTTCGCTCAGATCTAAGCCGGCCATAAACCCAGTGTTGGCGAGACCAATCAGGCCATAGATGGCGAAGAGGAGCACCATCATCCACTGCGCGGTGTTTTCCTTGAAAGTCCTGCTCCATAGTGTGCGGTGTAGCTTGACGAGGGTTTTGCTGGTGTCCATCACGGCCTAGTTTCCACCCAACCACTGGAAGGCGTTGGAATCGAGATCGGCGCCGCCGACGAGCTCGATGAAGACGTCAGTGAGGCTCTTGTCACCGCGGACCTCATCGACGGTGCCGGAGGTAAGCACTTGGCCATCATTAATGATTGCCACGGAGGTACAAAGTCCTTCGACTAGGGACATGACGTGGGAGGAAATCACCACGGTGCCACCCCGGGCAGCGAAGTTCACGAGCACGTTTTGGATGAGGCGGCCGGATACTGGATCGACTGCCTCGAGCGGCTCATCGAGGATGAGCACCTCGGGATTATGGAGTACTGCGCCGGCAAGCAGAATCTTCTTGGTCATGCCAGCGGAATAGTCGGCGATGCGTTTGGAGGCGGCGTCGTCAAGCGCGAGCACGTGCAGGAGCTCGGCGGCGCGGCGCTGTGCCTCCCCCTCGTCGAGCTTGCGTAGCGCGCCCAAGTAGTAGAGATACTCGGCGCCGGTGAGGCGGTCGAATACGGGTGCGCCGTCCATGAGCAAGCCCATCGATGCCTTCGCAGGGATTGGATCGTGCCACACGCGGTGACCGGCAACGAATGACTCGCCGCTATCGGGGCGCAGAAGACCGCAGCCCATGGTCAGCATGGTGGTCTTGCCCGCACCGTTGGGGCCGACGATGCCATAAATAGAACCCCGCGGGACGTCGAGATCTAGATTGCGGACGGCGGGAGAACCATTGAAGGATTTGTTAAGGCCACGGATTGCAAAGGCTTGCTGCCTAGGATCGGACGAAATCGGTGCTCGGTGCGGACTAGTCATGCACCGCATTTTATTAGAAAATGTTACCTATTTCTAGGTATTTAGTATCTAAATTAATTATGGCGCGCAATCAATTCTTTGACGCGGGCATCAATATCGTCGCGCAGCTCGACCATCCTTTGCTTGCCCTCCACGCCACGCTGGGAGGGATCTTCAATCTCCCAGCGCTCGGCGGGTCCATCGTACTCGGCGCCACCGACGATGATGACGTGATCGACATTGGCGGCAAGTTCCGGATCAACCGGCTTGGGCGTGCCCTCAGACATGTCGGCGCCCACTTCGGCCAGGCAATGGGATGCCTCGAGATTTACATCGCCGGACTGCCCCGGTTCGGTCACTTGCACGCCGGCCGAATAGACCTTCCACGAGGGAGCATGCAGCTTCGCCAAAGCTGCGGCCATCTGGGACTTGCCGCGGTTGGAATTACAGAGGAATAGTACTTTCGTCATAGGCTCGCAGTATAGCGAGAACTACTTGTAGTACATCTCAGAGCCGTCTTTGTAGCGCTCCAAATCAACCTGCTGCGTTGGCTGCAGGCGCTCGTGGGCTGGGTTCTCCACGTCTGGCATGCGCAGGTTAACGGTGCTGTCCTTGCCAGAATCAGCGTATGGTTCCTCACCGTTGAGTACCTTCGTGACGCGGTCCATGTCCACGGTCTTGGTCCAGCGGCCAACCAGGATGGTTGCGAGCGCGTTGCCGGCAAAGTTGGTCAGAGCGCGAGCCTCGGACATAAAGCGGTCGATGCCCATGATGACGTCGACGCCGCCGAGGAGCTCAGGGCGGTGGGACTGCAAGCCCGCAGCCAGCGTTGCGATGCCGGCTCCGGAGACACCCGCTGCGCCCTTGGACGCGATGATCATAAAGACCAGCAGGCCCACCTGCTCGCCCAAGTTCATCGGCATATGCATTGCCTCGGAAATGAAGATGGCGGAAAGCGTCAGATAAATAGCGGTGCCGTCCAGGTTGAAGGAATAACCGGTCGGTACAACGATACCCACGGTCGGCTTCTCCACGCCGAGGTGTTCCAGCTTGCGCATGAGGTTCGGCAATGCGGATTCAGAGGAAGAAGTAGCAACGATGAGCAGGAACTCGCGGCCCAGATACTTGCAGAGCTTCCACATGCTGATACCGCCGAATACACGGGCGATGAGGCCGAGTACCACGAATACGAAGAGGAAGCAGGTGATGTAAAAAGCCAGCATCAGGGTGGCCAAGGACTTCACGGCATCCATGCCGGTCTCACCAACGACGCCTGCCATAGCTCCGAAAGAGCCGAGCGGAGCCAGCCACAAAATCATGTTGAGGATCTTGAAGACGAGGCGCTGCAGGCTGGCGACGAAGCCAAGAATAGGTTCGCCTGCTTCGCCCATGGACTGCACGGCGAAGCCACACAGTAACGCGATAAACAGGACCTGGAGAACAGATCCCGAGGTAAACGCCGAGAACATGGTCTCTGGGACGATGGAGCTGACAAAGCCCCAAAGACCCTCGCCTTCCGCACCTGCCTTGATGTACTTAGAGCCATCACCGCCGCTAATATGAAGGCCAGCGCCGGGATCGATGAAGTTTCCGACCACGAGGCCGATCGCCAGCGCAAAGGTGGACATCGTGATGAAGTACGCCAGAGCGATGCCGCCGGCCTTACCGACCGATGCCGCAGCGCGCACCGAGCCGATGCCCAGCACGATGGTGCAGAAGATGATTGGCGCGATGACCATCTTAATGAGGCTGACGAACATCGTGCCCAATGGCTTGAAGTTAACGGCAACGCCCGGGGCGACTAGACCCAAGGCAATACCGGCAATCACCGCAACGATGACGCCGATGTAGAGCCAGTGGGTACGGTCCTTCTTCGGGGCTTTGGGCTCCGGGATTTTTGGACCATTAATTGGTTGCAAAGTCGGCATAGAGCACTCCCTTTTAATTGGCCTTTTAATTGGCTCTGTCAAGGATTTCTGCCCTGATAATAGAACCGGATAAAAGCGATCCAGAAATTCCAGAAAGCCGGGGGTGCTCTAGTTACCCCTTCGCTAATAAAGAGCGCTTGCGAGCTTGGTGCGCGCTTGCAGGACACGGGAATCGGAGGCGTCGAAAAGCGCGAAGAGCTCGAGCAAGCGAACCTTGAGGGCTTGCTTGTCGTCGCCTGCGGTTCTTTGCATCGCCGAGATGAGGCGCTCGAAGGCTTTCTCGGGCGCACCGGCGACGACCTCGGCGTCGGCGGCATCGCACTGCTTGGCGACGTCGGCTGGCGCAGCGTCGGCAGCAGCAATCGGGTCCTCGGTGCGGTTTGCTGGGTCCAGACGACGCAAAACCTGGGTGGTGTTGCGGGCCTGCTTGACCTCGGCGTTGTCTGGATCGTCGGCCAAAATGGCGTCGTAGTGGGCGATGGCTGCGTCGAAATCGCCGTGGTTTAGGGACTCCTCGGCGGCCTGCACGCGTGGGTCCGCGGCAGTTTCTGGTTCTGGGGTCTCGGTGCTGAGACCACTCAATTGCGGCCCAAGCTTCTCGACGAGCGTGGCAGTCCACTGCTCCAGCGCATCCTTGGGCTGGGCTCCCTCGAAGTTGGTAATCGGCTGGCCGGCAGCTAGGGCGACGGTGGTCGGCAGGTTTCGCACGCCAAAGACCTGCGCTACCTGCGGGATAGCATCAGCGTCGATGTAGCCAACGATGAACTTGAGCCCACCGGCCTCTGCGACAGCGCGCAGGTCATTCTTCAGTTGCTCGGAGGCGGGCGAACGCGAAGAACCGATGAGCGCAATAACGGGGACCTCGGCGGAACGGCGAATCAATTCGGATTCGAAGTTAGCCTCGGTTACCTCGAAAAATGCAGATACCCCGGAAGGCGCTTCCTCAGTCTCCTTTTGCTGCTTCAGCGCGCCCAAGTCAAGGGCACCGCCTACATAAGGTCCGGTCACTTGTTTTCCTCCAAACGTCGATTCACAGACTCCACCTTTTGCGTCAACTGGCCAGTCACACCTTCGCGGATATCGGCCTTGACTACAAGCGAGGTACGCGGCGAAACCTTGCGTACCGCATCGGTGGCTTCCTTGATTACGGCAAAGACCTCATCCCATTCGCCTTCTATAAGGGTAAACATGGCATTGGTCTCGTTGGGCAAGCCGGATGCGCGCACCACGCGGACGGCTTCGGCGACGGCTGCAGACATCTCCGCAGTTTCCTCGCCCACCACGGTTGGCGCGACAGAAAAAGCAACAATCATGCCCGCTATCCTACCTACGCTCCCAGCAGTGACGGTGCCAGTGGCGGCGGTCATCTTCCCTGCCGCCTGTATCACGCGGCCAAGCCACGATATGGGCAACGCGAGGCGGAATATTTTGGTTGCAGCCGGGGCAGATATAGAACTTTGTAGCTGCAGCGCTGCCGATGTGGCGCATAACGAAGGGCTCGCCGTGGGTCCACTTTGGGCCCTCGACGGTCTGCGAGCCTAGAAAAGTAGAGCCATCCTTAGGCAGCGGGCGCGGGCTGACGCGGTTTCTCCTGTTGCGGCGTGGCATTAGAAAAGACGTAGCTCGTTCGACTCAATGCCGCGCAGATCTTGGTAGTCAAGGATGACGCAGCGAATACCGCGGTCCTCGGCCAGCGTACGGGCCTGCGGCTTGATTTCCTGGGCTGCAAAGACGCCTTGCACGGGTGCCAGTAGCTCGTCACGGTTGAGAAGCTCCAGATAGCGTGTGAGCTGCTCGACGCCGTCGATACCACCGCGGCGCTTGACCTCAACCGCAACGAACTTATTGTCTTGGTCTTTGGCCATGATATCGACTGGTCCAATTGCAGTTGGATACTCGCGGCGCACGAGTGAATAGTCCTCGCCCAGGGTATCGATGTGCTCGGCGAGCAGCTCCTGCAGGTGCGCCTCGACGCCGTCCTTAACAAGCCCCGGATCCGCGCCCAATTCGACGGAGAAGTCTTGGTGAATCTCCGCGATCGTGATACGCAGCTGCTCGCCCTTGGGGTTTTCAACGAGCCACAGCTGTTCGCCAGTGTCCTCGCCGTCGATGTCAGTGATGGCGGATTCCTCCAGCGTGCACGGCGGAGTCATCCAATTCAGCGGCTTATAAGCGCGGTCGTCGGCGTGGATCGACACGGAACCGTCTGCCTTGACGAGGATGAGGCGATCGGCGACGGGCAAATGGGCATCCAAACGGCCGACATAATCAACTGAGCAACGAGCGATGACTAAACGCATGCTCTCTACCCTATAGGTAGCCGCCTACTCCTTAGTAAAACGGGTAGCGCGCTGGCGCAGACGCCGATAGTCAGGACGTTGCAAGCGCTTGGAAGGCGCCGCCTCAATCCAGGCGGTAAGACCCATGATTCCGTGTAGGTCAGTGGCGATTTCGTATTCCTGATCCGCGAAGGAAAAGCGGATGACCTGGTTGGCGGCGGACATAAAAGCAGCCTCGTCATCGTCTAATTGACGAGTGCCAATTAGTTCGACGCCGAGGCGATTGAAACGAAGGTCTGCTTGGACCGAAACCGAGCGCAGCTTGAAGTACTCCACGTATTCTCCGTTATAGCGCATCACGCCATGACGCCAAGAACGAGAGTTTTTAGCGGGAAGGGTTCTCAGCAATACAGAGGTCCCGCGCGCACGCAACTTGAAAAAGCGGCGAGCAGCAAGCATAAGACACAAAAGGATAAAAGCCGCCACGATGAGGAACAACCAGCCTAGACCTGAAATGTTCATATCCTGCCGCTCCTTTTAATCCTGAACCTAAAAGATATTAGACAAAATTCTAGTATCTTCCCCTGCCGTTATGCCACTAAACCCCGCAGCAAAAGCCAACGAAAAAGCGCCCCACCTTTCTGGTGAAAGAAAGGTGGGGCGCTTATGAGAGCGGAAGGGCTTTGCTGCCCGTTACTCTACCTAGCCCTTGGCGCGACGAAGTGCTCGCTGAGCGGCTTCACCACGGTTGTGGACAATAAACTCCTCGGACTTCTGGTCTTCGGAAGCCTGTGCCTCATCAACTTCAGTGGACCAAGTAGCCCAGTTGGCGAGGACAGTGATCTTGTCCTTGGACACGGAGAGGAAGCCACCCTGGACCGCGGCGACGAGGCGCTCGCCGTCGACTGGGTGGATGGTCACAACACCATTGTCGGCCAGCTGACCGACCAATGGCTCGTGGCCAGGAAGCACGCCGATCTCACCCTCAGTGGTCTCAGCCGTAACCAGCGTGGCCTTACCAGCCCACAGCTTACGCTCGACGGATACCAATTCAGCGGTGATGTCAGCCATGTGCCACTCCCTACTTCTCGGAAAGCTTCTTGTACGCAGCCTCGACGTCGTCCAAGCCACCCAGGCCGTTGAATGCCTGCTCTGGGTAGTGATCGAACTCGCCGTTGCAGATGCGCTCGAAAGCATCGATGGTCTCGGTCAGCGGGACGTAGGAGCCCGGCAGGCCGGTGAACTTCTCTGCGACGAAGAAGTTCTGGCCTAGGAAGCGCTCGATACGACGTGCGCGCTGAACGGTGACCTTGTCCTCCTCGGACAGCTCGTCCATACCAAGGATGGCGATGATGTCCTGGAGTTCCTTGTTCTTCTGCAGGATGTGAATGACGCGCTGCGCAACCTCGTAGTGGTGCTCGCCCACGATGGACGGCTCCAGAATACGAGAGGTCGAGGTCAGCGGGTTCACAGCCGGGTAAATACCCTTGGAAGCAATACCACGATCCAACTCGGTGGTTGCATCGAGGTGGGCGAAGGTGGTGGCCGGAGCCGGGTCGGTGTAGTCATCCGCAGGGACGTAAACGGCCTGCAGAGAGGTAATCGACTTGCCCTTCGTGGAGGTAATGCGCTCCTGCAGGACACCCATCTCGTCAGCCAAGGTTGGCTGGTAGCCAACGGCGGAAGGCATACGACCCAGCAGGGTCGAAACCTCAGAGCCAGCCTGGGTGAAACGGAAGATGTTGTCAATGAACAGCAGCACGTCCTGGTTCTGCACATCGCGGAAGTACTCCGCCATGGTCAGGCCGGACAGAGCCACGCGCATACGGACTCCTGGCGGCTCATCCATCTGGCCGAACACGAGGGCGGTGTCCTGGAGAACGCCCATCTCTTCCATCTCGAGGAAGAGGTCGGTGCCCTCACGGGTACGCTCGCCGACGCCGGCGAAGACGGAGGTACCGGAGAACTCGCGTGCGATACGAGTAATCATCTCCTGGATGAGAACGGTCTTACCAACACCTGCACCGCCGAAGAGGCCGATCTTGCCGCCCTTCACGTACGGGGTCAGGAGGTCGATAACCTTAATACCGGTCTCCAGGATTTCGGTTTTGCCCTCGAGCTGGTCGAATGCTGGCGGCTCACGGTGGATGCCCCACTGCTCGCCGTCGCGGCCCAGACCAGGCTGGTCGAGGCAGTCGCCCAGTGCGTTGAAGACGTGGCCCTTGACCACATCGCCGACTGGAACGGAGATTGGCTTGCCAGTATCGGTCACGGTAGCGCCGCGGACGAGGCCGTCGGTCGGTGCCATGGAAACGGTACGGACGAGGTTGTCACCGAGGTGCTGAGCGACCTCGAGGGTGACGGTCTTTGCAACAGCCTCGAGAGAAATCTCGACGGTCAGTGCGTTGTACAGTGCCGGCAGTCCGCCACGCGGGAATTCCACGTCGACGACCGGACCGATGACGCGCACCACACGGCCGGCAACAGCCGACGACTGTGTGTTCTGCTCTTGCAGAGCTGAAGTCATAATCTAGTCACTTTCTGCGCTTTCGGCGAGCGCCCCAGCGCCACCGACGATCTCTGTAATTTCCTGGGTAATCTGTGCCTGACGAGCCTGGTTGGCCACGCGCGAGAGGTCCTTGACCAGCTCGGTTGCATTGTCAGTAGCAGACTTCATTGCGGTACGGCGTGCTGCGGACTCGGAAGCGGAAGCCTCCAAGAACATCGCAAAGAGGATACGAGAGACGTACTGCGGAAGCAGTGCCTCCATAAGAGTGTCAGCATCCGGCTCGAACTCGAAATCAGGCGAGACCTGATCCGTAGGCTCGGAGTCGGAAAGCGCGGACTCTCCGAGGTGGAATTCCTCATCCTCAATAACCGGAACCACCGGCAACAACTGCTGTGCACGCGCGGTTTGGGTCAGCATGGACTCAAACTCGGTGTACACAACGTGAACCTGGTCGAAGCCACGGATGCCTTCGCCCTCGGTGTTGAGGCCGTCGCGGTACTTGGCAGTACCTTTGGAACCTGCAATGAAGCCGTCGATCATGTGACGACGGACATCGTGGGTGGTCTCCCAGGACGGATCCTGCGAGAAACCAGCCCAGCTGCCTGCGACATCAGCTTCACGGAACTTGTAGAAGCCAACGCCCTTATTACCCGTGACGTAGCGGACGGTCTCGTAGCCTTGCTTCTTGAGCAGGGCTTCGAGCTCGGCTGCCTTCTTGAAGATGTTGTTGTTGTAGCCACCACACATACCGCGGTCAGAAGAGACCACGAGAATAGCGGCGACCTTGCCATCTTCACGTTCACGAAGCATCGGGTGATCCAGCGAGCTGGCCGCTGCGAGCTTGTTCATCACATTCGCAAGCTCGTGTGCGTAAGGCTGTGAAGCCTCAACCCTAGCCTGTGCCTTGGTAATGCGCGAGGTAGCAATGAGCTCCTGTGCCTTGGTGATCTTCTTAGTGGAATTGACGGACCGGATTCGGTCGCGCAGTTCACGAAGATTAGCCATGGTGTTCGCTCCTCCCTTCTATTATCTCGACGGTTGATTCTTAGAGCTGTGCGGACTCTATTTAGCCGTCTTACGGGAGACGCTGAGCTCGGTCTTCTTTACCTCTGCTGCATCGAGTGCCTCGACCTCTGCCTCGGAGCCCAAGTTATGGCCCTCGGTGGTGCGGAAGGTCGGGATGAAGTCCTTAGCAGCCTTGACGAGCGCATCCTTGGATTCGTCGGACAGAGGCTGGCCACCAGCGATCTGCTCGAATACCTGCGGGGTATTCGAGTGCAGGTACTCGTGTACCTCAGCCTCGAAGCGACGTACATCCTCGACGGGAACGACGTCGAAGATGCCCTGGTCAGCCAAGTAGATGGAAACCATCTGGAACTCGACTGGCTGCGGGGAGGACTCCGCCTGCTTGAGCAGCTCAACCAGACGCTCACCGCGCTCGAGCTGTGCCTTGGAGGCAGGGTCGAGGTCGGAAGCGAAGGCAGCGAATGCCTGCAGGTCACGGTAAGCAGCAAGCTCAAGACGCAGGTTACCGGCGACCTTCTTCATGCCCTTGGTCTGTGCAGCGCCACCCACACGGGAGACGGAGACACCGACGTTAATTGCCGGACGGACGCCCTGGTTGAACAGGTCGGACTCCAGGAAGACCTGGCCGTCGGTAATGGAAATAACGTTGGTCGGGATGAAGGCGGAAACGTCGTTCGCCTTGGTCTCGATGATCGGCAGTGCGGTCATGGAACCTGCACCCATGTCGTCGGAGAGCTTTGCAGCACGCTCCAGCAGACGGGAGTGGAGGTAGAAGACGTCGCCCGGGTATGCCTCGCGGCCCGGCGGACGGCGCAGCAGAAGGGAAATCGCACGGTAGGCCTCAGCCTGCTTGGTGAGATCATCGTAGATGACCAGGACGTGGTTGCCCTGGTACATCCAGTGCTGACCCAGGGCTGCACCGGAGAACGGTGCCAGCCACTTGAAGCCGGCGGCGTCGGAAGCCGGAGCTGCCACGATGGTGGTGTACTCCAGTGCGCCGTGCTGCTCCAGGGTGTGGCGGACTCCAGCAATGGTGGAGCCCTTCTGGCCGATAGCGACGTAGATACAACGTACCTGCTTGTCCTTGTCGCCAGACTCCCAGTTAGCCTTCTGGTTCAGGATGGTGTCGATGCAGACTGCGGTCTTACCAGTCTTACGGTCACCAATGACCAACTGACGCTGACCACGACCAATCGGGGTCATTGCGTCAATAGCCTTGATGCCAGTCTGCATCGGCTCTTCAACCGGCTGACGCTGCAGCACGGAAGGTGCCTGCAGCTCGAGGACGCGGTCCTCTTCAGCGGCGATTGGGCCCAGACCGTCGATCGGCTGGCCCAGTGGGTTGATAACGCGGCCGAGGAATTCCTCGCCCACAGGGATGGAAAGGACTTCGCCAGTCCTCTTGACCTCGTCGCCCTCGGTGAGGGACTCGAAGTTGCCCAGGACAACGACACCGATGGAGTTGGTGTCAAGGTTCTGTGCGACGCCGATAACGCCGCCTGGGAACTCGAGCAGCTCATTCGCCATAACGGATGGCAGGCCAGAAACCTGCGCAATACCGTCAGCTGCCGAAATGACCACGCCGACCTCCTCACGGGAGGCCTCCGCGGAGTAGCTCGAGGTGTAGTTCGCAATCGCGCTACGAATCTCATCGGAGGAGATCGTCAGCTCCGCCATGTTCTTCCTGCTCTCGGTAGTTTCTTCCAGCAATTACTTAATCATTTCTGTCGTTTCGGCCTGACTTAAGCCATCTTGGCACGCAGACGGGCAATCTTGCCTGCCGTGGAGCCGTCGATAACTTCGTCGCCGACGCGGATGGTCATACCACCGAGGAGGCTGGTGTCAACCTCAGAGTGAATGGACATCGCACGACCATAAATTTTGCCCAGCTTCTCAGCGAGTGCTGCACGCTGGCTATCATTCAGCTCACCCGCGGTGGTAACACGAGCAATGGTGCGACCCTGCAGCTTAGCTGCGTAGTCGGCCAGTGCCGCGACATCATCGATCGGGTTCTGCTCAGGGCGGCCGATGGCCTGGAGCGCGAGCGCCTCAGAAAACATCGTTACCTTGCCGTAGAGCACGCTTGCCAGCAATCCGCGCTTACGTGCGGACGTAGCAGTTCGGTCGGAAAGCAGCTGGGTCAGCTCTGCCTCGTTCTTCAGGATGCTAGACAGGCGGAAGAGCTCGTCTTCTACCTGGCCCAGCTGGCCCTGAGCCTCAGCACCGCGCAGAAGAGCGCGGCGGCCGAGAGACACGAGACCCTTGACGAAGTCACGGGAGGTGGACCACTGCTCGGCAGCAGAAGCTTCGATCACCTGGGTGGCGACCGGAGCAATCTTTGCACCGAAGAGGTTCTGTACCAGTGACTTGCGGTTTGCAGCCGGAACGGCGGCGTCGGTTAGCGCGACGCGCAGTTCGCGGTCAGCATCAAGGACATCAACGACCTCGAAAAGGTCGAGACCTGCCTGTGCCGCCGTCGCAATCGCATCGTCCTGCGCCAGAATCTGATCCAGCTGGGACTCTACGTGTGCGAGGGCTTCGCGGCTAGCTGCCTTCATAGTTGCCTACTTTCCGGCCGGTGCCACAGAATCGAGCTCGGACAGGAAGTTGTCAATCGTGGAGGACTGCTTGGTTGCGGAAGAAAGTTCGCCGCCCAGCAGCTTCTCAGCCAAGTTGATGGAGTTCTGTCCGATATCGGAACGCAGCTCAGAGATGACCTGTGCACGGGAAGCTTCCAGCTGCTTCTCACCAGAGGCGACAATGCGGCGGGACTCTTCTTCTGCCTGGGTCTTAGCCTCAGCCTCGATCTGCTTGCCGCGCTCGCGCGCCTGCTCGCGGATCTCTGCAGCTTCTGCACGTGCGTCAGCAAGCTGTGCGTTGTACTTCTCGAGAGCAGCCTTAGCTTCAGCCTGCTGAGCCTCAGCACGCTTCATGCCGCCCTCGATGCGGTCCTCGCGCTCCTGGAGCATCTTGTTGTATGCCGGAAGAACGAACTTCCAGAACAAAATCAAGATGACAACGAAACAGATCAAAGACCAGAAAATGTCATAGTTCTTGGGCAGAAGAACGGAGAAGCTGCCGGACCCCGGGTTCTCCTCCCCCGCCGCAAGCGTATAAAAGACGTTGTTCATGTGGTCTCCAGTCTTAAAAGGTTGGTTTAGGAAAACGCGAACTTTTTAGAACAGGAAGCCTGCAACGAGGCCGATAAGTGCAAGAGCCTCGGTGAAGGCGATACCCAGGAACATGGTGGTACGCAGCTGGCCGGCCATTTCAGGCTGGCGTGCCATAGCCTCAACGGTCTTGCCGGCAACGATGCCGATACCGATACCAGGGCCGATTGCGGCGAGGCCGTAGCCAACAGCCTTCAGGCTGTCGAGGTTAGCGGCAGCATCCTGTGCAAGAATGATTTCGTTCATGGTGAAAGTCGTTCCCTTTCGTATGTCCTGCCCGCAGGTTTACGGACAGGGAGATAGTTTCTGTGAAGTTGAGATTATTCTCGGTCGCGCTCGTCGACCTCGTCCTTAGTGCGAATCCGCGTGCAGGGACAGTTCGATGTACACCGCCGTCAAAAGCGCGAAGATGTAGGCCTGCAGGAAGATGACCAGAAGCTCGAACAGGCTGAAAGCCAGTCCCAGAACAATGGTCAAACCGGACAGTGCCGTCCAACCGTTCAGCTGCCAGAAGAAGAAGTTCGAAGCAGAGAAGAGAAGGACCAGAATGATGTGTCCTGCCAAGAAGTTCGCCATGAGACGAATGGCGAGGGTAACTGGTCGCAGAATGAAAGTCGAGAAGAACTCGATCGGCACAACGAGCAAGTGCAGAGCCGGCGGCAGGTTAGGAATAACCACCGAGGACTTGATGAACTTGCCGAAGCCATAGCGCTTTGCGCCGGCGTAAATCATTGCGATGTACGACACGACTGCAAGGACGATAGGCATGCCGATACGACCATTTGGCGAGACGTTGAGTCCCGGGATGATGGTCGGCACATTCATAAACAGGACTGCGAAGAAGATCGTCGCGATTACCGGAAGGAATCGCTTGGCCTCCTTAGTACCCAAAATATCTTCGGCGATGTGGATACGGACGAAATCGACCGCATTCTCGCCGACGTTCTGCAGACCCTTCGGAACCAACTTCGGGTTCTTGAAGGCCAGCATGAAAAGAACCACCAATACCAGCGTCATCAAGATGCGCCCCAGCATTAGGCGATCAAGCGCGAACCATCCGTCGGCAAAGTCGCCGAAGAACAGATGGTCAGCATCTACTTGCCCCGGGAAGAATTCTTCACCCAGATCAGGCGCGTGGAAGTGCCCTTTCATGGCCAATGTTGTAACGCTCAGCGTTCTCTCCCGTGTTAGGGCCGCCGCAAAATAGCTTTGCGGACGGTGCGATGGACGTCTCAAGCTCTCTGTCACGACTTCGGACTCCGTCGCACATCTTCGAAGAAGTGACAGGGATTGACCGCGCGGGATCCAATGCAAAAATCTCGGCCCCGTGGTAACCCGCGAGAAATAATATCAGTTCAGGGCCTAATTCACGTGTACCAGGGTAGGCACAGGTTGACACCCGTAGCTCGCGGGCGATTTTTTGGCCGAAATAGCGCCCATGACTAGGCAAAAGACCCCGTATGGCCTTTGTCACAAACAGTTTTTGTACACCACCTCGGGGGTGGAATTAACACCCTTTCCACATCTTCCCCCAAGGAAATTAAGACTAGAGGGCTCGTGTTTTATCCCCGCCGCCCTTTTCAGGATGGCTAGTGCACATAGGAGACGCGGGCACTGACGACGCCCCAGGCCTCGGTACCCAGCGTTGCAATAAGGGCCATCACTACGGTGACAAAGAGCGCCATCTTATCGTAGAAGTCCATGTCGCGGATGACCGCGAGGATGACAATCAGCACCAGCAGTTTGATGAGCCAGCTACCCATAACGACGATGATCGTGTTGGTGGGGCTAGCCTTCGAGGCAGCAAGCACGGAAAGAACCGTCAGCAGCACAAACCCACCGCCGATGCCGGCACCGACGAGCACTCCCCAAATTCCCGGAATTCCACGCATGCCACCCCACACAGCGAGCGAGATAATCGTGATGGCCACCAGCGCAATCGAGCCGAAGCGCAGTGCACGCTTGAGCGGCAAAACTGGGTCGTCAAAGTCATCCACGTTGTTTATTGCCGCGTTCGTCATCGGATCAGTCATAGGCCAAAAGCCTACCGCACTACGACAGCCCGGGACTCCTAGGCGGGATCGGTATGCGCCACCACCGTGGTAGCCCGTTTACTTGGGCCAAGCTTGCCCTGGCGCAGAGGAATGAGCGTGACGCCGAATGCCACCCCCAGCGCGATGGCGGTAAGCGCGACGGCGACGGGCCACGGGACGATGGAAAAGGACACCGCGCCGAAAGCTACCGCCGAGACCCACAGGTATAGCACCAAAACGGTGCGGCGGTGGGTATGGCCGAGCGAAAGCAGGCGGTGATGAATGTGCGCCTTATCAGCAGAAAAGGGCGAGCGGCCCTGAGAAAGGCGGCGAATAACCGCCCAGACAAGGTCCAAGACTGGAATAAACACAGCTGCGGCGACCACAATGAAAGGCGATGCGAGCGCCACCATGTCAACAGTGCCATACAGCGACATGTTGATCTTGCCGGAAGCAGAGGTGGAAGCTGCGGCCAGCAGGAGACCAATGAGCATCGATCCGCTGTCGCCCATAAAGATGCGCGAAGGCTCAAAGTTGTGTGGCAGGAAGCCCGCACAGATACCGACCAACGCAGCAGAAATGATCGCCGGCGGATAGGCAGAGACTGCCCCACCCTGGTCATGCAGAACCGTGATGGAAAAGATCAAGATGGCGCCACCTGCAATAAGCCCTAAGCCAGCGGCGAGACCATCAAGGCCGTCCACAAAGTTCATTGCGTTGATGAGCAGCACCGTAAAGAAGGTTGTCAAGAGTGTGCCCTGGATTTGGTCGAGCAACACCGTAGTTCCGCCGCCGAATGGAATAAACAGAAGCGTCCAGGTAAGGCCAAGGCCGCTCATGATTCCAGCGGCGAGCAATTGGCCGACCAACTTCACCATCGCACCCAGTTCGAGGGCATCGTCGATGACGCCCACGAGCACGATGGCCAGCGCTGCCCAAAACACGGCATTCATCTCAGGGGTAACGGGCATGAAACCGCGAGTCAAGGCTGGAAGCTGGGCGGCTAGGAAGACTGAGGCGCCGAAACCGGTAAACATTGCCACGCCACCCATCTGCGGGGTGGGCTGGGAATGCGAATCGCGCAGGCGAATCTCTGCCACTCGCCCAGTGCGGACGAGGAAGCTACGTACCAAGCCCGTGGCGAGGTAGGTAAAGGTCGCTGCGACCAAAATGACAAGCGCTAGCTCGCGCAGCGGTACACCGGTGCCACTCACACAATCTCCTTTTGTTTAGGCAGTGGGGCGAGTGCGCAGCGACTCGGCGCTCACGCCAATGACCTCGGCGATTTCTTCGGCAGAAAGAGCGCCCTCACGCAGCAGGTATGGGTGCTCACCGGACAAATCGATGATGGTGGAAGGCTTGCCAACGGCAGTCTCGCCACCGTCCAAGTAAACGGTAACGGCTTTACCGAGCTGCTGTTTTGCAGCCAACGCGGTGGTCGGTGGCTGGTGGCCGGAAATATTCGCGGAGGACACAGCCATTGGGCCAACCTCGCGCAGAAGCTCGATGGCAATAGGATGCAGCGGCATGCGCAACATCACCGTGCCGCGGGTATCTCCCAAGTTCCACGGCAAGGAAGGCGCCTGCGGGACCACGATGGAAAGTCCACCGGGCCAAAAAGCCTCGACGAGTGCTCGCGCAGTATCGGTGTACTCCGCGACGAGACCGCGGATGGTGTCCCAAGACCCCACGAGGACCGGAACGGGCATATCGGGGCCACGCTGCTTGGTTGCAAGGAGGCTGGCCACAGCGTCGTTGTCGAAGGCGTCACAGCCGAGGCCGTACAACGTGTCAGTAGGCATCACGACGAGGCGGCCAGACTTTGCTGCTTTGACCGCGATGGCTAGGCCTTCTTCACGCTCCGCCTTATCGGCACAGTTATAAATCTTTCCCTGCATTCTTTCCTCACTTCGTGTGTTCAGACCAACCTACTGTACTCCCGCAGGCGTGGCGGTCGCACTTTTAATAGCAGTTACAAAACGCGCGGTACCTGTTAGGTCTCGCAGCACTGCGACATCGTGGAATCGCCCAGAATTCAGCAACGCAACTTGCACAGCCTCGCTCGTGGCATCGTCGTGCTCGATGCCCACTTTCCCGCCGGGACGCAGTAACTTCGCAATGCGAGGTACGAGGCGGTCGATGACCTCCATGCCATCGGCGCCGCCGAAGACCGCCATGTGCGGGTCGCGGTAAACCTCGGGCTCTAGGTCTGGCGTCTCCGGAACATAAGGCGGATTCGTGAGCACGAGATCCACGGAGCCGTCGAGTTCGGCCAGAAGCGAGAAGTCTGTTGCATCGCCGTGGACCAGATGCACGTCTTGGACAAGATTGCTGCGGGCAAAAGGCAGCGCATCTTCAGAAAGCTCGACCGCGAAAACATCCGCGTCCGGCCGCTCGTGGTTTACATAGGCGGCCAGTGCCCCGCTGCCGGTACACAAGTCGACAACGCGGGGCTTGGCGACGTCGCGAAGCACCCGCACTCCCCAATCCGCCAGGACTTCCGTTTCTGGGCGTGGAATAAACACGCCCGGACCTACCTTGAGCTCGAGCGGACCAAACCACGCCGTGCCCAAAATGTGCTGCAGCGGCTCGCGAGCCTCACGGCGCGCGACCCAGCCCTCATAGGCGATGGCAAAGCCGGGAATCGGTTGGGCATCCAGTGGGATGTCCATATGCCCACATCCAATGAGCTCGGAAGCAAGCACTCGTGCGTCCCACTCCGGGCTAGGTACTCCAGATGCGCGAAAGCGCTCCGCGGCATCGCGAAGCGCCATTGCGTAGGTATCCACCTCTAGTCTTCCGCCTCCAAGCGCTCGGCGCGCTCTTGAGCCTGCAAAGCGGTGATCAGATCCTGCATATCGCCGTTGAGAACGGAATCCAGGTTATTCGCCTTGTAGCCGATGCGGTGATCAGTGATGCGGTTTTCCGGCCAATTATAGGTGCGAATACGCTCGGAGCGGTCCAAGGTGCGCACCTGGGATGCACGTTGCTCCCCTGCCTCAGCCTCACGGGCTTCGCGCTCGATCTGATCCAGGCGTGCCTGCAGCACCTGCAATGCGCGGGCCTTGTTCTGAATCTGGGAACGTTCCTTCTGGCAGGTGACCACCAGGCCAGTCGGCAGGTGGGTAATGCGGACTGCGGAGTCAGTGGTGTTAACGCCCTGGCCGCCCTTACCGGACGAGCGGTAGACGTCAATGCGCAGATCCTTTTCGTCGATGTTGACGGATTCGACCTCATCCGGCTCCGGGTAAACCAGCACGCCGGCAGCTGAGGTCTGGATGCGGCCCTGCGACTCGGTCACCGGAACGCGCTGGACGCGGTGGACGCCGCCCTCGAACTTGAATACGGACCAAGCGCCGTCGCGAGACGGGGTCTTGGACTTAAACGAGATGGACATGTCCTTCACACCGCCCAAGTCGGACTCGTTGAGGCCCAAGACCTCCCACTGGAAACCAGCTTTGTCAGCATAACGCTCGTACATGCGCGCGAGATCGCCTGCGAACAATGCGGCCTCCTCGCCGCCGGCGCCAGCCTTGATCTCCATAATGATGTCTTCGGAGTCGTGCTCGTCACGTGGAGCGAGTAGGTCAGCGAGCTTTTCCTCCAGTTCAACGACGAGCGGCTCGAGGCGGTCGACTTCGTCCTGGAAGTCATGGTCCTCGTAGGCCATTTCCTTGGCATCTTCGAGGTCCTGACGAGCCTGCTCTAGCTCATTGTTGACCGCGACGATTGGACGCAGCTCGGCATAGCGCTTAGACAGCTTACGGAACATCGTCTGATCGCCAGCGACCTCAGGATCGCCCATCTGCATCTCGATGCCCTGGTACTCGGAGACAATGTCGTCTACGAGGGAAACTTGATTAGCCATTAGATGTAATCCTCAGCTTCCTTGTCAGCGACCATCGGCGCCGAGCTTGCCACCTGCATCAAGAACTCGCCGTTGGAGCGGGTCTTCTTCAGCTGCTTGATGAGCAAGTCGATAGCGGCGAAGGAATCCAAACCAGAAAGGATGCGACGCAGCTTGGTCATGATGCGCGCTTCCTCCGGAACGAGCAGCAGCTCGTCCTTGCGGGTTCCGGATGGGTTAACGTCCACGGCCGGGAAGATGCGACGCTCGGAAATGGCGCGGTCGAGCTTGAGCTCGGCGTTGCCGGTGCCCTTGAACTCCTCGAAGATGACCGTGTCACCGGTGGAGCCGGTCTCCACCATCGCGGTGGCGATGATGGTAAGGGAACCGCCGTTTTCGATATTGCGGGCAGCACCCAGGAAGCGCTTCGGTGGGTAGAGCGCATTGGAATCCACACCACCGGAGAGGATGCGGCCGGATGCTGGGGAGGAGTTGTTGTAAGCACGGCCCAGGCGGGTAATCGAGTCCAAGAGAACCACGACGTCCTTGCCCTGCTCCACCAAGCGCTTCGCGCGCTCGATGGCCAACTCGGCAACGGAGGTGTGCTCTGATGGCGGGCGGTCGAAGGTAGAGGCAATGACCTCACCCTTGACGCTGCGCTGCATGTCGGTGACCTCTTCTGGGCGCTCGTCTACTAGGACGACCATGAGGTAGCACTCTGGGTTATTTGCGGAAATCGCGTTGGCGATGTTCTGCAAAATGGTGGTCTTACCGGCCTTCGGCGGGGAAACAATCAGCGCACGCTGGCCCTTGCCGATAGGCATGATGAGGTCGATAACGCGGGTGGTCAGGATCTTCGGATCCGTTTCCAGGCGCAGACGCTGGTTCGGGTACAGCGGGGTCAGCTTGGAGAAGTGAGGACGGTCCTGTGCCGCTGCTGGCTCCATGCCGTTTACCGTGTCAACCTGCACCAACTGGTTGTACTTGCGGCGATTACGGCCATTGCCGTGGGTATGAGTTGGGCCAGAGACCTTGACCTGGCCGGTCACGGCGTCGCCAGAGCGCAGGCCCAAGCGCCGGACCAAGTTGTTGTTGACAAAGACGTCAGAGCTTGCCGCGCGGTAACCAGTGGTGCGCAAGAAAGCCACGTTGTTGTCGACGACCTCGAGGATACCGCCTACTGCCTGGACTTCATCGCCCTCGCGGATCTGGAGATCGTTGCCGCCACCGTTGTTGTCATTACCACCGCGGTTGCGGCGGTTGCGGCGGTTGCGGCGGTTGCGGCGGCCGCCACCGTTGTTGTCATCGTCATCATGGCGGCGGTTGCGGTTGCCGCGGTTGCGCTCACCGTTATCACGGTTGTCACGGTTATTGTTATCGCGATTGTCGTTAGAGTTCTCGGAATCCTTGTTTGATTCCTTGTTCGACTCCCTGTTCGACTCCTTAGCCTCTTCCTTAGCGCCCTCCTGCTTTGCCTCGGCGTTCTCGCGCTCCTGGCGGCGGGCGCGGTTGCGGCGGGCACGGCGAGCCTGGGAGCGCGACTCGTAGCGCTGCTCCTCGTTCTTCTCACCCTTTTCTTGGGCCTTTTCTTGAGCCTTGTCTTCGCCACTATCCTTGGCGTTATCCTCAGCCTTTGCCGGCTTCTCTTCAGCAGGCTTACGTGTGCGGCGCTGTCGCTTTTCCGCCTTTTCCGCCTTCGCAGGTACCTGGCCAGTGCTCAGGGCGGTGATCAGATCGCCCTTGCGCAGACCCGAGATGCCGCGCAGGCCGCGCTCTGCAGCCAGCTTGCGCAGTTCCGGCAGCTTCATGGATGCGTAATCCTGTGCTGCGGCTTTGTCCGTATTGCTCACGGATATCCTTTCGTCGCTTCACCAGCGTCTAAATGCTTTTCGCCTGCAGTCCGGCTTAAGCGCTGGAAGCCAATCTGTATTTTTATGGTGCATGCCGCCACAAGCGGGAAGCCGCGGGCGGTGAGATATCTAGGCCTCTCCTCTGGGAAAAGGAATGTCACGGAGGAGAATTGATAGAAGGCGACTGCGAGCGAGAAAAAGAAACGCTCTGCGGCGCTTCTGCAATACTCGGTTACGCGGGAGCTTTCCTAAAATTCGGGCTAGACCGCGTCAGTCACGAGCCACTATACCGTATTAGCATCCCGCGCCGGAAGTGACACCGCTAAAGTAGGACTCATGCTTTCTACCATGCAGGATATCCCCCTGTCCCTGACCCGCATCCTGGAATACGGATCGACGGTGCATGGGCAGACGCAGGTGACCACGTGGCGCAACCATAGCGAGCCGGAAACCACCGACTTCGCCGCCATCGGCGCACGCGCGGCCGCATTCGCGCACGCATTGCATGATGAGTTGGGCATTACTGGGGACCAGCGCGTGGCATCTTTCATGTGGAACTGTGCTGAACACCTAGAGGTCATGTTCGCCAGTGCCTGCAAGGGTGCTATTTTCACCCCGCTAAACAAGCAGTTAATGAATGATCAGATTCGCCACATCATTAACCACTCCGAAGCGGAAATTGTAGTTGCCGATCCGCGCTTAAAAGATCAGCTGGCTAAGGTCTTAAACGGCGTAAAAACCGTGCGTGCGGTGGTTCTCATTGGTCTAACCGATCCCGCCGACTACCTGGGCAAGTTTGGCGCTGGCATCGAGGTCTATTCCTATGAGGCGCTACTCGACGGCCGCCCTACCGAGTACAACTGGCCTGAGCTAGACGAGCGGACGTCGGCCGCCTTGTGCTATTCCACCGGCACCACTGGCGCGCCCAAAGGCGTGGTCTATTCCCACCGCGCGCTCTACCTGGAGAGCATGCAGTTGCGCGCCTCCGATTCGCTGTGCGTTACCCACGGCGAGACCTTCCTGTGCTGCATCCCGATTTATCACGTGCTCAGCTGGGGCGTTCCCTTTGCCGCCTTTATGACGGGCACGCCACTAGTGCTTCCCGACGCCGACGTATCGGCACCGACGCTTGCTAGCATCATCGCCGCCACCTCGCCCCGCGTGGCGCATGGCGTACCCACCATTTGGATTCAGCTTTTCGCGCACTATCTCAAAAATCCCCCAAACCGTATGACGCTGACCGAGATCTTCGCCGGCGGCTCCCCCGTCCCGCCGCAGCTGATCAAAATGTGGGAGGAGCGCTACGGCGTCGACGTCGTGCACGTGTGGGGCATGGTGGAAACCACAACGGTGGGCACGGTGGCCCGCCCGCCCCAGGGTGCTGATGGCGATACCCGCTGGGCATACCGCATATCCCAAGGACGCTTCCCGGCCTCCTTGCAATACCGTGTGGTCAATGACGGCGTCGTCGTGCCCAAGTCCGACCGCAATGCCGGCGAGATCCAGGTCCGCGGCAACCTCGTTACCGGCTCCTACTACCACTCGCCCACTTCTGAACCGGGCGGTAGTGCCGACGAGTTCCGCGGCAAGCAAGTCGAGGATGCCGAATCCAAATTCACCGCGGATGGCTGGCTGCGCACTGGCGACGTCGGCTCGGTAACGGAAGACGGCTTCTTGACCGTCGAAGACCGCGCCCGCGACGTCATCCGCTCTGGCGGCGAGTGGATCTATTCCGTCCAGCTCGAAAACCTCATCATGGCTAACCCCGTCGTCGTGGAAGCCGCCGTCATCGGTTATCCGGATAAACAGTGGGTGGAACGCCCTCTGGCGGTAACGGTGTTGGCACCAGGGTTTTCTCCGACAATCGAAACCGCCGAGCGCATCCGCGAGGGTATGCGCAAGGAGCTGCCTTCGTGGATGCTGCCGGAGTACTGGACCTTCGTAAAGCACATCGACAAAACCTCGGTGGGCAAGTTCGATAAGAAGGACCTGCGTTCACACTTGGCTGAAGGCGAATACAACATCATTCGATTGAAAGGCCCTGGCGAGTCACAGCGTCTGGATGACTTGCCGCAGCATTTCCCGCCCCGTGATTAGCCCCCGGATTAAACGCGAATATTTCCGGGTTAATATGGATAAGACCGCTCTCCTTATAGACTAGGACGACAATGACTTATCCGCTTCTAGACAAATACGGCCGCAGGGCCCGCGACCTGCGCGTTTCGCTTACTGATCGCTGCAATCTCCGCTGCACGTATTGCATGCCGGCCGAAGGGCTCGAGTGGTTTCCCACCGCAGAAACCTTGAGCGATGAGGAAACGATCCGCCTTATCCGCATCGGCGTCGAAAAGCTAGGCATCCGCCAGGTACGTTTCACCGGCGGCGAACCGCTCCTGCGCAAGTCTTTGGAGAAGATTGTCGCTGCTACTAAGCAATTGCGCACCGACGAAGGTAAATCACCGTCTACCGCACTGACCACGAACGGCTTGGGCCTCGACCGGCGTATCGATGGATTGGTGGAAGCAGGCCTCGACCGCGTGAACATCTCGCTCGATACCACCGACCGCGAGCTTTATGCCCGGCTAACCCGGCGCGACCGCATCCAGGATGTCTTCACAGCCATCGAAGCCGCGACCCGCGCCGGGCTGCACCCAGTCAAGGTCAATGCGGTAGTGATGCCGGGCATTAATGAGGATTCTATTATCCCGCTGACGGAATACTGCATTGAGGCAGGCGCACAGCTGCGTTTTATCGAGCAGATGCCGCTGGGCCCGCGCGATAAGTGGCGGCGCGAGGATATGGTGACCGCGGACGATATCTTGGCCCGCCTCGGCGAGTCCTTCGAGCTCTCCCCCGCTGATGAGCCGCGCGGCTCTGCCCCGGCATCACTGTGGAATGTCTATCGCGGAGGCCACGAGATAGGACAAATCGGCGTCATCGCCTCAGTCACCCGCTCCTTTTGTGGTTCCTGCGATCGCACGCGCCTGACAACTGACGGTGCGGTGCGCAATTGCCTATTCGGTAATTCGGAGACCTCTCTTCGCGACCTCATGCGCGCGGGCGCCAGCGATGAAGAGCTCATGGAGGCCTGGGCCGCAGAAATGTGGGCGAAGCTGCCCGGCCACGGCGTGAATGACGAGGGTTTCTTGCAGCCGGATCGTTTGATGGCAGCAATCGGTGGCTAAAGGCTAAGGAACTAGGTTGAAAAGCATGCGCACCCCACAAGAACACTTCGAGGCGATAATGTCTCACGCCCGGCCGGTGCCGGTAGAGGTATTTCCGGAAGCCCAGCCAGTCAACGAGACACTTCTGGGCCGCGTTATTGCAGAAGACGTCGCTGCGCGCCTAGCGGTGCCGCCTTTTAGCAACTCTGCGATGGATGGTTTCTTGGTACACCTAAAGGATCTGGTTGAGCTGCCTGCGCGTTTGCCCGTCGCAGGCGACGTTCCGGCGGGCCAAGCACCCAAGGAGGTGCCAGCGGGCAAGGCGGTGCGCATCATGACCGGCGCGCCGGTTCCGGAGGACAACGATGGCCTAGTCGTAGTCCCGGTGGAGTTGACCGATATTCCAGCCGGCCCACACGAGCTGCCGAGTGAGGTCACCATCAACGAGACGCCAAGGCGCACGCACATCCGCCCTAAGGGAGAAAACGTTCGGGAGGGCGCGACCATCGCCAAGCCGGGTACCGTGGTCGATGCCGGCCTTATTGCCGCGCTGATTTCGGCTGGCATCACGCATGTTCGCGTCTACCGCCCCGTTCTCGTAGGCGTGGTCTCCTCCGGCGACGAACTGGTCGAGGGCTCGAGCCTCGAGCCGGGCCAGTTGCCCGATTCGAATGGGCCGATGATCGAGTCGCTGATTCGCTCCACCATCCCGCATGCGGTGGTAACGCACATGCGCTCTTCCGACTCCCCGGAGCAGCTGCGCGAGACGATTGAGCAGCTGTTTTATTCCCACGAGGTTGTAATCACGACGGGCGGTGTTTCCGCCGGTGCCTTCGACGTCACGCAGACCGCGCTTCAGGCCGCAGAGGACTGTGAGGCTTGGTTCGGCGGGGTCAAGCAAAAGCCGGGCACGCCGCAAGGTTTTTCCCTCTATGGAGGTTTGCCAGTTATCTCCCTGCCGGGCAATCCCGTAGCGGCGTTTGTTTCCTACCACCTTTATGTTTCGCCTTTCCTCGAGGCCTTGAGCGGGCGCCCTGCCCGCACGAAGGTCTGCAGCGGACGCACCATCGTCGCGCGCGCCGGGGAGGCCTTCCCCATAGCGCACAAGCACGGCACGGCATTTGTGCCCACGCGCTTGGAGTTCGGCGAGGCCGTCGTGGCGTACCCCTTTGCCAGCGGGTTGAGCAGCCACTTTGTGGCCTCGCTCCACGGCACGTGCGGCCTGGTTGAGGTGACCTCCGAAATTCAGGCTGGCGATGAAGTCCGCGTGGTTGTCTATTAATTCTCGATTAGGACTTAATTAGACTAGACCCCATGAAATTTACCCATCTCAATTCTTCCGGCTCCGCCTACATGGTGGATGTGACAGAAAAGCAGCCCACCGTCCGCTCCGCTACCGCGCAAGGCGAGGTCGCGTGTTCTCCTGATGTTCTTTCTGCGCTTCGCGACGGCACGGTTCCCAAGGGCGACGTGCTAGCGGTCGCGCGCATCGCCGGTATCTCGGCGGCCAAGAAGGTCCCGGAACTGCTTCCCCTCGCCCACACCATCGGCGTGCATGGTTGCTCGGTCGATCTGGAAATCCGAGACGACCACGTCTTCATCGAGGCAACGGTGCGAACCGCCGATCGCACCGGTGTGGAGATGGAGGCGCTTACCGCGGTCAGCGTTGCGGCGCTGTCCATCATCGATATGGTAAAAGGCGTCGACCGCTCCGCATTTATCCGCCGCTGTGGGATCACCGCAAAGTCCGGTGGCCGTTCCGGCGACTGGAGCCGCGAGCTTCCTAAAACCTAAGCAATGCTGAACTACAAACCGCACGAGCTAGGAGTCATCATCCTGGCAGGCGGCCACGGCACCAGGATGGGCGGGCTCGATAAGGGCTCGGTGCGTGTGCGGGGCGAAAGGCTTGTCGACGTCGTGCGCAGGCAGCTTCCTTATGGCGCGCCGGTCTGCGTGGTTTCCCCGTTTCCGCTGGGCCTGCCGCAGGTATGCGAAAATCCGCTTTTTGGTGGGCCTGCAGCTGGCATCGCGGCAGGCCTGAAGAACCTGGAAGCACGTAGTTTAGCGCCACTTCGCTATATCGCAGTGTTATCTGTGGATGCGCCGGATTCGCCCCAAATGCTGCCAAAGTTGTTGGAAAAACTCGCCGCCTGCGAAGCGCAAAGCTCGATTCCCTCGGTAGCGGCGGCTTTAAGCGGCGATTTTATCCAGCCACTGTGCGCGCTATGGCACTACAACGGCCTGCGCCAAGCGGTAGATTCCTTCGACTGCCTGCACAACAAGTCAGCCCGCAGGCTGTTGCACGCAGTCCCTCGCCTCATCGCGGTGCCGGGTACAGGCGCGGAAGAGGACTACGATACCTTGGCTGAACTCGCCGAATGGGAGCGCCGCCGAGCAATGACTACCGCGAGACCACAATCTTTCCGTGCTGGCCCTTTTCAGCCGAGGTCATGATGTGATTGACAAAGCTATAGGTGCCGGGTTCATTGAAGGTCATCTCCACGAATCCACCCTGCGCGGGTAGGAGATCCACGGCCTGAGAGCCGGCATCATCCAGGTCCTTGATGAGGAAGTCGCCTTCCTTGTAGACGGTGTCGAATTGCTCGCCCACCACGTGGAAAGACAACGGCTGGTCTGGGCCCACGTTGAGCAGCCAGATGCGTACCTTATCGCCCACCTTGGCATGCAGCGGCTCAAGGTCGTACTGATTCGGATAGTAATTAAACGCCATCAGGTCGTACTCGCCGTTTGAGACGCGGTCGGCGTCGGCGCCATTTTCGTCGCCCAGGAAGATTTCGTCCGCAATCATTGCGTACTCCGCATCGGCGTCGCCAAGCTCTGGCGGATCGATGACCACCGCGCCGGCCATGCCGTTGGCAATGTGCAGGCTCATCGGCGCCGTGGAGCAGTGATACATCCAGATGCCGGAGCGGTGCGCGGTGAACTCATAAGTCAGGGACTCGCCCGGCGCGATGGTCTTCATGTTCTCATCCGGGTTGACCTCGCCGGCGTGGAAGTCCACGGAGTGGCCCATGGTTCCCTCGTTCTTGATGGTGATCTTGAACTTATCGCCCACCTTGCCGCGCAAGGTTGGCCCTGGGGCTTGGCCGTTGAATAGCCACCGCGTTTGTTTTACACCTGGCGCTACCTCGACCTCGTCCTCGGTCATGGTCCAGGTTTCCTCGTGCGTGGTTGCCTTTGCAGCCGGCAGCGCAGCATCGAAGGCCTTAAATCCCTCCCGTTCCTGGGTGCGCTCGGCAGCGCTGGGCACGTCTGGGTGGCTAGCTGAGTGATGGTGCATGCCAGCCATGGCGTCGCCTTCTGCAGGCGCGTCGGTGACGTTGACGTCAAAGACCATGCCCTGCGCCTTATGCCCCGCGATGGTGCAGTAGCCCTGGGTGGTCTCCTCGATGAGGCCGGCGTCTAGCTCGACGGTCTTGCCGGGTTCGACGCGGCCGGTTTCGTTGTCGCCGATCTTCAGGTCATGGACCATATCTCCGGTGTTCGTGAACTTCACCACCAGGTGGGTGCCCTTTGGCACATCGATGGAAGAAGGCACGAAGGACATGCCTTCCACACTAACCTCAACGACGGTGGCATCAACGCCTTCGCTTTCCGACGCCCGTTGTGCCTTGGAGGTGCTATTGAAAACCGCTAGAGCAATCACCGCGGCCAGGGCGATGCCGATGAGAATCCACGATGCCCAGTTGTTCTGAGCCGGTGGCTTTTGAGGTTGATTAGAAGAAACGCTGAGCATTTAGTTCTCCAGTCTTTTCTGTTTGGAAACGGCCACCGCGATGGCCAAGATGTTGGTGATAAGGCCAAGCCCCATCATGATAAGCCCGGCTATATCGGCCCCGAGCAAGCACAACATCGCACCTAGGTTGATAAGCACCAAGCGGGCGTATCCGCCGTAATCAGCGACCTTTCTGCCCAGTGTCACCTTGGCCGGGCCGCCGCCGACGAGGGTGGGCAACAAGTGGTGCAGCACGCCCGTAACCAGTTGCATGAGACCTGCGCCTACGAATGCTGGCATGAGCAGCAACGTCACCACGCGTGGGTAGACCCCTAAAATGGCGCAGACCGCGTCGGCGGCGCAGAGGCTAAGCATCCACAACAGTCCGGCGACGACCGAGACCGTCGCCGTGGTCAGCTGTGGCTTGCCCGCCAGCAGCGTGGCGAGGATGGGCTGGATGATGAGCAATGCCGCTAGCACCACCAGCAGCTGTGTCATACCTGCTGCGCGGCTAAGCCCGAAAGAATTAAGGCCCAACGCGAGCGCCAAGCCAACGCAGTGGACGATGAGCGCCCTAGTGCAGCGCGCCCGCGCGGCGGGGGCAATCTTGGTGCCGCTCAAAGTAGGCAAAAGCGTGACCACGGTTGCCACGATGGTCAGCCAGGCAAAGCCCCAGACCATGCCCCGCGAGTGGGCGGCTACCAGAAGTGAATAGTTGCCCACACCATTGGCTGCTAGCACCACGAGCAACACGGAAACAATCACGAATGCTGCGGCCGCGATGTAGAAAGGCACCGTCACCGCGAATAAACCGGCCAGTGATCCCCGAAGCGCCCGGTAGATATCGAAGCCATGCCAGCAGAAGGTAGCGATGATAAGAAGCGATGCGGCGTCGGAAAGCGGGCCCCAGTCAAACCCGGCGCGGTCAACGAGCAGCAGTACCAAGCCAACCTGGACAATCCCCACGCGCCAGGCCACGCCCTTGTACCCGCGGGCCTGCATGCGCGTGAGTGCCTCCGTGAAGTGCGTGGAATAGACGATGATGGCGGTGGTCATCGCACCAATGGTGAAGGGATGGATGAGGTCCCACCACGCCACGCTTGCGCCTAGGTGGCTGGCGATGTTGATGACTATCCCAGCTACTACCCAGAAGCCGATGACGCAGGCGGCAATCATGTGCCAGCGCCCGCGTGCGGCCAAAGAAACGTCAGCGATGTGCACGATGTGCCTCCCACATGGTCAAAATAAAACCGCTTAAGACAAAGAGCAAGACTGCTATTACGTTAGTCATGCCGCCCACACGGAAGACAGTTGTTTGCGCGAGTGCGTCCGCGGCGATGCGCAGGACAAGACCGCCGTGCAATAGTGCGACCGGCAGGTAGAGCACGGTGCGATATGGCAGCTTCTTGCGAATGACGGAGGTCAGGATGATGGGCGCGTGTGCGAAAATCATCGACATCACAAACCCCAGGAAGACCGTGTGCACCGAGGCGTCATAGGCAAAGCCCGTTGCTTGGCCGAACGCCAGCCAGATGACTCCGGCGAGCGCCAACCAGAAGTAACCTGCCAGCATGCAGACTGCGGAATAGCGCGGCAGGCCGGTGCCGTGCACCAAATTCTTGGCCACATCCACGCGGACGGTGGTCACCGAAATCGCGAAGAGGAAAAGGCCCATCAAGCGGTAGCCCACCGCGGGGACTAGGACGAAGATGACGCCGGCGGCTGCTAGCGCCAGAACGAGCACGGTGATGAGGTTTTCCGCTTTTGTACCGGCCATGGTCACGCGGGCAAGCTCCATGCGCTCTCCGATGATGGTGCTCACCACGTACAGCACGCACAGCGGCATGGCCATGGCAAAGGAATCAGCCATGGCCCACAACAGGCTGGCCGCCACGCCGCCGATAACACCCGCCGCCTGCACGAGCACGGCTAGCGTGGGCTGCCGGCGATGAATCTCGAGATAAATTGCACCGAGGATGAGGAAGCTCCACGCAAAGAAGATGGCGGGGACAAACCGGGGTGCGCCCACTAGCAGGCTCACCACCGCCACGACGTGGCAGATGGGCCCTGCCCAGGCCCACGTTTTCTTGACAGCGACTACGCGCTCTAAGCCGATTGCTCCGCCGACGAAGCCAAAAACCATGAGCGGTCCATGCGCACGTGCAGCTGTGGACGTTGGTGCGACGCCCAGCAGTGCCGCGCCCGCATAAAGACCAACGAGCAACGCCGCTCCGGCAAAGGCCAGAAACACGAAACGATGCGCAATATTTTTCACGAGTTTTATCGTACTAATATTGGCGCTAAGGTGAAAACCAAAGCCTTCAAACCAAATGAAAGGACCATCATGCAACTGCCAATTACTGATGCCCACAAAGCAAGCGAAGTGCCAACCCTAAACGCCTCCGAAATCCCACACGCCGTGCGCCACGGCGCTATCCACGGTGCGCTGGGCACCCTCAACGTCGGCGAAGCAATGATCCTTATCGCACCGCACAACCCAGTGCCACTGCTCAAAGAAATCGAAGCCCGCGAAGAGTCCTTTGAGCTGGAATACCTGAAGGAACAACCACAGGACTTCCACATCAAGTTCACCCGCGTGGCGTAGCAGTTTTCTGCGACTTCCCCTCCCCATCTCTCACTCGAAATCGTGCAGGTGCGTAAATTTGGTGATTATGAAAAAATCTGCTGCTATTTGCCTTGCTGCCCTAGCCGCCTGCGCGCTTACCGGTTGCGCGCTTACCGGTTGCGCAAGCGGCGGGGATAAGCTCAACGTCTTCGCCGCCTCTTCAACGCGCGTGCTCAACCACGAGCTTGAGGCCGTCACGCCCATGCTGATTAACAATGGCGGTTCTGCTTCCCTGGTAGAACAAATCCATCAAGGCGCGCCTGCCGACGTCCTCCTTACCGCGTCCCAGGAGACCATGGACAAGGCGGTGGCCGCAGGCGATGTCGAGCAGCCTCGCGTACTGGCCACCAACTCCATGGTGATGGTGGTACCGCCGGGCAATCCTGGGCATATCCACTCCGTCCACGACTTGGATGAGACCGACTACTTCGTGCGCTGCGACCCTTCGGTCCCCTGCGGGGCGATCGCCGATAAAATCATGGCAGATCAGCACCTACACGTGAGCGCCGATTCCAAAGAGGGCCAAGTCGCCGACGTAGTAGGCAAAGTGGCCAGCGGCGAGGCGGATGCTGGATGGGTCTACTCCACCGATGCAGCAGCCAATCCTGACCTGGAGGTAATCCCCATCGAGGGCGCGGAGAAATTCCACAACCAAATCTTGGGTGCCGTAGTCAAAAACAGCCCGCGCGAGGATGCCGCCTCTTCGTTGCTGGACAGGCTCGCTAACGACTTCGACGAGACCTGGTCGCGCTATGGCTTCGTGCCCGCCGACTAAACTGCTTTCCATGCATGTGCGCACCACCCCACCTCGCGCCCCCTGGCCTTTCGCCGTGGCGGGCGCCTTGGCGGTTTTATACGTCGCGGTACCAGTACTTGCTTTGGCCACCCGCGTTCCGTGGACGGGCCTTGGCACGGTGCTTTCTCAAGAAACTACCCACGACCTGTTACGCATCACGCTAACCTCGGCTGCTATTTCTGCACTGCTTGCCACCTTCTTCGGCACCGGCCTAGCCATCTGGTTGCACGGGCAAAACCGCATTGGCCAGGCGGTGCGCCTGCTGGTGTACTTGCCACTGGCGATGCCGCCGGTGGTCGGAGGGTTGGCGCTCAGCGCGGCGTTGGGCCGCCGCGGCCTTTTGGCCCCACTCTTGGATGCCTTGCAGCTAAACTTCGCCTTCGCCTTCGCCGGCGTCGTCGTGGCGCAAACCTTCGTCGCCCTTCCTTTCGTAGTGGTGGCGGTGGACTCCGCGCTGCGCCAGACCGACCATGAAGTGGCCCTGTCCGCGCGCCGGGTTGGCATGACACGCGGGGCCATCTGGCGCAAAGTCATGCTGCCGACCATCGCACCGGCAATCTTCACGGGTGAAGCACTCGCCTTTGCACGCAGCCTCGGCGAGTTTGGCACCACGATTACCTTCGCCGGTTCCATGCCGGGGCTCACCCGCACGATGTCGAGCGGCATCTATCTAGAACGCGAGGTCAGTGCGGACAACGCTTATGCGCTGTCTGCGATTCTCATCGGCCTCGCTGTGGTCTGTCTCGCCTGCGCGGGCATCCCATCGCTGCTACACCGTGAGCCTTCGCCGCAGGCGCATGCGCAGTCTGACATCGACGTCGCCAAGCTGCGCCAACTCAGCCTGCCGCCCGCCGCAGGCCAATTGGCGCCTTTCAAGGAAGCAGCCACCACGGCGGTCGTTGGCATCAACGGTGCCGGCAAGACCACACTGCTGCGTCGCCTCTCTGATGAGTCCCACGCCGTGATGCTGACGCAAAAGCCAGCGCTGCCGCCCCACTCGACGGTCGCGGAGGCTATCACTATGGTCACTCACGATAAGGCCGCTACTGCCGAATTGATTGCTGCGGCGGGCTTAAGCGAGATTGCGGAGATAAAAGCACGCGATCTCTCGGGCGGCCAGGCTGCCCAAGCTGGCCTCGTCCGCGCGCTGGCTGCACGCCCTTCCATCTTATTGTTGGATGAACCGCTAGCTGCTGTCGACGCCGCAGCTGCTGCGCAATGGCGCAAGCTGCTAGCTGCGGCGAGCCACGACCGGACCACCGTCATGGTCACCCATAATGTGCTAGACCTTTTGAGCCTGGCCGACGAGGTCGCAGTGGTAGAACGCGGCAAGATTCTCCTCCACGCTCCAACAAACGAGATCGTAGAAAACCCGCCCAATCACTTCGTCGCAAGGCTGCTCGGCAGGGTGGTTATCCAGGGAAGACTCGAACAAGGCGCCGTGATCCCCGATACCACCGGGCCAACTCGCTTTGTGCTAAGTCCGGAGGAGATAACTCTCACTGAGTCGGGCAGGTGGCAGGCGAAAATAAAGGATATTCGTGCCCATTCCTTAGACCGTGTAATCGCCGCGCTAGACCTTAGCGGCCAACACGTCGAGGCGGCGATTGGCATCGATCAAGCCAAAACATTGAGCGTGGGCGAGACGGTTTACTGCGAGATCTGCACTAAATAAATTACCGTCGCGGCACGTAGTGGCACATATCGCACCTCTATCATTGTCTTTTCTACGGGTCAGCGCTGTATCGTCATTATTAACAACCGATTAACCTTATAAATTATTCGAGGAGAAACATGCCCGTCCATGCACCGCGGTCCTCCACAGAACTTTTCCCAGAAGCACTACGCCTGTCACCCAAACAGCGAGAAGTTTTAAACGTTCTGCAGGAATATCCGCAAGGAGCACGCGCGGCGGACATCGCCAAAGACATGGACATGCATGTCAATACCGCGCGCGGCCACCTCGATGAGCTGGTACATGTAGGCGCAGTCCGCGTTATTACCGCACCGGCCAAGGGCCGCGGACGCCCTTCGCTGATTTTCCAGGTGCGCATCCCTGATAACCGCTCAGTGGCAGAAGAATACGTCACCCTCATTAGCGTTTTGGCAGAGATGTTGGCAGATAAGGAAGAGCTCAACGATTACGCCTCCGAACAGGCACGCGCAATTGGCCGCAAGTGGGCTGCCTCAACGCACCAGGACCAGTTTCCCTCCGCCAACGCGCTGACCCCGCTATATCGCAAGATGCGCGATATGGGATTTGACCCCACTGCATCGACTACCGAGCTCGAAGAAAATGGTCAGACCGACATGGAGCTGCATGCCTGCCCATTCGTAGCGGCAGGCATCAAGCCCTCCCCGTTCGTCTGCGCTATCCACGATGGTTTCTTGGAACAAGTCGCAGCTGATTCCGGCGAGCACCTCTCGCTTACGCTGGTTCCGAAGTCAGGCAACGGAACCTGCTGCGTAAACGTCAAGCAGACTGCTTAAGCCCGCGCTGCATGGACCTCGACCGGGCCTGCAACCTCCAGTGGGAGTACTCGCAGGCCCGCTTCGCGCGCATCCTGCAAGATTGATTCCTCAATAGGCTCAGTGTGCAGCACCATCGCGGTAGGGCCCGCACCTGAAAGGTAGGCCGCATAGCCGCGGTTGCGCAGACGGTTGACCCATTCCGCGGTAATAGGCAACACATCAGCACGATAAGGCTGGTGCAGCCTGTCACGGGTGCCTTCCCACAACAGCTCCGGATACTTTTGCAGTGCGACCACCTGCACGGCAGTGCGCGAGACGTTGAAGGAAGCATCGCCGTGCGTCACGTGCGAAGGCAGGACGCGGCGAACGGCTTGGGTGGAGGCATGGAAATCCGGTACCAAGGCTGTGGCCTGGATGGACTCGTGTACATCCACACTGACAGCGCGATATTCTGGCAAAGATCGGCCGTCAACCGGCACTGTGGTCCAGGAGACCACGGCATTGCCTAGCACGGACGCCGCGGCGTTATCGGGGTGCCCTTCAAAAGCAGAAGACAGCTGCACTAGCTGATCGCTGTTTAGCGGTGAGCCTGCCAAGGCATTGCCCGCTGCAACGCCGGCGACGGCAGCGGCGGCCGAAGAACCAAGACCACGCGACTGTGGGATGTTGTTATTGCAGGTAACGCGCAGACCCGGCACCGCAGCATCCGCCGCATTCAGCGCGGAACGGATGGCTTTAACTACCAGATGAGAGTCATCGCGTGGCAAGTCCTCTGCTCCCTCACCGAAGATTTCTACCTCCAGCCCAGCGGGGATGACCTCAACCTCGACGGTGTCATAAAGGCTTAACGCAATGCCGAGGGTGTCATAGCCGGGGCCCAGATTAGCTGAGGAAGCAGGGACTTTTACCGTGGCCTTGACACCTACCTCTACCTCCGTGCTCACAGCTGGCCACCGTCCAAGCGAATAACGGAGTGGACCGCCTTGACATCATCAAGCTGGCCCAGCTCCTCGACGATGCCCTGCATCTCATGCTCCAACGCGGTGTGGGTGACCACGATGAGGCGAGCGATTCCGTCGCCGTCTTCCTGGCGCACAGTGCGCAGGGAGACGTTGTGCTTGGCAAATAGCGCGGAGATCGCAGAGAGCACGCCTGTGCGGTCTACGACTTCCATATCGATGTGATAGCGGGTGTATACCTGACCAAAGTCTGCTATCGGCAGGTTAGCGTAGGTGTTCTCCCCCGGCGCACGGCCGCCGTGAACGATGTTGCGGGAGGCGCCGACGACGTCGCCAAGCACCGCAGACGCCGTCGGGTTACCGCCGGCACCGTTGCCGTAGAACATCAGGGAGCCAGCTGCCTCGGCCTCGACGAAGATAGCGTTATAGGACTTGCTGACGGAGGCCAGCGGGTGCTCCTTAGGGACCAAGGTCGGGTGCACGCGCGCGTTGACGGACTCATTGCCTTCCGCATCACGCAGGCGCTCGCAGATGGCCAGCAGCTTGATGGAATAGCCTGCCTGCTGTGCGGCGGAAATATCCTCAGCAGTGATGTTGGAAATGCCCTCGCAATAAACATCGTCGAAGGTAACGCGGGTATGAAAGCCCAAAGACGCGAGGATGGCCGCCTTCGAGGCGGCATCATGACCCTCGACATCGGCAGTTGGATCGGCCTCGGCATAGCCTAGCCGCGTGGCCTCAGCGAGCGCGTCCGCGTAGGAGGCACCCGTGGACTCCATCGCGTCCAAAATAAAGTTGGTGGTGCCGTTGACAATGCCGGAAATGCGTTGAATCTGGTCGCCCGCGAGCGAACGACGAAGCATTCCCACGACCGGGATGGCGGCAGCCACTGCAGCCTCGAAGTAGAGGTCCACGCCAGCGTTATCGGCAGCTTCTGCCAGCTCGTCCGCATGAGCAGCCACCAGCGCCTTGTTCGCGGTAACCACAGACTTACCAGCATTCAGCGCAGCCAGCACGAGCTCGCGGGGGAAATCGATACCGCCGATGACCTCGACAACCAAGTCGATGTCGTCGCGCATGACTAGGGCCTTCGCATCGTCGGTGAGCAGATCCTTCGGCACACCAGGACGCAGCTTATTTTTATTCTGCACGGCGACGCCCCGGATTTCTGCGGGACCGCCAATGCGGTGGGCAAAGGCATCAGCGTTTTCCCCCAGCAGGCGGAAGACCTCGGCACCAACGGTGCCGAAACCAAGCAGCGCGATGCCTACAGCTTCGCCTTCGCCTTTACCAGTGCGGCTCTTGGTCTGTGAAGTCATATCGTCCCTTAATCTTTGGTAGTTAAATTGCTACCCACACTATACGGAACGAGCTGTCTAGTTTTTGCGCTTCCAGAAGATTCTTTTGCTCAACAGTTAAAAGCGGTGAATTTAATCAATTTCAAGGGCCATTAGGTCCTCGACTGTCTCGCGACGCAGCATCAGACTAGCCTCACCATCGCGCACGGAGACCACGGCCGGGCGCAGCGCGCCGTTGTAGCGCGAGGCCATCATGTACTGATAGGCGCCGGTGGTGGCGAAGGTCAGCAGATCCCCTGTCTTAATGTCGCCCGGCAGCTTGCGTTCACTAACCAAGATGTCACCGGACTCGCAGTGGAAGCCCACCACGCGGGAATCCACTGGCTCACCTTGAGTCAACCGGTTAACCACACGCACGTCATATTCCGACTCATAGAGCGCGGGGCGGATATTATCCGACATTCCGCCATCGACTGAGAGATAACGGCGCATCGGCAGCTCGGCCTTGCCGGTCTCTACGTCTTTGACGGTGCCCACCGAGTACACGGTTACCGCAGAGGCGCCGACCAGCGAGCGGCCCGGCTCGACCAGAACGAAAGGCGCATCGATGCCCAGTTCGCGAGCGGTGCGCTCCACTGCGGCAAGCAGATCTTGGGCCAGCTTGGCGACGTCGAGAGCTTCCTCGTACTCCATGTATGGAATGCCGAAACCGCCGCCCAGGTCGAGCTCCTTGAGCGCTACCCCCAGCTCGGTATGAATGCGCTTATAGAGCGAAAGCACGCGTTCGGCGGCCAATTTAAAGCCATCAGCATTGAAAACAGACGAACCCACGTGACAGTGCAGCCCCACCAGCTCCAAGTTTTCAGCTTCCAGAGCTGCCTTAGAGGCACCAAATGCCGCACCCGTGGCCAGGGAGATGCCGAACTTTTGATCCTCATGCGAGGTTGCGATGAATTCGTGGGTGTGGGCGTCGACGCCGGGCTTGACGCGAATCATGACTGGCTGAACACGGCCGGCCGCACGCGCGATTTCATCAAGCTGCGCCAGTTCACCTTCGTTGTCGAGCACGACGTGCGCTACACCATTGTCCACACACAGCTGTAGGTACTCGCGCTCCTTGTTGTTGCCGTGCGCGGTCATGCGCTCCGGCGGGAAACCAGCTGCCAGGGCTACCTTGGCCTCATTGAGGGAAGCCACGTCAAGACATAGGCCTTCCTCGGCCACCCACTTCACGACGCGCTTGGTCAAAAATGCCTTCGATGCGTAGTGCACGTGCTCAGGCCCGCCGAAAGCACGTGCCATGTCGCGGCAACGAGAGCGGAAATCGTCCTCATCGAAGACATAGAGCGGCGTGCCGTATTCCTGCGCGAGCTCTGTAAGTGGCAGGCCGGCGATGGTGACCACGCCATCGTCCTGGCGCTTAGCGTTGCGTGGCCAGACGTGGGCTGGAAGCTGGTTGAAATCCATCTACATCTTCTCCGGGGCGCTGACGCCCACCATGGTCAGAGCGTTGGAGAGGACCTGACGTGCGGCGTCGGCAAGCGCGAGGCGTGCGATATGGATTGGCTGCGTTGTCTCGTCCGCCTTCGGCAGCACCTGGCACTGGTCGTAGAAGCGGTGGAACACAGCCGCCAACTCCTCGGCAAAGCGGGCGATGCGGTGCGGCTCGCGCAAGGTCGCTGCGGTGGAGACAACCTCAGGGAACTCGCCCAGAGTGCGAATGAGATCGCCTTCCTTCTCGTGTGTGAGAAGCGCAAGATCTGCATCTGCCATAGCCGCGGCGTCAAGGCCCAGCTCTTGCGCCTTGCGCAGGATGGAGCAGATGCGCGCGTGGCCGTACTGAACGTAGTAAACAGGGTTATCGGAGGACTGGGAAGCCCACAGGCCCAGGTCGATGTCGATGGACTGATCCACGGAAGAACGCACCAGGGAGTAGCGTGCGCCATCGACGCCGATGGCCTCGACGAGATCGTCGAGGGTGATGACGGTGCCGGCACGCTTGGACATCTTTACTGCCTGACCGTCACGCAGGAGGTTGACCATCTGGCCGATGAGTACCTCGACTTGCTCTGGGTTATAGCCCATGGCGGCGGCGGCCGCGCGCAGGCGGGCGATGTAACCGTGGTGATCCGCGCCCAGCATGTATATGGCCAGATCGTGGCCGCGGTCGAACTTGTCAGCTACATAAGCAATATCACCAGCGATGTAGGCAGCATCGCCATCGGACTTGATAACCACGCGGTCCTTGTCATCGCCGTAGTCGGTGGACTTCAGCCACCATGCACCATCTTCGAAGTAGAGCTTTTCGTTGTCCTTCAGGTGAGCGACGGCCTTTTCGACTGCGCCGGACTCGAAAAGCGAGTTCTCGTGGAAGTAGACGTCGAAGTCAACGCCAAACTCGTGGAGAGAATCCTTGATGTGCGCGAACATCATCTCCACGCCGGAGGCGCGGAACTTCTCGCGGACCTCGTCCTCAGAGCCTTCCAGTGCGTTCGGGACCTGCTCGACAACCTTGGCCGCAATCTCCTGGATGTAGTCTCCGCCGTAGCCATCTTCCGGGGTCGGCTCGCCCTTGGCCGCAGCAACGAGGGAGTTGGAGAAACGGTCGATCTGGCGACCGTGATCGTTGAAGTAGTACTCGCGAGTAACCTCAGCTCCCGACGCCTCGAGCACACGACCCAGGGAGTCACCTACTGCTGCCCAGCGGGTGCCGCCCAGGTGGATTGGGCCGGTGGGGTTCGCAGAAACGAACTCCAGGTTGATCTTCTGATCTTTATAAGCATCATTGTGGCCATAAGAAGTGCCAGCCTCGCGAACCTGGCTGACGATTGCGCCCTGCGCGGCAGCAGCCAGACGGATGTTCAAAAATCCAGGGCCGGCAATCTCCGCGACGTCGATAGCGGCGTTTTCTGCCAGCGCCTCAGCGAGCCAGGTGGCCAGATCACGCGGATTCACGCCAGCCTTCTTGGCTACCTGCAGGGCCAAGTTGGTGGCGTAGTCACCGTGCTCGGGATTACGCGGACGCTCCACGGTCACGGTCTCAGGAAGGACGGCGGTGTCGAGCTCGTGTTCGCTCAATACAGCGACTGCGGTCTCTTTAATAAGCACAGAAAGATCTACGGGATTCATAGCGTCAAAGTCTATCGTCCCGCGCTGACATGAGCAGCATCAGGCACGCATTGGGGCCTTTTATAACAGCAAGCAACTTGTGTGACATTTGCCCCTTATTGCGAAACTGTCGCGAGAAGGCTCGCTCAAGTTTTAGGCTTTAGGAAGACTAAGTATTAAATAAAACACTCGTTTTCCTTCTAGAGACTTGGGTAACTATGAACACTTTCCAAATATCGACGGATGCGATCGGCGGTAGCCTTGGCCTTTCCGCTGCCGTAGCGACGCTACCGCTTATCGCCTTCTTCATCATGTTGCTGGGTTTTAAGGCCCGCGCACACACCTCGGGCGCAGTTGCCCTCACCGTCGCACTCCTCATCGCCACCTTCGGCTTCGATATGCCAGCAGGCATGGCCTTTTCCTCTGCGGTGCGCGGCGGCCTGTTTGGCCTGCTTCCCATCGTCTGGGTCATCATCACCGCCATCTGGTTCTACGAGATCACCGTAGCTTCCGGCCGCTTTGAGGATCTGCGCAAAACCTTCGACTTGCTTGGCGAAGGCGATATCCGCATCCAGGCCATCCTCATCGCGTTCTGCTTCGGCGGCCTCCTCGAAGCCCTGGCAGGCTTCGGCGCTCCGGTAGCGATTACCGCAACGATGATTCTGGCATTGGGTGTCAAACCACTGAAGGCTGCCACCACCGTCCTTATTGCCAATACCGCGCCCGTTGCCTTCGGCGCCGTGGGTATCCCCGTTACCACCGCAGGTGAAGTTGGCGGCCGCACCGCGGAGCAGACCGCCGATATTGCGGGCTTGATTTCCTTGCAGGTCCTACTAATCGCAGCCGCAGTGCCATTTTTCATCCTCTTTATCCTGGACGGCATGCGCGGCGTCAGGGAGGCAGCCCCGGCCGCCGCAGTCATCGGCGGCTCCTTCGCCATCGCCCAGTGGGCCGCGGCCAACTTCTTTGCCTACCAGCTGACTAACGTCGTGGCCTGCATCGTTTCCCTGGGCTGCGCATTCGTGTTCCTGCGCATGTGGAAGCCAAAGGGCGTTGCCGAACTGCGTCAGCGCATGGAGATCCCAGCGCAGGAGGAAGTCACCGATCTTTCCGGCGTCCGCATCTGGATGGCGCTGCTTCCCTACGCCGTGGTTACCGCAGTCTTTGCGCTTGCCACCGCCGTGCCCAAGCTCTTTGGTTTCTGGAAGATTAAGTTCGCCTGGCCGGGCCTGGATAGCACAGTCCTTGACTCTGCCGGCAAGGCCATGGACACCTCGTTTAGCTTCAACGTCTTTGGTAATCCCGGCACCTTGCTGCTGATTTCTGGGCTAATCGTGGCAATCATCTTCTGGATTTTCAACGATGGCGGCCACTACCATTTGGCAAAGTCCGCGCCGCTTGCCAAGTTTGGCGAGGTTTGCGCCCGCATGAAGTTCTCGGCGCTTACGATTATCTTGGTCCTAGCCTTGGCTTACACCATGAATTACTCCGGCCAGACCATCTCTATTGGTGAGTTCGTGGCGTCGGCAGGCGGCATCTTCGCTCTCTTCGCACCCGCCCTGGGCTGGATTGGCACGGCCGTCACCGGCTCGGACACCTCGTCCAACGCTCTCTTTGCTAACCTCCAAGTCACCGCCGCCGAGCGCATCTCCGTCAATCCAGACCTCATGCTTGCTGCTAACACCGCCGGCGGCGTGGTGGGCAAGATGATTTCCCCGCAGTCTCTGGCCATCGCCGCAACGGCCGTCAAAATGGAAGGCGAGGAATCCCGCATCCTGAAGGCCGTGGTGGGCTACTCTCTGGCCTTCCTAGCCACGGTCTGCATCATCGTGTTCCTTATGACCAACGTGCTGGGCTTCCTGGTTCCATAGCCGCAATTTTCAAAGCCACAAAGTCGCCGCACCTACCCGGTTATTAGGTGTGGCGACTTTTGTATACCCCCAAAAGGTTTGAACTTGCCAGTGACGCAAGACTCACTTGGCGCCGCAGATCGGGCTCTGACAAAAGCCGTGCGTCCATCTGTGCACGTGAGCAATTTCGCAACACTAGTGTTGTGAAATAACCCCAGTTAAACAGGCCTTTTTCGACAGAATATCTGCGGAGTTATCGGTAGTATTTATTCCACAACGAAAAACGTTTGCCTGAGCCTCCTGCATCCAGCTCATCGGAGGCAAACTTGGGCAGTAAAAGGAGCGCAAAGTATGCGAATTGCACTATTTTCCACGTGCATTGGTGACGCCCTCTTCCCGGACGCACACAAAGCAACCGCACTAATCCTCTCCCGCTTGGGCCATGAAGTGGTCTTCCCGGAAGAGCAGACCTGCTGCGGACAGATGCATATCAATACCGGTTATCAGAAGGAAACCCTAGGGATGATCCGCAGCTATGCGGACGCCTTCGCGGATCCTTCCATTGACTACGTAGTCTCCGCTTCTGGCTCCTGCGTCGGCGCAGTCCGCGAACAGCACGTCAAGATTGCTGACCGCTTCGGTACCTCCGCCGACGTCGACGGAGCCAAGATTGCTTCCCAGAAGACCTTGGACCTCCCGGAGTTCTTGGTCGACATCGAGCAGCGCACCGACTTAGGTGCCTTCTTCCCACATAAGGTCACCTACCACGCTTCCTGCCATGGCCTGCGCTTTTTGAAGTTGGGTGACCGCCCGTACCAGCTGCTGAGCAAGGTCGAAGGCATCGACCTCGTGCCGCTAGAAAACGTGGAAGAGTGCTGTGGCTTCGGCGGTACCTTCTCTATTAAGAATCCTGAGGTCTCCCAGGCCATGGTCTCGGACAAGACCCGCCACGTAAAGGACACCGAGGCTGAGTACTTGACCGGCGGTGACTCTTCCTGCCTGATGAACATCGGCGGCGCCCTCTCCCGCCAGCGCAGTGGCGTGCGCGTTATCCACATGGCCGAAATCCTGGCTTCCACCAAGGAGCACCCATGGACCCCTGATACGGCCGCATATTCCAAGGAGAAAATGCTCTAATGACTTCCTTCCTCGATACCACCCCACCGCGGGCGCCCGAAGGCTACGGCAACCTGCGCGGCAGCAAGGCATTCGTGCCGCTGGCACACGTCGGACTGAACAACGCTACGCAGCGCCACAACCTGTACCACGCCACCACCACGATTCGCAATAAGCGCGCCAACGCCGTCGAAGAGCTACCGGATTGGCAGCAACTGCGTGACGCTGGCTCCGCCCTCAAAGAGGACGTGGCAGCCCGGATGCCAGAGCTCCTCCTCCAGTTTGAGGAAGAGGTAACCAAGCGCGGCGGAATTGTTCACTGGGCCCGCGACGCCAAGGAAGCCAACGAGATCATCGAGGGGCTTATCCGCGAGACCGGTGAGACCGACGTCGTCAAGGTCAAGTCCATGGCAACCCAGGAAATCGGCCTGAACGAGCACCTCGAGTCTGTAGGGATCAATGCCCGCGAAACCGACCTGGCTGAGCTCATCGTTCAGCTGGGCGAGGATAATCCCTCCCACATCCTGGTTCCAGCCATCCACCGCAACCGTGCCGAAATCCGTGACATCTTCGTCAACAAAATGCCGCACACGGATGAATCCCTAAAGGCTGAGCCAGCCGAACTCGCGGAGGCTTCTCGTATCTTCCTGCGCGAGCAGTTCATGAAGGCCAAGGTCGCCATCTCCGGCGCTAACTTTGGTGTCGCAGAAACCGGCACCATCAATATCGTGGAGTCTGAGGGCAACGGCCGCATGTGCCTTACCCTGCCGGAGACCCTGATTACCGTGATGGGCATCGAAAAGCTCGTGCCAACATTCCAAGACCTTGAGGTCTTCCTGCAGCTTTTGCCGCGTTCTTCCACGGCAGAGCGTATGAACCCGTATACCTCGATGTGGGCGGGCATAACTGAAAACGATGGCCCGAAGAACTTCCACCTCGTCCTGCTGGATAACGGCCGTACCGCGGCACTATCCAGTCCAATCGGCCACCAGGCGCTCAAGTGCATCCGCTGCTCCGCTTGCCTGAACGTATGCCCAGTCTACGAACGCGCCGGCGGCCACGCCTACGGCTCGGTCTACCCAGGCCCCATCGGCATCTCCATTACCCCGCAGCTAACCGGTATCAAGGACCACCACGATCCTTCCGCCAGCCTGCCTTATGCATGCTCCCTGTGTGGACGCTGCGACGAGGTTTGCCCGGTGAAGATTCCGCTTTCTGAGGTCATCCTGGAGAACCGCCACCAAAAGGTCACCCACGCTACCCCGCCGGTGGAATCCAAGCTGTTTAGCGCGGTTCAGCTCGTGTGGGGCCACCCAAAGGTCTGGAACCAGATCACCCACATGGTTGCCCTCGGCCGCGTATTGGGCGGCTTCAACGGCGTCATCGATAACTTGCCTTTGTTCCTCTCCGGCTGGTCCGACGCCCGCGATACTGCAGTCCCCCCGAAGAAGTCTTTCCGTCAGTGGTTTGACTCCGATGAAGCTAAAGAATTGCTCGCCCAAGCCAAGAAGGAGGGCATCAAGTGAGTACCCCCAAAGAAGAGATCCTGAAGCGCATTCGCACCGCGCAGAAGCAGGCAGGCCTGTCTGAACACGTCGACATCCCGCGCGAGTACGAAACGCAGGGCACGCTAAACGCGGATGAGCTGCGTGACATGCTGGTTGACCGCCTTGAGGATTACAAGGCGGAGGTCCACGTCACGGATGAGGCGTCCCTGGCCAAGACCATCTCGCAGGTCTTCACGGACAAGGATTGTTCTACGGTGACCTATGCACAGGGCATGGACACCGCGCTTATCGACGCCATCACCTCCGACGTCACATTAACCGCCGACGATCCCACGTCTGACCCGCGCGAGCTGGATACTGTCGACGCCGTGCTCACCGAGTCCCACGTAACTTCCGCACAGACCGGCACCATCGTGTTGGAGGCGGGCCCGCTGTGCGGCCGCCGCGCTCTCACGCTGGTCCCAGACCGCCATGTATGCATCGTACGCAAGGAGCAGGTGGTCTACGGCGTGCCGGAGATGGTCTCGCGCATCAATCCGGACTTCCCAGCAACCTGGATTTCCGGCCCGTCTGCTACTTCCGATATTGAGCTCTCCCGCGTCGAGGGCGTGCACGGTCCACGCGATCTCATAGTCATCATCGTGAAGTAAGGCTCGTATGCGGAACTCACCCCGCATTAGCTTCTAACTACTGGCATGCGCTAGAATCACACCGTTGATATCTGGCGCATGCCACCTATCATTTGCCTCCGTAGCTCAGCGGATTAGAGCATCGGTTTCCGGTACCGAAGGTCGCAGGTTCGATCCCTGTCGGGGGCACAATTTCTCCCTTCGCTTGCTCGGCGTTCAACCCGGCAGGCGAGGGTTTCAGCTTCGTATCCACATTTTCCATTTCTTGCAGCTTCCAGAAATCTCTAGCGCATCGCCGTCGCTCGATATTAGGAATTCCCCCCTACCACTCGAAGTCAAAGAATCATTCCTAAGAATGATCCCGCGGGCTGTAAGGTCAGGGCCATGGAATCAACATCTCGCCCCACGCGGGCCTACCTCTCGTTTCTCGCGGTCGCGTTAGCGTTCTTCGTGGTGCCGGGGATTGTGGGCGCGGCTCTTAGTGGGAATACAGCGACTGTGACCATGCTGGTGCTACTGCCAGTGATGGCGTTGGCATTGGGCATGCTGGATGGCCGGCTCTTCCGCTATACGCTGTCCTTTCCGCTCATTGCGGCCTTTATGTTTTGGCTTTCTACCAAGGTCTACTACAACACCGGTACGTGGATTTACGCAGTTGAGGTCGTCCTGCTTGCGTGGTTGGGCAGCTGGTTAACCGGAAGGAAGGCCTAGGTCATGGAAACGTGGATTCTGAACCATCCTGAGGCGGGAAGGCTCGAGGTCATGGTCGGCCCCGATGTGGAGTTTGCTGCAGCTTATGAAAACTGGCCGCAAGAACCGAGCGAGCAAGAATACACCGCCCTAGACGCCAACATGCCGCTTAAAGATAGAATCCGGGCATTCATTGATAATCCACCTATTCGCGTGCAAGTTTGCCGCGATGGCGAAGTCCTTGGAAGGTACACCTCGTTGTCTTCGGCGCGAGTGGCACTAAAACAAATCGATACCGACGAGCTACGCAGCTTAGAGCTTGTCAACCGCACGAAGCCGCACCTCAAGCTGCACGCGAATGCTCTCGACGAGTTGCTCGAGGTGACATATCACAACGGCTCAGAGGTGGTCGAATTCGAGCCACCAGCTGGCAGCCGGGGTGCGCGGCGTCGCGAAGCAATGGAGCAAAGCCCCGTTAAACGCGTGGCCTATCCCCTCCTCGCGGGCCTTGGTAAAGGCGGTTGGGCGTTGGCCGTTATCGTGCTCGGCCCAATCCTGCGCAAGCTGTTGGACTTGCTGCCTATCCCCGACATCAACTGGCCGGATCTGCCAGATCTCCCCGAGCTTCCCCAAATCCATCTGCCAACCATCAGTATCGATTGGCCAGGCATCAACTGGCCGAACATCGATTTCCCTGACCTCCCGGCGCTGCCCGAGTGGATGGTTTTCTTGCTCGACAACTCGAAAGTGTGGGTGCCCATCGTCATCGGTATCGTCATCGGCGTGATATCCATCCGCAACCACAAAAAGTCCGAACAGCATAAGAGGCAATGGCAGGACGGCGGCGAAGATACGAGAAAAGAAAATCCTCAGCATTAATACGCGGGCGCGCATAAGCTGGTGTTAAAGACCCATAATCCCTACAAGGAGGTACCTGACATGTCAGATCTGCGCACCGACCATGGCCCGACCCCTTATGTTCTCAACATCGAAGAGACCACCCTGGCTAACGATGCTTTCCGTGACACCCTGTGGACCGGCCAATACCTGCAGATGACCGTCATGTCTATTCCTGCCGGCGGCGAAATCGGCGCGGAGGTCCACGATGACCATGACCAGTTCCTGCGCCTCGAGTCCGGCCAGGGCCGCATCATGATTGGTGAAGACAAGGACAACCTAGACATCGACCAGGTAGTCGAAGACGACTTTGCCATCTTCGTACCAGCTGGCAAGTGGCACAACTTCGTCAACGAGGGCTCCGAGCCGGCAAAGCTCTACTCCATCTACACCGCACCGGATCACGTTAAGGGCACCATTCACGAGACCAAGGAAGACGCGGACAACGATCCGAACGAGCAGCACTAATTGCGGCAGGCTTTTAAAACGACAAAATGGCGGTCCAGAAGATGGGCCGCCATTTTAATATTTAGCTATTGAGCTTTGAGTTCTCCAAGTACTACTTGATGAACGGGTTTACGATCTCCTGGGTGATGTCCAGGGAGCCGTGCTCGATGTAGAACATGCCGAGGAACATAGCGGTAACGAGAACGAAAACCAGGAGCATGTTCGGGATCCACTGGACGAACACAGATACCCAGCCGTCAGCCTTGTCACGTGCAGCTGCTTCGCGCTGTTCCTGTGCCTCGTATTCGTTCATAATCCGTTGTTTCCTTTCACTGCGCCTTGTACTCCCTAGGCACACCTCGCCTAGCAAGAGTAATCACTGGCACTAACTTTAGCAGTAGATCGTTATGAATTTGTAGTTATCCACCGTTTGATTGACACCATTGCGGCCTGTTTTAAATACCAGGGTCCTCGTTGTTTTCGAGGGCGTCGACAAAAGCGTCTCTATCGGCGAACATGCGGTTGATATCGGCTTCTTCACCAACAATCCAGTGGCCGCTTTCCTCGTCAAAGGTAATTGCAGCGTCTGGAAACTTCTCCAAAGCGGCGTCCATGGCAGCCGCCTGTTCTTCCGTAGCAATTCCCTCAAGGTGAGCTTCTGGGTCGCCCAGGTCATCGAGAACAGTGATGTTGTAGTGCGGGTACTGGCGCTTAGGGTGCTCGAAGAGCTCTTGTCCCATCATGGTGGTGTCTCCTTTTGGGCTACATATGAGTTTGACTGTGGCGCTAAGCCACATGATAGGTCAGCTTTGGTCGTGTTTTGGCCGGCAACCTTGCAAGCCTAAACCTGAGGCTCTGCTTGACCGTGCAGAAGTTCGTCGGGTACGAATCCCTCGTAGCCAGGGACGTTCTTTACTGCTAGCACCCCTTTGAAGAAGTTAACCAACGAGGGAACATCTTCCTCGCTTAGGTGATCAAAGACAAGACGGCGCACGGACTCGACGTGCTCAGGCACGGCGCGCTCGAGGCGGGTAAAACCGTCATCCGTTATCTTTACCACCACGCCGCGGGCATCGCCGACGCTCTTGCACTTGGTGACGAGCCCGCGCTTTTCCATGCGCGTTACTTGGTGGGATGTGCGGGAACGGTCCCAATCCAGCTCGGCACACAGCTCGCGCAGGCGCATCTGATGGTCTTTTTGCTCGGACAACGTCACTAGGACGGCGAACTCAGAAGCAGAGACTTCCCCACCGGACATGAGAGTTTCTTCCATGCCGCGATTGATCTTGCGGATGGATCCAAGAAGCAGGCGCCAAAGCTCCTGTTCCTCCTCGTTAAGCCAGCGGGTTCCCGTAGTCATGCAAATAACAGTACACACTGGCTTTACTGAGAAAAACTAAACCTTCAGCGCGTCCATGGCAAGCTCCGTGCGCTCCGGTACACGCGCGTATCGCTGCGGCATACATGTAAGCACGAGCACCTGCGAATGCTTGCCTACCTGGGCGAAGAGCGTCGACATCAGGTTCAGGCGTGTCGAGTCGGTAGAGCCCAGCGCATCGTCCACGATGACGGGCACACCGGACTCTTGAACGAGCCCGGCGATAGCAAACCGTGTAAGGATGGCCAGCTGCTCCTTCGCGCCGCCGGAAAGCGAACCCATATCAATGGTTTGGCCGTTGCGGCTACGCGCGGTGACAACGAGCTCCTCGGAGAGCTCGAAGTCGACGTCACCGCCGAAGACGGTGCGCGCGAGAGCATTAAGCTTTGTCACGAAAGGCGCGGCGTAGCGCTGGCGCGCAGCATCGCGATGCTTAAGCAACAGCTCCCGCAGATAGCGGGCAGCATTTGCACGCTTTTCGACGGCCGCGAGTACCTCCCGTGAGATTTCTAGCTCGGCGCTGGCTGCAGCCAGGCGTTCGGCCACACCAGAGTGCATCTCGATTCGGCCGACATATTCGCGCATGTCGCCGTCGGCACTCAAAATTGCGTTGTTCAGGCTACGTACCTGTTCCTCCGCGCCCTTGTGCAGAGCAAAGACCGTATCGACGTCGATGGCGCTTAGTTCTCGCAGGCGTTCGCGCTGCTGCTCCAGCTGCACCTTCGCCGCATGGAGAGCCTCTTCAACGTCTGCATCCGTTGCTGCATCGCGGGCGTTACGCAAAGCTTCCTCAGCTGCAGCATACTGGTTGGCAGCGGATTCATGCCGCGCCGTCGCCGCAGCCAGCTGCGTGGCTGCCTGACTATCTCGGTACGGGGCCAGCTCCTTTTCCGCCATGGTGACTTCGCTGCGCGCGGCCTCCTCAGCAGCCTCGGCACTGGACAAGTCGAGTGCTTCCTCAGATACGTCCGTGCCCTCGTGCTCGCGAGGCTCTTCAAAGTCCGCTGACTGTGCGGCATATTTTGCTTCGAGCTCGCCAAGGTCGTCGGTGCCCAAGGCCGCCTTGAATTCGCGCTGAGCTTGTACGACGGCGCGCTGCTTTTCCAAGAATTCCTCGCGCAGCTTCTGTGCTGCAGCGAGGTCTTCGCAGCCAGCGTCTTCAAGCAGTTGCGCAAGGCGCGTGCGCGCCTGTGCCACGGTGTCGGCCGAGGTATCACCGGCTGCTGCTTGATAAGTTGCCTGAATCTTGCCGAATGCAAACTTCATGCCATCGCGTAGCTGGATGGTTTGTGTGTTGTCGTCGGTTTGTTGGACTTCGCCGTCGACCTCGAACTCGCCTTCACCGCTGATGACCAGCTTGGCAGCGGCTGCGGCAAAAACGCGTTCTTGGACCTGGACTTCGTTAGCGGCTTGCTCGATGTCTTTGAGGTTTGCAACCTCTGGTGCTTGAGCTACCTCGGCGCGGCGGTCAGCTAGTTCTTTGTCGAGCTTGCCTAGGTGTTCAAGGCGCTCGCCAAGGGCCTCCCGCTCCTTCTTCTTGTGCGCCTTTCGCGCGTATTGGAGGTTGGCGCGTGCCTTCTCATAGGTTTGATTTGCGCGCTCGAGCTTTTCCTCGAGCGCGCTGCGGGCTTCTTTCTCATCTTCGACGCTCGCGCTAAGTTCTTCGACCTTGGTGGCTAAAGCCGTGAGATTCGCAGCGGCCCTGGAAACCTCCTCCACCGCGCTGCGGCGGCGTTCAAGTGCTTCTTTCTTGGCCTCCAAATCTGCCGCAGCGCGGTCAACCACTTCGCGCTGGGCTTCGATCTTTTCGAGGGCGGCGCGGGCCTCAACAACGTCCTTTTCGCGCTCGGCTAGCTCTGCCTGCGCTGCCGGCAATGCTTCCTCGGCGTCGCGCTTGGCAAGTTGTGCAGCCTCATGTTTGACCACGACATCGTCAAGCTGGCGCAATGCTTCCGTGGCCTCATTGTGCGCAAGTTCTGCCGCGTTGTAGCGCTCTTGGGCATCCTTTAGTTCTTTAGCCGGCTGCCCGGTGCGCGCGGTGAAGTATTTTTCGTATTCCTTCTGCACGCGATTGACCAGCTCAGAGTCTTCCGCGGCCGCGGTATCCATACCGCTAGCTTCTTCCAAGGCATTCGTCACCGAAGGAATACCCACGGCAGCCACGCCGGAGCCTAGGTCATCCTGGCGGAGGAACAGAGCGTCAAGGAGCTGGCGGTCAAGATGCTCGTTCAAGATGCGATCCAGCTCGTCATCGGCCTCGCCGCCAGTAAACTGCGCCGCACGCGGTGCTAGAACGCGCAGTTCAGACATCTTTTTCTTGAGCCAGCGCTTGTGGATGCGGAAGTGATACGGCCCCACGGTGACCTCAAGCTCTACCTCAGGGCCCGCATCTCGGTCCACCGGTTTGAGCGCCTTAATCTTCTTAGCGGCACCCGTGTGCTTTTCCGTCAGCACGGTATCGATGGCTTCCACGATGGTGGACTTGCCGGCCTCGTTCTCACCGTGGATGACCACGACGCCGGTCTCCGGCAGCTGTTCGATACGCAGATGCTCGACGCCGCGGACGTTCCAGATTTCCAAGCTGTGTAGACGCATCATGGCTTTAAGCCTCCTTCACGCTGAGACGGAACAACAGGTTGGCTGCGTCGCGGGCTACAGGGTCCTCCAGGTTTTCCACCAACTCCGCCAAGGCATCAGCGGCGAAGCCGGAAAGCTCAAGACTGGCAAGTTCCTCCTCATCGGGAGCAAGGTGCAAGTCCATGGTTCGCTCACGCGGGCGCAGCGAGGCGAAGACCGGCTCGAGCTCGGCCAAGCCTTGCTCCAAACGCGCTTGGGCGCCCAACCCCACCGTGCCGCGCAAGCCATACTTCACTGCGGTACGGGACTTGTTCGGCATGTCATCGAGAACAGTGAGGAAGCGCTCGACATCCTCGTCGGAGTTGACGTCTGCCGCCACCGCGCGAAAAGCCCAGCGGCCGATGTGGTGCGGGGTGACCTCAACCTGCCCATTGTCGATTACCACGACCAGTGCATTGCCGGAATCGCGCTCGCGGTCATCAAAAGCGGTGGTCTCCGGGCTGCCGGAGAACCAGACGCGCCCCGACTGCCCCAAGGCCTGCGTGGAGTGGGTATCTCCCAGAGCTAGGTAATCGATGACGCCCTCAGAAATCTGGTTTTCAACAAACTTTAAGTCAATAACGTCAGCCTCAGACTCGCGTGCTTCCACCTGCCCGTGGCCCACGGCGATGCGCACTCCGTCGTAAGGCTCGAGCGGGGCGAGCGCTGCCTGCACGAGGTCATAGTTTGCGCGCTTGGAGAGATACGGGGCGCCGACGATCTCCACTCCTTCGCGCACCTCAATCGGGGTGGAATCCGCGATGACGTGGACGTTGTCCGCAAAAGGCTTGCGCAGGATGGAATCCGCCACCAGCGGATCGTGGTTGCCGGGCAACAGATAAACAGGCACCGGCAGATTGCGAAAGGCCTCCTTGGCACGCCCCAAGGTGGCCTTGCTGAGCGAATTATGCTCAAATACGTCACCTGCCACCACGATGAATTCCGCGCCGGTTTCCGCGGCTAATTCGCCGAGCCTGACAACGGCCGCCTCACGGTCATCGTTGAAGCGCACCTGGGCCTCGCCCTCGAGGAACCAGCGGGTCATGCCCAACTGAAAGTCCGAGGTATGGATGAAGGTCACCATGGATGAAACTCTCCCCTTTTAAAGTCTCCGGCAGCAGGCGCTAAGCCCTTATGCCTATTGGTGAGTCAGATGATAGTAAAGGTCCTCGACATCAGAGACCGCGCGAAGCAAATCTATGTTCGTATGGCTGACGGCGCGCATGGCCTTACGCAGCAGATCTGGGTCAGAGTCATCGACTGCCGGTGCCACTTTCGGGCGCGGCATATCGGGCAACTGCCGGCCTTCCCAAAACAGCTCGTTGCGCTCTTCGGGGCTGAGGCTGCTACCGGAAAAACTGTCCTGGGAGACATTTTTCGCCTGCTCCATCACAGCCTGCTCGAGGCGCGCAAAGTCCAAGCCACGCAGGGCAAAGATTACCGAGGGATCGGCATCCATGCGCGCCGCCAGCCGGTCGGCCACGGCAACCACGTGCTTGCACACGTACTCGGGGTCCGGGCAGGTGCATGAAAACCGCATATCGGCTGGGTCTTGCGCAATGAGAATGTCGAGCGCTTCCTCACTGAGCAGGCCGTCGCGTGCGTTCGCGATCGAGTTCGGCGTGCGGGCAAACATTTGGCTCAGCTCCGCCACGTCATCGTTGGTGCGATACGGCACCTGCAACAACACGGTGAAAGGCTCGTTCTGGGAACCGGCAACCTTGCCGTGTACTGCGCCGTTGCGCACGTCCAGGCCCACCACATGACCGCCGTTGGCGTACTGGCGTCCACGGGTAATGCGCCCGGAATCGGCCTCCTTGTTCACGAAGGAGACGATGCGCGTTGCCGCAGGAGCCATGCTGCGCACGCGAGAGACGCGGCCGGCCTCCTCCGGCGTGCTCACGCGTTTGCGCGCGCCGAAGTTGGCATAGATGACGTTGTCGTGTTCCTCAGACTTAGTATGCTGCGCCATTAGTCAGCCTCCCTGTAGCTCATCAGCTGTGCCAATTGCTCCGGATCCAGCTCGGTTAGCCAGCCTTCGCCCTCGCCTACCACGGCGCCGGCCAGGTGCGTCTTGCCGTCCAAAATGTCCTGGATGGATTCCTCGAGCGTGCCCGCAGTAATCATCTTGTAGACCTGCACGTTGCGTTGCTGACCAATGCGGAAGGCACGGTCGGTCGCCTGGTTTTCCACGGCGGGATTCCACCAGCGATCCATGTGCACGACAATCGACGCCGCGGTCAGGTTCAGGCCCGTGCCGCCTGCCTTGAGCGAGAGGATCATCGCCGGCGGCCCGTCCGGCGCCTGGAATTCCTCCACCATTCGGTCACGACGGTTCTTTGTCACCCCACCGTGCAGGAACGGGATGTCCCTGCCCAGCTGCTGGGTGAGATAAGGCTGCAAAAGGTCGCCGAAGGCCTTGTACTGGGTAAAGATGAGGATGCGTTCTTCGCTTTCTACAGCTTGGTCCACAATCCGCATCAGCTCTTCGACCTTGCCCGAGCGGTGCTTTCCCTTAATGGTGATGGCGGAGCCATCGCCCAGATAGTGTGCCGGATGGTTGCAGATCTGCTTGATGCGAGTCAGCGAGGCCAACACCAGGCCGCGGCGCGACATGCCCTCACGTACCTCCAAGGCCTTTTGCACGTCGTCAACAAGCGCCTTGTACAACGCCGCCTGCTCGGCCGTCATCGCCACGGTGATGATCTGCTCCGATTTCTCTGGCAGGTCATCGATGATGTTCGGATCCGTCTTGAGACGGCGCAGGATAAACGGCGCTGTCAGCTGGCGCAGGCGCTCGGCCATGGTCTCGTCGTTTTCACGCTCGATGGCCTTGGCAAAATGATTACGGAAGAAGGACGCGCTGCCCAGAACGCCGGGATTGCAGAAATCCAGGATGGAGCGCATCTCCGACAAACGGTTTTCCACCGGCGTGCCGGTCAACGCGATACGGTGGCGCGAAGGCAGCGAGCGCACCGCCTTCGAGGAACGCGTCGCGGCATTCTTAATCGCCTGTGCCTCATCGAGCACCACGCGGTCCCATTCCACCTTGCCCAAGGTAAGGAAGTCACGGCCGACTGTTCCGTAGGAGGTGATGACGAGGTCTGCCTTCTCCGCGGCTTTGATGAGTGCTTCATCCTTGAGGCGATCCGAGCCGTGCTGCACCAGGACTTTGAGGCTCGGCACGAACTTCGCGGCCTCGCGCGCCCAGTTGCCCACTACGGAAGTAGGCGCCACGACAATGGTTGGCTTGAGCTCCGGGTTTTCTTGGCGCTCGATGGCAAGCAGCGTAAGCAGCTGGAGGGTTTTGCCCAAGCCCATGTCGTCGGCGAGCACTGCTCCAATGTTGTTGCGGGACATCCAGTAGAGCCAATCCACGCCGCGGCGCTGATACTCGCGCAGCTCCGCCTGGACGGTATCGGGCAACTCGATGCGCGCGGGCGCGGGAGAATCCATGCCGCCGAGCAGAGAGGTATGCCACGTCGAGCCGGTAAATTCCACTGGCTCCTCGGCCATGGATTGCAGGGCCAACTCGCGCAGCTCCGCCACGGAGACCTGGGAGGTTTCGCCCTCGTTGAATTCTTGCAAGCGCTTTTCGACGTCCGCGACAAGTTCCTGCCAGCCCGGCTGTTCTAGCTTCCGAGCGCGCTCGGCGGCGGCGCTAAGCCGCTCGAGTTCCTTCTTCTTACGCTTCTTGGCGGTTTCCGCCAGCTTGTCCATGTACTCGGAAATCTTGGACAACGCCTGGGTATCGGCGGTCACCCACTCGCCGCGGAGGCGAATCAGGCCGGACTTGGACGCCACCAGCTGGCGCATCTCTTCCTCGGTGAGCTCAATATCGCCTACGGAAAGATGCCAATCATATTCCACCAGCTTGTCCATGCCGAGGTGGGCCTTGGTGGATCCTTCGGCAGGGTCACGCACCTCGCGGGTTTCCAGTTTGGCTTTGGTTTCCATGTGCGCCCATGCCTTAGGCAGCAGCACGGTAAAGCCGGCTGCCTTGAGCTGGGCGACGTCCTTGGAAACGAACTCCACCAGCTGATCGGTGCCCAAGAATACATCCCAATCGCCGGCGTCATAGTCCGGAACGGCCGAAGACTCGCGCAGGCGCGGCGCCAGGCTAAGTGCCTTGCGCTGCGAGTCGCGCAGCTTGACCACGCTGCCTCTGTCCAGCTGCTCCTCGATGATGGGGCGCGGGGCGTCGGTGCCGGAACGGACCTGCACGCGGATGGGCCAGACGCTGGATTCTGGATCTTCATCGTGGCCGGGCTCTTCCACAATGAACACCAGCTGCAGGTCGACAGAGGTAATCGAGTCTTTCCACTCGTTTAGAGCACGCAGCAGCTGCGCGCGCCCCTTTTTCACCGGCGCGGTCGTGAGCATGGCCTGCGCGAAGTCGTGCCACGGTGCGGGACGGGGGGCGTCGGCAAGCGAGCGCAACTGTGTAAATGCGATCCAGTGGGTCAGCTCGTCTGCCATGTCATCAGAAAGCGCGCGGTTATTGATGGTCAAAATGCCCGGCGCGGCAGCCAGCATCTCGGCGAGCCATCCGCGCTCGCCCAAGCCCGAGGTCAGCTGCCACATGGGGAACCACTCGCCGCCCTGATAGGAAAGGCGGATGGTCACGCGCCCGGCGCGCACGAACTTGCTAAGTCCCCGGTAGGCGCGAATCAGCCACAGAAGATCTGGGGCGATGGTGGCTTTTTGTTCCGGTGTTGCCGCTTGGCTTAGTGAGTCTAAAAACTCCATCTTGGCCAGGGTGGCCACGGCTTCCTCGGGAGCAAACATGGCCATGGGGACCATGAGGGAGACGTCCTTGCCCTTTGGCGTGCGCAAAGAGACTCGGGCGCGGTTGCGGAAGGACTTCTTGGCAAGAATTGTCTCCACCACCTCGGGGAAAGTCCCCTCTGGCACTGCCGAAGGCATGATGATCTTGTGCCCTTCCACCTGCTCAATCCATAGGCTAAGCCCTGAGACTGGGAGCCAAAGGCCGTGGAGGAGGTAAGAAGCCATAGCTGCCAGTCTAGCAGCGCACCTTTTGGGGGCAGGGCGAGAGCTTTAAGAGCGAATATAGCAGGAAAGAGCAATCGTTATAATCTCGTTACATTCTTACGTTTCCACTGATAGACCATGAGATTTACCTGTGTATGGAGTCACATATTTTTGGTAACGGGACAGAATCTCGTTGGGTTGTAATGCGCGTCACGTTAGCGTGGGAGGGTCCCACTCTCAAACAACGAGGAGAAATCCGTGCAAGATTCCACTTGGTACGTCGTGGCGATGATTCTCTATCTGCTCGCGATGGCCGCCATCGGTTTCTGGAGCTATAAACAAACAGACCAGTACGACGATTACGTCCTGGGCGGGCGTGGACTCCACCCCTTCGTCGCGGCACTGTCCGCCGGCGCCTCGGACATGTCCGGCTGGCTGCTCATGGGCCTGCCTGGCGCATTGTTCTTAACGGGCATGTCGGAGCTATGGATGGCCATCGGCCTGCTGGTTGGCGCATGGGCCAACTGGAAATGGGTCGCCCCACGCCTGCGCTCCTACTCTGAGATTGCCGGTAACTCGATTACCGTTCCGTCCTTCTTTGAGAACCGCCTGCATGACAAATCCCGCGTGCTGCGCATTCTCTCGGCCGCCATCATCATCTTCTTCTTTACCTTCTATGTCTCTTCCGGCATGGTCTCCGGCGGCCGCTATTTCGAGTCCACCTTCGGCGGCGATTACTTGGTCGGCATGCTGATCGTTGCGGCCGTTACCGTGTTCTACACCTTCGTCGGCGGCTTCCTCGCGGTCTCCTACACCGATACCGTGCAGGGCTTGCTCATGTTCGCCTCGCTCATCATCGTTCCGATCATGGCAATCATGACTTTGGATAATCCTGGCGATATCTTCAGCTTCGCGGCGGAGAATCCTTATGCTTCCGGCGGAGTCATTGAAAACCCTGAGTACTTCTCGCTCTTCTCCGGTGTTTCCGCAGCAGTTATCATCGGCAACCTAGCCTGGGGCTTGGGGTATTTTGGTCAGCCGCACATCATTGTGCGCTTCATGGCGCTGCGCAAGCCTGCCGACGCCCGCGCGGGCCGCTTCTACGGCGTCAGCTGGATGTTCCTTTCCCTGATTGGCGCCATCTTCGTGGCCCTGGCCGGCACGGTATTCTTCACCAACACTGATCACGCCATTACCGATCAGGAAAACTACGAAACCATCTTCCTTGACATGGCCCAGGTCATGTTCCACCCGCTGTTCGCAGGTCTGGTTCTTACTGCGGTTCTGGCCGCCATCATGTCCACCATGTCCTCACAGATGCTCGTGGTTTCCACCTCTCTGATCGAGGATCTGTTCATGATCGTGGCAAAGAAAAAGCCCTCCCAGGACGTTCTCATTAACCTATCGCGTACGGCTGTGGTTGCCATTGCCATCATCGCGACAGTCCTGGCGATTAATCCTTCCGATTCCATCCTGGGCTTGGTCGGCTTCGCTTGGGCCGGCTTTGGTTCCGCATTCGGCCCGCTGGTGCTGCTGTCCCTGTACTGGAAGCGCCTGAACTCCACCGGCGCGATTGCCGGCATGGTGACCGGTGCCATCGTAGCTGTCGGCTGGGGCATGTCTGCGCTTTCCGATGCCCTCTACGAGCTGGTCCCAGGCTTTGCCATCTCCCTAGTGGTCACCGTCGTGGTCTCCCTAGTGACCAAGGCACCAGATACCAAGGTCGTCACCGAGTTCGAGGAAGCTTCCCAGCTGGCCAAGCTTGTTGAAAACAACAAAAACTTGGGCTTCGAGGAAGCAGCAGAGAAGGTACAAAACTAAGCCACTCTTATATCTCCCCACCGGGAACCGCGCACAGCACGGCACAAGTCTAAATAGTCTATGAAGCACTATTTTCTTGCCGGGCTGTGCGCGGTTACTGCGTTGTGGGGCCTAAACCACTTCCTGCCGGGCCCGCCCTTGGGCGTGGCGAAAGCAGATATGCGAGTTCGCATCATCGGCTACGAACGCGAAGCCTTCGGCGGCTGGCTACCCGATACGAAGGACAATGTACGAGATGCCCAGGCCACCGCCTTCGGCCTATACGATCCTTATTCGGGTAAACACAACCCAGCCTCCGTTGAGGTCGACCACGTCTTCCCCCTTTCAGCGGCGTGGGACATGGGCGCCTTCCGCTGGGATAGGCAGCGCAAGACAGCCTTTGCCAATGACCCGCTCAACTTGGTGGCAACTGCAAAAGATCTCAACCAGGACAAGTCCGATTCCCTACCTTCCGAGTGGCTACCGCCTGCCAACCGCTGCGACTACTCCCGCCGGCTTGCGGCCGTGGCACGCAAATATGATTTGCCCCTTCCAGCTGCGGATGTACGGGTAATGCGCAGACAGTGTCGGTTCGATTTCCAGCTCACCACTGACTAAACTTCTTGCGAACCCCAAACTGAAGTGAAAGGCCTCCATGACTAGTCTTCTAGTAATTCTGCACGTCCTCGCAGCAGTGCTGCTCATCGGCCCGGTCTGCGTGGCAACTTCTGCCTTCCCTGGTCAGATGTTTAGCGCCACCAATGGTGAGCACGTAGCAGTCGGTGCAGCGCGCATCCTGCACAAGATCACCAACACTTATGGCTACATCTCCGCCATCGTGCCGGTTCTGGGCGTCGCTGTCTTCCTGACGGACCTCGAAGCCTACAAGTCCGCAGTCCAGTTCCACATCGCGATCCTGCTGGCAGTTATCGCTTGGTGCCTGCTGTTCTTCCTCATCGTGCCGAAGCAGAAGAAGGCCCTCGCTGCTCTCGACGGCGCCCAAGACATGGACGCTGAAGGTCTGAAGAAGCAGCTTTCCGCTTTCTCCGGCATCTTCAACCTGCTGTGGATGATCTGCGCAATCTTGATGTTTGTCTAATCAGCCAACAGCATAAATAGGCCGCGATCCGTGGGGATCGCGGCCTATTTTTGCTGTTGGGGCCTTGCGCTTATTCAGCAAACTGCTTGGCCAGGGAATCGAGCATCAGCTGCGCGGAGAAGTAATCAAGGCGGAAGGTCTCCCCTGGCAAAAAGTAGACCTGCTTATTCTTATATGCCGGTGAAGTGTTGAAGGCTTGTTCCTTTTCCATTGTCGCTTGGGTTTTCTTATCGCCAGCGACGACGATCCAAGATTCGCCTGGCAGACCTTTTTGCACGTTTTCCAAGGACAGCTGGACGATGTCGCCGCGCGACTTGCCCATCGAAGTATCACCCTTTACTTGCTCAGGGATATCCGTCAGCGTGAAGCCAAGTCTTTCCAGGAGCTGCGATTGCGCAGCCTTGTGCGTCAGTGCAGCTGCGCCCGAGCCATCTCCAAAGACGGTTAGCGGCGACACCGCATGATCTGGGACCTTGATGGATTTCGCGACCTTGTCCACTTTCTGGTCGAAGTCCGCAAGAATTTGTTTGGCCTTGTCCTCCTTGCCGGTTGCCTTCGCCAGCATGGTCGTGACGTCTTGCCACGAGGCCTTCGTATAATCCACCACCATCACTGGCGCGATCTTCCGCAGCTGATCCACCTGGTCATAGGCTGAATCGCCGCCATTTTTTGAAACGATGATTAGATCCGGCTCGTAAGGCAGAACGTCTTCTGGGTTTGGTGAAGAATTCGACCACAGCTTTTCAACTCCTTTAGCTTTGGCCTGCTCCGAGTATTGATTGAAAAAGCCCTGATCATCGGACAATCCCTCGATATTGGGCTTGGTCGCGCCCGAGGCCACGACGGGCGCGTCTAGGGCGAGGAGCGAACCGGTCAGTGTCGTCGAGGTCGAGACGATGCGCTGTGGCTGTGCCTCAATCTCGAGGTTGCCGTCATCGGTTTCTACGGTGCGGGGCCACTGCCCCGTCTGCGTCGCTTGCGTCTGAGCCTCAGGTCTTTCCTGCTCACCAGCGTCTTGGCTGCTGCAGCTAACAAGCGCCACGCTGGTAGCTAATACAACCGTTAGCGCCGTAATAGCGTTGAGATGTCGTTTCAATTTTTCTCCTTGAGAAATCGGATGGACTTTGTTTAGGGGTTCGAGATCAGGAATTTGGCTTCAACCGCGGCCTGGGAATGACCATCGGCTCGTGGGTGAGTGGGTCTGGGGTGACAAGGCAGCGCACACCGTAGACATGTTCGAGCAGCTGCTCAGTGACCACCTCACGAGGCGGCCCTTGCCCCACGACGGCTCCGTCTTTCATGACCACCAGATTGGAGGCATAGCGCAGCGCAAGATTGAGATCGTGCAAGACCGCCACCACCGTTCGGCCTTCATTGCACAACTTCTGGCACAGTTCCAAGATGTCGATGTGATGTGCAAGGTCGAGAAAGCTCACCGGCTCATCGAGCAGGATGGTCTCAGTCTGCTGAGCCAACACGAGTGCAAGCCAGACGCGTTGGCGCTGGCCGCCTGAAAGAGCATCTACCTCTCTATCTGCCAAGTCGGCAACACCAGTTTGTGCCATGGCCAGATCTACAGCTTCACGGTCCGCGCTCGACCACTGGCGGAAAAGGCTTTGGTGTGGCGAGCGGCCATGCGCCACCAGTTCACGCACGGTCATCTTCTCTGGCGCCTTGGCATCCTGCGGCAGCAGCCCAAGCCTTCGCGCGAGTTGCCGGGGCGCGGTGGCATAGACTTCCCGCCCATCCAGCACGATGGAGCCTTCGTCAGGCTTGTGTAATCGGGCGATGGCACTGAGCAGCGTTGACTTGCCGCAGGCGTTTGGACCAATGATTGCGGTAAATTCCGCTGCCGGAATCTCCAGCGTCACCGATTCAGAAATCACGTTCTTGCCATAGGTAGTGCGCACTTCGCTCAGCTTTAGTTTTGTCTTCATCTTGTTTCCTTCCGCAGCAACAGACCGAAAAAGTAAAACCCGCCTACTGCAGCAGTGATGACTCCCACGGGTAGTTCGGAAGCCCAGACCTGCCCCATGACATCGGCGCCTAGGAGCAACGTTGATCCGACGGCAGCCGCCGGAACAACTGGGGTGTTACAACCGGTAAGCTGTTTCGAAATATGAGGAGCTAGTAACGCAATGAACGCGATGGGGCCCGCGGTTGTAGTCGCGATGGCGACCATGAGCGTTGCCAAGATAACCAACCAAGCGCGTTCCGTGTTAACGCGCATACCGAGTGTGCTAGCGCGTTGCTCCCCCAGTGCTAAAAGGTGCAGCTGGCGCTGCGCACACAGCAGGAGGAGCATCACCACCCCGCCAGCGGCGAGAGCAACGGTCACTTCCTTCCACTCGACTGCGGTAAGCGTTCCCGTAATAGCACGAGCCGCGCCATAGGCGGCATCGCTATCGGCCTGGAGCAGGAGCCAGCGATTTAAAGAGCCCAGCATCGCCGACAGCGCGATGCCGGCCAAAATCAGGCGCACACCGCCAAAGCCTCCTTTGCTGGACAAAGCAAAGATCACTGCCCCGGCTAGGGTTCCGCCCACCATTGCCGCGAAGGAAGAACCAAGGATGCTGCCGCCAAAGACGAGGACGCTCACCAAGATTCCCGTCTGTGCGCCCATGGAAAACCCGATGATGTCCGGGCTGCCCAAGGGGTTGCGAGTTATCGTTTGGAAAACAACACCCGACATACCCAACAGCGCTCCTACCACGATGCCCGCAAGGATGCGCGGTAGACGCCACTCCACTATCACCAAGCGAGCGCGCTTTTCCCCGCCTCCGCTAAGAACTTCCCACAAGTCCGCAAATCCATAACTAGCGGTACCAACGCGTAAAGCGACAAGGCTCAATGCCAATAGAAGTATGGAACATGCTAAACAAACGCCCCAACTGCGGAAATGGACAATGACCGAGTACTTCCCCGTTCCTACTCGCCACTGACCTTTCGGCAGACCACCTCGCTGTATTAGGTGTGACATGTCAGCTCCGAGTCTTCATTCGAGTTGCCATAAAGAACAAGAAGGGCGCTCCGACAAAGGCAGTAAGGACACCCACTGGGATCTCGGAGGGCCTGGCGATGACGCGGCCCAGGATGTCTGCAGTGAGCATCAAGCACGGTCCGAATACCAAGCACAAGGAGATGGTCCAGGCAAGGTGTGAGCCCATCAGCCATCCCGCCCACAGTGGGACCATGAGCCCCACGAAGCTGATGGGGCCAGCAATCGCAGTTGCGGCAGCACAAAGCAAGGTCAGCCCCACCAAGGCAAGGCCTCGGGTTCGCACCACATCGGTGCCCAAGGCGGCAGCGACGTCGTCGCCAAGCGCCATGTTTGAAAGCTGCGGGATCGTTGCAAAGATGATGACGAGCCCAGCGGCGAGCGGTACCGCAAACCACCACAGGTTGACGTCGTTGCGAGTTAGCGCGCCCACGTCCCAGTAGCGAAACGTTTGAAATGCATCTTCGCGCAACAACAATAGTGCCGAAACGACGCCGCCGGACGCGGCGGAAAAGGCGGCGCCAGCGAGCACCAGCCGCACGGGCGAGGCACCGCCAACGAAGTACACCAAAGTCGCAGCGCCGGCCGCGCCCACCGCAGCGAGGAGAAATTGCATGTGGGCACTATCAGCGCTACCCAAGCACGCACCCACCACGATGGCGAGCGAAGCCCCAGAGTTGACGCCCAGTAAGCCTGGGTCTGCCATCGGGTTCCTAGTAATCACCTGCATTACTGCACCTGCGACTGCAAGGGCTAGTCCCACGAGCACGCCCACCACCGTCCGCTGCAGACGCAACCCATTGACGTTGTAGCTTTCACCGGAGCCATCAGGATGAAGGAGCAAGTGCCACACGTTGGCTAGCGGAATGTGGGATGAACCGATAGCTAAAGAAGCAAAACACAACAAGGCAAGAATTGCGCAGGTCAGCACTAAGACGGCAATACGCCGAACTGTGAGCACGAGGCAAACCTCCCACCGAACTAAAGTAACCCATCATTTATCTAGGTGATGCTATACTAACTCGTTATGTTATCCGAAATTAGCCTTCTTAGTGCAGCTCAGCGCATTGATTTCGATTGGGACGAAGTTAATCCCGAAAAGGTCTATGCGCGTTACCAGGTGCTTTCGCACACCGATGACCAAGCGGTTGTACTCATCGCTTCGCCTCACGACGCTTACGTTTTCTTCGACACAATCACTCACGTCCATCGCGAAGACCTCGAGCATTTCCGGCTACGGCCTTACCGCGACTGGTTCGTCGGCGCTTTCGCGCTACCGCGCGGTCTCGTAATGAGTGCCGGGCTAATTCCTGCAGACAAGCCAATTTCAACCGAACGGGAGCAATGGATTAAACACATTGAAACTGCCACAGCACTCGACCAAGAATCCGAGAGGGTGGGAAACCTTACTTGCCTGCGCGTGCCAGCGTCTGGTGAAGTTCCGGCCGCGCCTTATCCCGTTCGCAAGCCCCAACACCACACGCTTTTCGATATTGCCGCCCCCGACGGCCACCGCTTTAGTGTGGAGGCCTGGGCTGATATCACCGGCGGCCCTTCGCTTCTGTTGCTCACAGATGGCAACAGGTACGTAAACTCCTACCCGTTCGCGCCGCAGTGCAGCACCGCATATTTCAGCACCACGAATGCGCAAGACCGCGGCACCTTGCTGTGCAACGCGGCGGTGCTTGAGCCTTTTCTCGCCGATCAGTTGCTTCCCTGGCTGCATGGTCTCGGGGTAAATATGCGACCTGCGGACACCGCCATCGCCGGCGCTTCCTTCGGCGGGCTCGCCGCCGCTCGCACCGTGCGCAGGCGTCCGGACCTGGTAGAAAATGCCATCGTGCAGTCGGCGTCCTTTTGGTTTGATCCAGAAGAACTTGCGGCTTGGCAAAAGCCGCTTGCCGGGCCACCGCGGCGAATCTTCCATGAGATTGGCACCCTAGAGACCGCATTGAGTTCCAGCACCCCCACGAAAAAGGATTCCATGGGCAGTGTCAATCAAGAGTTCGCGCGTTGCTTGCAGTCACCTCACCAGGTATCGCGCCAATTCGTCGGCGGCCACGATTATGCCCCATGGCGCGAAGGCATCATCGCGGGCATACAGCATTTGAAGTTGCGCTAAAACGGCGAAACCGCCGTCCCCCCATTCTCCCTGGTTTGCTGCACCTCTAAGGTACCGCGGAAGAAAAAGGACGGCGGTAACGCTTTGCGCGTGTTAGTCGCGCCAACCGCCACGACGGTCATCACGGTCACGGTAGCCACCACGGCCACCCCGTCCGCCACGGTCGTCACGGCGCCCACGGCCTCCGCGACGATCATCACGGTAACCACCACGGCCGCCGCGTCCGCCACGGTCATCGCCATCGCGGCGCGGCGGGCGGCCGGTGTCCTTGGCGATGTTAATCAGCTGGCCGGAGATGCGTGTGTCCTTCAGACGGTCCAGCACTGCGCGGTCAAGGTTCTTCGGCAGGTCAACCAGAGTGTGGCCCACTGCAATGGTGATGCGGCCAAAGTCCTTGGAGGACAAGCCACCCTCGTTGGCCAGCGCACCGACGATGGCGCCTGGGCGCACGTTCTGACGCTTGCCGACGTCCAGGCGGTAGGTCTCAAAGTCACCGTCCGGGCGGCGCGGGCCACGGTCACGATCGCGGTCGCGGTCACGGAAGCCGCCACGTCCACCGCGGTCGCGGCGATCCCCACGATCAAAACGGTCGCGGTCACGGCGGTCGCGCTTCGGCGCTGGCTGCTCCTTGAGCAGGAAGTCCTTGCCGCCCTGCAGCTGGACTGCAAGCGCTGCGGCGATGTCATCCATGGCAACGTTGTTCGCTGCAGAGTACTCGCGAACCATGTCGCGGAAGAACTCGAACTGCTTCTCACCCAGGGACTCGCCGATCTTGGCCAGGAATTTTTCCTTGCGCTTCTCGTTGACCTCGTCAGCGGAAGGCAGGTCCATTTCCTCGAGGCGGGCGTTAGTTACGCGCTCGATGGAGCGCAGCATGCGGCGCTCACGCGGGGTGACGAACAGGATCGCCTCACCGGTACGGCCTGCACGGCCGGTACGGCCAATGCGGTGCACGTAAGACTCGGTGTCGTTCGGGATGTCGTAGTTGACCACGTGGGTGATGCGCTCAACGTCCAGGCCACGAGCGGCGACGTCGGTAGCCACGAGGATGTCCAAGCGGCCATCCTTGAGCTGGTCAACGGTGCGCTCACGCTGCTGCTGGGCGATGTCGCCATTAATGGCAGCCGCGTTATAGCCAGCGTCGCGCAGATTGTCAGCGACCTCTTCGGTCTCGTGCTTGGTGCGGCAAAAGACGATGATGGCGTCGTACTCGATGACCTCGAGGATGCGGGTGAAGGCATCCATCTTCTGACGGTGTGGGGTCAAAAGGTAGCGCTGCGTGATGTTGTCATTGGTGCGGCGCTCAGACTTAACAGTAACCTCAGCAGGATCGTTGAGGTACTGCTTAGACAGGCGGCGGATGGAGTTCGGCATCGTTGCCGAGAACAGCGCGACCTGCTTTTCTTCCGGAGTGTCTTCCAGGATGCGCTCAACGTCTTCCTGGAAGCCCATGTTCAGCATCTCATCTGCCTCGTCGAGGACTAGGAAGCGCAGCTGGGAAATATCCAGGGAGCCCTTCTCTAGGTGGTCGATGACGCGGCCCGGGGTGCCGACGATGATCTGGGCGCCACGGCGCAGACCAGAAAGCTGAATGCCGTATGCTTGACCACCGTAGATTGGCAGCACCTCGATGCGACCCAGGTGATCAGCAAAGGACTGGAAGGAGTCCGCAACCTGCAGGGCAAGTTCACGCGTTGGGGCGAGAACCAGTGCCTGTGGGTGGCGTACTTCTGGGTCGACCTGGGATAGAACCGGCAGCGCGAAAGCTGCGGTTTTTCCGGTACCCGTCTGGGCGAGGCCCACGACGTCGCGGCCTTCCATCAGGATCGGGATGGTTTGTTCCTGGATTGGGGATGGCTGGGTAAAGCCGACCTTCGCAACGGCGTGCTGAACATCGTCAGGCAGGCCGAGAGTTGCAAACCCCTGGGAATTGTCATTGGCTGAAGTATTTTCAGCGCCGGTGTCCTCAGGGTTATTCGCAGCCCCGGTGGTTTCAACTTCACCTTGCGAGATTTCCTGAGATTCCGACTTATTGATTTCTTCCGGCTCGTTCACGCCGCCGGTGGCGTTATCGGTAATGCTCATTGCTTGCTCCACAGTACGTTATACAAACCCCCTACCGCCATCGATCGAGCTAAAAGCGCTTTAAAGGTGCCAACAAACACACCATCTATCCCATTACCTAACGGTCACACTCACCCAATTGCATAGTCAACCTTCCCCCCGCATTTGCGTACAATCACGCCCATGACCGTCTCCGCTCGCCTCCTGCCGCACCACCTGCGCCACGCCACGCTGGCTGCGCTGGCAACCACCGCCCTAGCGCTCAGCCTTGGCGCCTGCGACACAGCAAAAGAAGAGACAGGCAAGGACGAGCAGACTAGCGACGCCCTGCACTACGTCGCGTTGGGCGACTCTTATGCCTCGATGGGCACCCGCGGCGCCCCACACACCGGGCCAGGATGGTGTGCACGGGCGAGCGACAACTATCCGTCACAGTTACAGCAGATGAAGGGGCTCGCGCTTGACGACGTCACGTGCCAAGGCGCCCTAACCGACCACGTCCTGGGGCCACGTGCGGACCTTCCACCGCAGTTGGACGCCGTGGACACCACGACCGACATCATCACCTTGTCCATCGGCGGCAATGACGCCGGCTTCGGCGTGCTGACAAGCTGCGCCATGAACACCAGCGACCTGAATTGCGCCGAGCTCCACGGCGGGGAGATCGACCAAGCCCTGGCGGCACTGCCTGCCAAGCTAGACGACGTCTACGCCGGCATCCACCGCAAGGCCCCACAGGCCAAGATTTTCGCGACCGCCTATATGCCACTTCTTGCAGCGACGGATAACGAAAGCAATTGCCCCGCGATTGAAAAAGTCAGCGACGTCGACCGTCTTTGGCTGATGCAAAAGATTTCGCAGATCAACTTGGAAGTCGAGCAAGCAGCCCACCGCGCCGGCGCGCAGTTCATCGTGCCACCGGGCACCGAACTGCACACCGGCTGCGCCCCCGTTGCGGAGCGTTGGGTCGACCTCGCAGGGACGGAAACTGGGGCCTACCCCATGCATCCCACCCATGAAGGGCAGTCAGCGATGGCACATGCCATCGCCGAGCACCTTTAGAACGCAGGTTTTCCTGCGACAAACGTACGCCACGTCATGGGCATACCCGGGCGATAAGCCAGGTGAATGGCGCTCGGTGCATCGAGCACATGAAGATCGGCCGCAGCGCCTTCAACAATCGTGCCCTTTGCCGGACGCCCCTGCGCATCTAGGCCTCCACCAACATCGTGCCTGCGAAGAGCTTTAGCGCCACCAAACGTCGCTGCTCGGACAGCCTCGTCTAGAGATAGACGCTGCTGCAACACCGCCGTAGTAACACAAAAATTCATCGAGGAGGTATAAGACGTTCCCGGATTCAGATTAGAAGCGATAGCAACGGTGGCGCCTGCATCAAGCAGACGACGCCCTGGAGCTAGCGGCTCGCGAGTGGAAAGATCGCAGGCAGGAAGCATGGTAGCGACGGTCTCGGAGTTGGCTAAAGCCTCAATGTCGGCATCGCTCAAATAGTTAACGTGGTCGACTGAAGCGGCATCCAGCTCAACCGCGAGTTGAACACCGGGCCCCTCACCCAACTGATTACCGTGTACACGCACGCCTAAGCCACGTTCCTTACCAGCAGCAAGAACCCGCCGAGACTGCGTCTCATCAAACGCGCCTCGCTCACAGAACACGTCAATCCAATTCGCATAGTCTGCGACGCCGTCAAGCATCGGGCCTACGACCTCATCCAAATAGTCATCAGCATCCGCGCCTGGTGGAACAAGGTGCGCGCCGAGAAAAGTGACGTCATCTGCGTACTTGGATGCTACCCGCGCAGCTAGCACTTCGGATTCGGTGTTGAGGCCGTACCCAGTCTTTGTCTCGACGGTCGTAGTACCGCCTCGACGGGCCGCTGCAATGCGCTCGACCAGAAGCTGCTCGAGTCGGCTTTCGCCAGCAGAGCGAGTGGCATCCATAGTGACTGCAATGCCGCCTGCTTCATAAGAGCCACCGCTCATGCGGGCCTCGAATTCGGCGGAGCGGTCTCCATCGAAAATCATGTGGGTATGCGAATCGACCCAACCGGGCAAAACTGCTCGCCCACCGCAATCCACGATGTCGTCAGCGGCCGGTGCTTGAGACCGCTGCCCCACCCACGAAACCACACCATCGGTGACGACGATGGCGGCGTCGTCAAGCGTTCCGGCTTCACTAACCGTGTGTAATTCGGAGATTCCAGTAAACAGGGTGCTCATCTAAAGCGTCCTTTCTGGGTTTGACCAACCCGTATGTGGTGCCGTCTGCTAGTCGCGAGCTCGAAATTCCATCGGAATGCGTACGCCGCGCTCATCAGCTACTTCCTTCGCGCGAGTGTATCCGGAATCGACGTGGCGGATAACGCCCATGCCCGGGTCGTTGGTGAGGACCGCGCGCAGCTTGGCGGCGGCCAACTCGGTGCCGTCGGCCACGGAGACCTGGCCCGCGTGGATGGAGCGGCCCATGCCCACGCCGCCGCCGTGGTGAAGGGACACCCAGGTAGCACCGGAAGACACAGCGGTCATGGCGTTAAGCAGTGGCCAGTCGGCCACGGCATCGGTGCCATCGAGCATCGCCTCGGTCTCGCGGTATGGGGAGGCCACGGAGCCGGAGTCCAAGTGGTCGCGGCCGATGACAATAGGAGCCTTGATTTTGCCCTCGCGCACCAGGTCGTTGAAGAGCAGGCCGGCCTTGTGGCGCTCGTTATAACCCAGCCAGCAAATACGTGCCGGCAGTCCCTCGAACTCGACGTACTCCTCTGCTGCGTCGAGCCAGTTGTGCAGGTGCTCGTTGTCTGGGAAGAGCTCCTTGAGTGCTTGGTCGGTGACCTTGATGTCCTCTGGATCGCCGGAGAGGGCAGCCCAGCGGAATGGGCCCAAGCCTTCACAGAAGAGTGGGCGGATATATGCCGGGACGAAGCCTGGGAATTCGAAAGCGCGCTGGTAGCCGGCCTTGCGAGCCTCGTCACGAATGGAGTTGCCATAGTCAAAGACCTCAGCGCCCTCATCCTGGAATTCAACCATCGCTTGAACCTGAGCAGCCATGGACTCGCGGGCCTTCTTAGTGAAGGTGGTTGGATCCGCCTTAGCCTCGTTGTGCCAGTCTTCCACGGTGATTTTAGAAGGCAGGTAGGACAAAGGATCGTGGGCCGAGGTCTGGTCGGTGACGATGTCGACGGTAAATTCCCCGGCGCGCTGGCGGCGCAGAATCTCCGGGAATACCTCGGCGGCGTTGCCTACCAGGCCTACGGATAGCGGCTTCTTGTTTTCCTTGGCGTCAAGAACCAGCTTGAGTGCTTCATCTAGGTCGGTGACAACCTCATCGAGGTAACGCTTATGCTGGCGGCGCTTTAGGCGGGTTTCATCAACGTCCACGATGAGGCAGGCACCACCGTTAAGGGTGACAGACAGCGGCTGTGCGCCACCCATGCCGCCGCAGCCACCGGTCAGGGTGAAAGTGCCGGCCAGGGTGCCGCCAAAACGCTTCTTCGCTACGGCCGCGAAGGTCTCAAAGGTGCCCTGCAGGATGCCCTGGGTAGCGATGTAGATCCAGGAGCCGGCCGTCATTTGGCCGTACATCATGAGGCCCTCGTCCTCGAGCTCACGGAAGTGCTCCCAGTTGGCCCAGTCCCCCACGAGGTTGGAGTTTGCGATGAGCACGCGGGGTGCCCACTCATTGGTCTTCCAGATGCCGACCGGCTTACCCGACTGGACGAGCAGGGTCTCGTCGGACTCGAGATCCTTAAGGGACTCTACGATGGCATCGAAGGCTTCCCAGCTGCGCGCTGCACGGCCGGTGCCGCCGTAGACCACGAGATCCTCGGGGCGCTCGGCTACCTCCGGGTCGAGGTTATTCATGAGCATGCGCAGGGGCGCTTCGGTCTGCCAGGACTTGGCGGACAGTTCGGTTCCGCGCGGTGCGCGTACTTCGCGTGGTTGAGACATGGTGAGGATTCCTTTCGCTTGTGCTTTTCGACGCCCTCCCAAGCCCCCTAGGCCGGTATCCCGGGGCTGTCCCCGAGGACTTGTTCAGCGTCACATGTCATAAAGTACTGTGACACAGCTCTGTGTACCATGCCACATTAGCCCTAACTGTCTCGTATATGAGACACATGCGGGATGATCTATGACGGCCTGCATGCGCCGGTTTATCCCCCTCTTTTCTGCGGCCCTCCTCGCCGCTTGATCCACCCACGCGGGCCAGCGGGCTATGGCCGATGCGCTACGCGCTGCCCTCTAGTCCGGCGCGCGCGGCGTCGTCGGAGCCGGGCACGCGCATCTCGAATTTTTCAGTGACCACGGTGTAGTCAAAGTAGCCCATGCGCGCGATGGGCTAAATCTTGAGGATGTCAAGCTTGCCTTCCTCATCGATGACAGATTCATCGATATGGATGGTTTTACATCCGCCACCACGAGGTCGATGCTGCCCACCTTGGAATTACCAGGCACGCGCAGCGTGGTCTTGTACTGGCACTCGAACTTCACCGGCGATTCTTTCACCATGGGAATGCGGTAATTGTCCGCGTATTCCTTGGTTACGGAAAGGCGGTCCCACTCGCTGTCGCCATAGTCGAGCACCTGGGCGGATTTATTGACTTCCTCGCGTAGATCATAGGTGGCCATATTCCACACGAACCAGCCGGTCTCCTCCGCGTTAAGCACCGTGTCCTTGCGGCGACCATCCGGGTACTGGTTGGCCGAAAACATCACCATGGGTGGATCGAAGGTGAGGTTTTGCCACTGACTATAGGGCGCGATGTTTTCGCGGCCCTCACCATCCACGCTGGAAAGCCATCCAATGGGGCGCGGTACCGTGCTGGCTTTAAAAGGGGAAAACGGCAAGGGGTTGGGCTCAGATTGCGGGCGCCAAGAGATGGTCGACATATTAACCACGCAGCTTTCCGGTAGCATTCTCGACGGCTTCGACAAGCGCGCCCTCCTTGACTAGGCGCACGGTCTCCTCGATTTCCGGAGAGAGGTAACGGTCCACACCTGGCCCCTTGACGGTTTCGCGCAGCTTGGCGATCACCGCGCCGGTTCCCTTAGCCGGGGCACCCTCGCGCATGTCGATGGCGCGGGCGGCGGTGAGGATCTCAACGGCCAGCACGCGCTGCAGGCCATCGACGGCCTTGCGCAGCTTGCGAGCCGCGGACCAGCCCATAGACACGTGGTCTTCCTGCATGGCAGAAGAAGGAATGGAATCGGCCGAAGATGGGTTGGCCAGGCGCTTCATTTCGCTCACGATGCCGGCCTGGGCGTACTGGGCAATCATGTGGCCGGAGTCAACACCGGGGTCGTCGGCAAGAAATGCGTTCAGCCCGCGGTTGCGTGCCGGGTCCAGGAAGCGGTCGGTACGGCGCTCGGAAATCGAGGCCAAATCCGCGGTGACAATTGCCAGGAAGTCGAGCGCATAGGCCACCGGCGCGCCGTGGAAGTTACCATTGGAGACCACGCGGCCATCCTTGGTCACCACCGGATTATCCACCGCGGCAGCCAGCTCGCGTTCAGCCACCTGGGCAGTGTGGGTCAACGTATCGCGGAAACCGCCGGCGACCTGCGGGGCGCAGCGCACGGAGTAGGCATCCTGTACCTGATTCTTCTTGAACTCCTCGAGCGCGGCTTCCAAGATCTGTGACCCCTCGGCCACCTGGAGGATATTGGCCGCGGCATCGGCCTGGCCCGGATGTGGGCGCAACTGCTGCAGGTCATCTGCAAAGACAACGAGGGTACCCAGCAGGCCCTCCACGGTCATGGCGGTGGCAATATCGGCGGTCTTTGCGGCCGCGCGCAGGTCAGTAATGGCCAGGCAGAGCTGGCCGAGCATGCCATCGGTGCCGTTGATGAGCGCTAGGCCTTCCTTCTCGCGCAGCTGCAGCGGCTCGATGCCAGCTGCGGCCAAGGCTTCGCCCGCATCCTGCAGCTCGCCGTTTACCCGCACCTCGCCTTCTCCCAACAGGGCCAGTGCACAGTGAGCAAGCGGCGCCAAATCTCCGGAGCAGCCCAGCGAGCCATAGTCGCGCACCACCGGCACAATGCCGGCATTGAGGGCCTTGGCATACGTTTCCACCACTACGGGGCGCACGCCAGTGCGGCCGGTGCACAGGGTGGACAGGCGCAGCAGCATCAGTGCGCGGATGACTTCTTCTTCTACTTCCGGGCCGGTGCCCGCAGCATGCGAACGTACCAGGGAAAGCTGCAGCTGGGCGCGCATCTCTTCCGGGATATGACGGCGGGCCAAAGCGCCGAAACCGGTGGAAATCCCGTAGACGGGGGTCGGATCCTGCGCGAGTTCTTCAATGCGCTCGCGGGTAGCGGCCACCTCTGCTAGCGCTTCGGGAGCAATCTCCACCTGCGCGCCATAACGGGCAACGGCAACGACGTCCTCGATGCTCAGCGCGCCGACATTTACGGTCACGGTAGTTGGGTAGGCGTTAGGCATGGCAAAAACTCCTTTAAAAGGGATCAACAATTTCAATGTGTCGCGCGACAGCCTAACGCGATGAATGTATGCTACCTCACTTTTTATGATTGCGGTACATTTTAGCCGCCATCTTGTCCGATACCTCCAGCAAAGCTCGAATAGCGGCGTCTACCTTCGTATCCGGCGTCCCTACCGGATACGTCACCGCCACCGCCGCCGCTGGGCGGTCCAAATGATCCAGGATGGGTACCGCCACAGAGGCCTGACCGCGAGTAATTTCTTCAATCTCTTGGTCCCACCCGCGTGCAGCTACCAAACCCAAGCGTTCTTTCAACGCGGCAAAGCCGCTACCTCCCGCAGTATCAAAGGCGGCGCGCACCTCCGCATCAGGCAGATGCGCCAGCATCACACGCCCGGATGCCGTCTTATGTGCTTGCAGGCGCACGCCCACCTCGGTCACCAAGGAAGTAGCCCCGGCCGCACGCACCTCCTGCAGATACAAAATTTCCGATCCAGCCATACGTGACAGATGCCCCGATCCACCCACCAGCGCCGCACACTGTTCCAAGTCCCGAGTAGCCATGCGCACCAAGGGCTGCTGCGTTACATAGGCCGAGGCCATGGAATACGCCGCCAACCCCAGGCCATAGGTCTTATGCTCCGGCAAATGGGCTACAAAACCAGCATCAACCATCTCCGCCAGCAGGTGGTACGTAGATGAGCGCGGCAGGTTGAGCTCACCTTGGATGCGGGCGGCAGAAATAGGGACGTCGATCGTGGATAAAAGCTTGAGGATCTCCATCGCGTGACGCGCCGCGGGGACTCTGTTGGTACTCACGCTTAGTGATTGTAGGCAGAGTTTCCTGCCACATGCCGCGGTTTTACCTAACATCGAAGACCATGAACACTGAAACAGCTGAACTTTTCACCCCCGCCCCCGAATGGTCCGGCCGCTCCGATGGCCCGGGACCAGAGCATGCTCGCTGGCATAGCGTTATCAATCAGTCCGCCACTTCCCCAGCCCCAGTGACTCTCTTGGGTTTTGCTTCCGACGAGGGCGTGCTGCGTAATGGTGGGCGCCAGGGTGCAGCCGCAGGCCCAGCCGCGCTGCGTTCCGCGCTTGGCTCCTTGGCGGTGCACCATGAGCATGCGCTTGCCGACGCCGGCACGATCACCACACAGGCCGATGACCTCGAGGGTGCCCACGACGCCCTTTCCGATAAGGTGCAAGAACTCGTCGCGGCCGGCACCCTCCCCATCATCCTGGGCGGCGGGCACGAAACCGCCTTCGGCTCCCACCGCGGCCTGTATCGCGCGGTAGGCGCCACCAAGATCATCAATCTCGACGCCCACTTCGATCTCCGCCGCGCGGACCAGGCGACCTCCGGCACCCCGTTCAAGCAGATTTCGGAGCTTAGCGATGACTTTGATTACACCGTGCTGGGCATCTCCCGCCCCAATAACACCAAGGTGCTTTTTGATGAAGCCGAATCTCTCGGCGTGGCCATCACTTTGGATGAAGAGCTAACCAACCTCACCCCGGCCGAGTGCGGCGAACTTGCAGCCCGCGCCACCGAGGGCAAGGACAAGGTTCACTTGTCCATCGACCTCGATGTCCTGCCGGCTTCTACCGCGCCGGGCGTATCCGCCCCGGCATCTCTGGGCGTGAGCTATGAGCGTATCCGCGCCATGGCCGTAGCAATTGCGCGGACGGGCAAGCTGGCTCTGGTGGACGTCGTCGAGCTCAATCCCACCTTTGACATAGATAACCGCACCGCCAAAGCAGCCGCGCGGCTTATCGATGACATCGTGACGGCCCACCTCACTAGCTAAACGCCAACGGCGTTGGGGTTTACCCGGGCCGTGCAGTTTATCAGGTAGCTTTCTTACTCATCCAACGTTGGACTCCCCACCACATAGCAGGAGTAAAGGCAACAGCGATGAGCCAGTAGACAAGCCAGAAGCTACCCGCTAAGCCAGTCACCACAATGCCTATGAGCAGCAAAAGCGCTGCGCCAGCACTCGCAACCACACACTTTGTGAAACTGCGCCTGTCCGCATGAGCACTTTCTCGGGGTGCAACTCCAGAAACCTTCCGGTCTACGAATCCAATAATGTCTTTGCCGAAGACAACAGAGAAAGAAATATAAAAGGCCGCGAATCCGTGCATGAACTCGGCCCTACCGCCTTGGCTCAGGCTCACGTAGAAAAATACTAAGAGCAGCAGGTCGATGATTGGGGTCGCGGCCATAAGTATCAAACCGAGTTTGCGCAGATTAAACACGTAGCGCAAGAGGCAGCCAGCCACTAAGCAAAGCCAAAAGGCTACCTCAGCTGCGATAGTGGCTATAAGCATCATTGCCCTCCAGCGATATAGATCCTCTAACCCGTCTTGGGTTTAACCTATCAAAACAGCAGGTGGGCAATCGGGGTGGCGATAAGAATGGTCAGCGCGACACGCTCAAACCAAATGATGACCAAGTGAGTCAGCTTCACCGGAATCTTGGTTGCCAGGATGCACGGCACCAATGCGGAGAAGAAAATAATGGCAGAGACTGCCACCACGCCGATGACGAACTTGAGCACCATGCTGTCGCTGCCTGCCACTGCGGTGGCGGGCAGGAACATCTCCGCAATTCCCATGGCCGCGCCCTTGCCCGCTAGTACCGGCTCCGGAAGCCGCGCTACCCACGCAAATGGGTAGAACAGGTAGCCAATCCACTCGAAGATGGGCGTAAAGCGCGCAAGCAGCAGTCCGATGAGACCCACCGACATAATGGACGGCACGATTGCTGCCGCCATGCGCACACCATCGCGCAGGTTCTCCCAGATGGACTCCCACAACGACGGTGCGCGTTGTAGCGCCAACATCGCCTCGCGCCACGCGTTTTTGATGCGCGAGCCTTCCACCGGCTTTTCCGGATCTGGGTGCGCGTCCGCAAAATACTCGTCTGGAATGGTGCGCAGCGGCGGAATCCGCACGGTAATGGCGGTAACCACAAAAGTCACGATGAGCGTGACGATGAAGTATGTGCCCCATACCTTCATCAAGTCGAGCTGCTTGGCCACGATGACCATGAAGGCCGCAGAGACCGTCGAAAAGCCGGTGGCAATAATCGCTGCCTCACGCCCGGTGTATCCGCCCTTTTGGTAGACGCGGTCCGTGACCAAAATTCCCAGTGAATATGAGCCCACGAACGAGGCCACTGCATCAATAGCAGAGCGTCCCGGCGTCTTCCACAACGGTCGCATGATGGGCTGCATGAGCACGCCGACGAACTCCAGCAGGCCAAAGCCAATGAGAAACGCTAGGAACGCACCACCAATAGGCACGATGAGGCCTACCGGAATGGCAATCGAGTTCCACAGGAACGGCACCAAGTCCTCGTCACCGAGCACCCACGGCAGCGCGTCGATGACCATAAGAAACGAGATCACCGCACCGACAACATTGAGCACCGCAAAGACTGCCTGAAGCGCGCTTTCTTTAAATGCGCCGGTAATAAAACTCCGCACCGTTCCGTACACGGCCAAGGCAAAGATAATCCACGGCACCGCCGCCGGAATCCCCTCACGCACCATGGTGACCATGTGGTCCAAAGGAATAGAGCGCTTATCCTGATACGTCACCGGCAGGAAGAATACGAATGCGCCAATCGCGCTATATAAAAAGAGTTTCCACCGTCCCCCAGGCTGCGGAATTTCCCCGTCATGACTCTGGTGGGAGGAGTAAACCGATTCGGTAGAAGTCACAGTAAAACCGTCCCCTCAAGCTTGCATACAAAATTCAAGCCCGCGCGACAGCCTTTACGCGAACATTGGGAATATGTTAGCTAAGTTACAGACTGCTGTCTACACGTTTTCGAGATCCAAGGCACAATAGAGTCATGTCTAAACCCATTCGCGTTGTGGGCGCCGTCTTCGTCGATGAAGAACGCACACAGCTTTTAGCCTTCCGCAAGAAGCCCGGCACTTCCCTTGCTGGCATGTGGGAATTTCCCGGCGGCAAGATCGAACCCGGCGAAACACCAGAGCAAGCACTCGCGCGCGAACTTAAGGAAGAACTCGGCATTTCAGCCACCGTCGGTGAAAAGGTAACGACAACCGTTCACCATTACGATTTCGCCACCATCGAGCTCACCACCTTTTACTGCACCACCACCGCCTCCCTGCTAGCCGACGACCTCAGCCTCACCGACCACGACGATACGAAATGGGTTACCTCCACAGAGGCCGCGCATCTTACTTGGGCTCCCGCAGATATCCCTGCGGTAGAAGCTATTGCTTCTAGTCACAGCTAAGAAAGGAATCCACCCGCGGACTTGACCAACTAGATAGGCCCCCGAGCAAGCCCTCGCCCGTGAGCTTCACGAAGAGCTCGGTATCGAAGCCACCATCGGCGAGAAGGTCACCACCACCGTGCACGAGTACAAGTTCGCCACCATCGAGCTGACTACTTTTCGCTGCACCACCGAGGCCAACCTGACAACCGAAGGCCTCGCCCTCACCGACCACGACGCTACCCACTGGGTCACCCCAGACAAAGCCCAAGAACTAGAGTGGGCGCCGACCGACATTCCGAGCCTTAAACTCTTAGGCCTGGGATAACGAAACTCCGGTATGTGTCAGACTCCAGCATTTGCTGTATCTTAATTCCAGCTTCAAAGACTTCCATCTGGTGCTCAATCATGTATTCAACAATCGAATAAGTAGTTTTTCCACCATTGGTCGCGTTTCCTGGATATCCTGGGCGTGCAGTTAATAAGTCGTAGTATTTTCGCTCGACTCCATTAACATTACGGAATTTCGTGTCCTCTTCACCTGGCTCAATTTCAGGGTGGACGGCGCATCTACGCAGTAGACTCGAGAGCTTTTCCATTTCCGAACGCGGCGACGTGTTCGGCCACCCATACTTGATCCCGATCGCAGCCACTACCAAGATCTCATCTCGATGCCAGGGCACTCGCGTCGTTTTCATGCAATTACACCTCTTAAGGGAACAAGCGTTCGTAAAATTATATGGAATGTCCGCCAACTCGCTATGCTCTCAACAGAGAATCAACACAGACACTTTATTAATCAAACCATTATCACACGATGATTGTTTACGTTTTCACGCTCAGAAAGGAACCGGCTCGATGGCTACCTCACGCCTCCACTCATTCGAGATTTGCGCTGGCGCTGGCGGCCAGGCTTTGGGCTTAGAACAGGCAGGTTTCCATCACGCAGCGGTCGTCGAAATCGATAATTGGGCCGCTGAAACTCTCCGCCAGAACCGCGGAACTGAAGGACCTCTTGGAAAATGGAATGTCCATGAAATGGACGTCCATAACCTGGATGGTAGGCCATGGAGAGGGAAAATCGACCTATTTGCTGGCGGAGTTCCATGCCCTCCTTTTTCAATAGCAGGTAAGCAACTTGGCGCCGACGATGAACGCGACCTCTTTCCACAGGCGCTACGTCTGATCAACGAAATTGATCCACGTGCTGTGCTTCTAGAAAACGTTAAAGGGCTCGGTCAAAAACGGTTTGACTCCTACCGAGATCAAATAATCGATCAGCTTGAAGAAATGGGGTACACCGCCTTTTGGAAACTTCTCCAAGCAGCTGATTATGGAGTGCCGCAGCTTCGACCAAGGTTCATCCTTGTCGCTTTAAAGGACGAATTTGCCAACTATTTTGCCTGGCCGAAAGTAGTTAAATCACACATGCCGGTGGGAACAGCACTTCTCCCGCTAATGGCAGAAAATGGTTGGCCTGGAGCTGAAGCTTGGGCTCGAAACGCAAACACAGTGGGCCCGACTCTTGTGGGCGGAAGCAAAAAACATGGTGGCCCAGATGTAGGGCCAACGCGTGCTCGAGAAGCCTGGAAGAAACTCGGAATTAAGGGCTCCTCTATCGCCGAATCACCGCCAGCTGCTGATTTCACAACAGACCCCGAACAAGAAATGCCGCGTTTGACGGTACGAATGGGTGGTGTCATCCAAGGTTTCCCCGAAGACTGGAAGTGGGCCGGTGGGAAAACCGCACAATGGCGGCAGGTTGGCAATGCCTTTCCTCCGCCGGTGGCCAAGGCACTCGGCGAACGCATAAAGTTCGCGCTGCGAAAGAAACCAATTCCGAAGTCTCTAGAACCTGCAACACCAACCCGTGTCAACCAGCTGAGTCTGATTTAAAATTGGCAAGGTGATTGCCAAGATTCAACCTGACACGATTTCTATACAGCTAGCGGCTGCATTCAAAGAGCAAGACCCCACGGGAGAACGCCTCGGACGTGTCTTCCGCGAGTCTTTCGACCAGATTTATGATGGTCAACATACTGGACGTTTCGCCATTAGCCAGCTCAGTAAGACCGAATCTGCTCACCTCGGCTCAATAGTCGAAATCAACATTCGCCGAGAATTCGACGGCTTTATCGGCGACGGTGAGGTGATGGATTTCGACATCGAGGGCTTCGAAGTTGACTGCAAGTACTCGAAACAGAAGTTTGGCTGGATGATCCCTATCGAGGCTCTCGGGCATCATGGAATGCTTTGCCATGCCGACGATGAGCAGGGAACTTTTCGAGTGGGATTCGCTTTTCTCGATTACTCAATTCTGACTAGAGGCAGCAATCGCGACGGCAAGCGCTCGATTTCCGCCGCTGGTCGCAGCGCAATTCAATGGCTTTTCCTAGACGAAGCTTTTCCGCCGAACACCCTCCTACAACTCAGCGAGGACGACCGAGCAAAGATTTTCTCTTCAAGTTCCGGAGCTCAGCGCCTCAATGAATTGTTCAGAATTGCTCAAGGCATCATAGTCCCACGTGGCATCATCGCCACTGTCGCGCAGCAAAAGGACTATATGAAGCGTATTCGATACAACGGAGGCTCTCGTTCTGCTCTACAGCCTGAGGGGATCGTGATCCTTGGAGATTACCTCAAGCACCAGAAAATTGCCGCCGAATTAGGCCTGCCAATCCCCAAAGACGGTGATTCACTATCAACGCGATTAGTTAAGTGTGAGAAAAGCTTCGAGGGCTCTAAAACCTATATCGATGATTCTTACTGGCGAATTGCAACACCAACCGATGCAGTCGAACCAGCCCCGACACTCCCATTCAAGTAGACGTCTAAACTCCGGTCCTGATGTAGTGACGCCCATTGAATCGATTTACGATCCGCGACTCAACATTAACCAGCCCCAACAGCGCAGCAGTCAGAGCTTCTGTCCCTAGCCAAGCATTCACTACGGTTTGAGAAATACTCAAATCTACGGGGGACTCAGCTTCTTCTAGCGCCTCTGGACTAATTGTTCGAGCACCATTCAGCTTTTTCCCATGCATCACCTTGGACACTGCTTCACTTTCGTATGCAGATTTCACGATTTCCATGACTTCTTCATACGGAGCGTGACCATACTGCTCCTGCCAATACTTAAACTCATTTTGGAAAAGCGGAAAATACAAATTCAGATGTAAAACGCCTTTACCCGTTCCACCATTATTAGTTCTGAACCTTTCGTTTGGTTCGAACCTCGCTGCGAGGAACCGAACCTCGAATGGAAAATCGTCATCCCATGAAACCTTTGAGATGCCATCGGATTTCGCTCGACGCACACCGGTTTTGTCCCCATCAATAGATTCTGACAGAACGGCCGTGTCGCCTTGTCCTCCAGTTGCTTCGTTTGTGCTGAGAGCGGCTTGTTGGTAGGGGTGTTGC